>NZ_DBMCYK010000002.1:0-197695 GCF_056978975.1 Candidatus Limimorpha avicola
GGAAAATTGGATACTTTCGATACTGTCCCAAAAAGTGTGTAAAATTCAAAGTTTAATATTTTTGTAGTAGTTAAATTTTTTAAAAAACAAAACATGAATTTTACACAAGAGCAAAGATACGAAATCATTGAAAAGATAATCAAAGAAGGAAAAACTTTGATGTGATGACTTAATTAATATTTATCATTTTTTCAAAAATGTTATTATTGCTATATTATAGCTTGTTTAGTGAATCGTAAAAATTGGACGATGTTTGTTCAAAAAATTAAAAATATCTTTTCAGAAGGCTTCTGATGAGACGGTTTTTTCTTGTTGCTAAAATTTTTTCTTGTTTTTTAGTAAAATGTTATGCAGCATATTATTTCCTGAATGAAACAACATAATTATTGATATTCCGATATATGTTTTTATTATTTTTCATCCTCTTGCAGTGCGAAATAGGTTACCTTCTCCGTTATTGTCATTGTAAGCATTCCAATTAAAATATAGTTGACAAGAATCTGTTCAGCTTCTTTTTTCTTTAGTTTTGTGTCTTTCATGAAATTTTCGAGTGTGAATGTCTTGTTTTCACTGAAATATTTCAACATTAACATTTCATTGTCATCGAATGTCATCTGCACAGGTTTACTGTTTTTCTGCTGTTTCCATATTTTTAATAATATGGTGTCTGCCAACAGATTCTGGTCGTTTACTCTGATATAGACTTTGTACTTGTCGCAATGGTCTGGTGCTTTGTGCTTGTATTTTTTGCTTTTTGGTACTATCACTTCCAATACAGTCTTGCCGTTTATTTCCCACTCTTTGACATAATAATCTACTTGAGGCTGACAATACAATTCAGCTGCGGTCTGAATCATGTGTTTTTCTTCTTCGGAACGTATCCCGGAAATGACTCCGTTGTCCTTTACGCCAATCAATAATCTACCTCCGTCAGTGTTTGCAAAGGCTACCAATGACCTTGCAATCTTTTTGCTGTCAGATATTTCGAACTTGAAATCCAACATCTGATGTTCTCCCTCTGCAATGAGTTTCTGTATGTGATCGTTTTTTTTTCTTTTGTTTTCCACTGTTGGAGTTTTGATTGCAAATATAATGAATTATCGGTTATTGTGGCACAGGGTACAAAATGATTGCATTGCTCTGTTTTATATATACTTACTTTATTTAAAAAAAATGTGATGCAGCTCATTGAACTGCATCACAAGAGTGATTGATAATAAATTTTGTTTATTGTAGGTAATCTGCGACAAATAATGCAACGGGAGTGTTTCCGTTATAAAATATCAGAGTGTCGGAAACTATATCGTATGTGTTTGTATTTGATAATGCATTGACGATATTGTTTTCAAGTTGTTGATTACGACAGCCTCTTCTCGTCATAGCTACTTTTTCCAATTCGATGTTGTTTTTTTCTCTAATTCTGCATCTCACTCTGAAATCATTACAGCCGCTGCTTCCGTAAATGTTTAATGAATCGGAACTTATCATCATGTAAGGATCTTCACTCAACCCCGTCATGCTTATGTTGTTTCCGTTTAATTCTTTAAGACGCCAATAGGTATCGGTTATGCCTCCTCTTTTTCGCATTGTGTATTTTTCCTTGATAATAGGAGTGTTGTATGAAAGTTCTGCTGTCAACGGTATTAACGACTCCGTGGTTATGTAATAATAATAGGTAGTGTCGTTTGTTGAGATCTGTAGCACTTCGTCGTTGAATGTCAGAAAACCTTCAGTTACATTTACGTCTCCTTTTGAGTCTTGTTCTGCTGTCATCATAAGGTATGTTGAATCATTATATAACCAGATGGCAGCAAATTCGTCCCAGTCATCTATTGGCAGTATGCCAGAATAAATACCTTCCCATATTACCATGGTGCTGTCGTTGGGGTCGTATGTTTCCATGACGACTAAATTGTCATTTTTGTTAACGTTGGTGCAATAGGAGAATGTAAGGCATATCAAAACTGCCATTAAAATGTGTTTGATTTTTGTATTCATGTTAGTCATATTGTTTTTTCTTTCTAACGCCGGATCATGATAATTGTTTAAGGTGAATAGAAATTTTTGTATTTTTTGAAAAAAGATAGAATTTTTTATTCATTTATGATGGGATAGGGAAGATGATAAACTAAGGTATTTTAAGCCTGTTTTAAGCGATTTAAGACACTCTGTTTTTTTGTGAATGTAACACGTAAATTCAGAAACTTAATGCCTCATAATCAATATTTACAATTGTAAACAATAAAGATAATATCAAAACACCCTTTTTACATAAATAAAAAACAATTATATAAATATATAACAATCATATAATTACCATTTTGTAAAATAAATATGAATTTTTAATTACAGTTGTAAAACATTTTACAAATATAAATCATTTATTCTGTAAACAAAAATTAACATAAATATCATAAAAACAATAAAATATATTATAAAATTTAAAATTTTACTTTAAAAACTTAAAAAGTTTTAACAATTCGTTGTTTAATGTTAAAAAATTTTATAAAGTCTTGATAAAAAATAAATTAGAATCCATTTTAAATAAAAATAATGAAGATTTGTCTATGGATGATGAAATTTACAAAAATAAAATCGAAAAAAGTTACTTTTGTAAGATTTTTCTTTTTACTTTTGTAACGTTCAAAAACATAAAATTGAAAATTTTGAAGTTATTGATACCCTTGTTTTGTCTTGAATGAATTTATAAAAGGAATGAATTATGGAATTATTGAAAGACCGTTTGTCTCATATTTTGAGATCTAAAAATCTTACAGCAACTCAATTTGCAGAGATGATGCATATACAGCCTTCTAATGTTTCACATTTGTTGAGTGGTCGAAATAATCCAAGTTTGGACTTTCTCATTAAACTAAAAGAGGTCTTCCCGGAATATAGTTTCGATTGGATAATAATGGGTAAACGCCCTATTACAGTGAATGACCCTTCCCCTGGTAATAATCTGCCATCTACTCCTTCAAATGCTCCTGATATTTCAGTATCAGTTCCTGATGATCAACCGGATTTGTTCGATGCCGACTTGCAGAAAACAGATACTCAAAATGAAAATAAAAACCTTGATAATAAATATGTTAAACTTGAAAATCCTCTTTCTGAACCTGTTAAAATGATATTCGTATATGATGATAATTCATTTGAGGTCTTTAATCTTAGAAAAAATGATTAGTACTTTTTATGATGATTTTTCAATATTTATCTCATAGATGAAGATGTATTCTTATTTCTTCTTTTGGTGATATGTTATATATTATTGATGTTCAACATATTATATATATTATCGGTTTTGTTTTTCGAAATATCCAAACTGTTGGGGTAAAAAAAAATTTTTTATTTGTTTTAGTTAAAAATAATACGTAATTTTGTTATTTAAAATAATAAAACAAATAAATGTCTAAACAATTGTTTTTCAAATCGTTTAGAGAAATAATGACAAACTATAATGATGTAGTCGTTGTTTCACATGTGAACCCCGATGGCGATGCAGTCGGTTCGACGTTGGCATTATCGTTCTTTCTCAGGAAGTTGGGCGTCAATGTTAATGTTGTCCTTCCTAATGATTTTCCTTCGTTTTTGTCGTGGATTCCAGGGATTGAGGATGTTATTATTTTTGATAAGGACTCTGAAAAGGCAGTAGAACTATTTAATAATGCTGATTTGTTTTTTTTCTTGGATTTTAATATGGCATCACGGACTGGCTTGATGCACAACGATTTATGTCATTGTAAGAATACTCCTAAAATATTGATTGACCATCATTTGAGTCCTGATAAAGATGCTTTTTTGGCTTGTTTATCTGAAGAATATACTTCGAGTACTTCTGAACTTGTTGCTGAACTTATTGATTATCATGGCTTCGATTACTACATGGATGATGATATAGCAACATGTTTGCTCGTAGGTATAATGACCGACACCGGTTCTTTTGCTCATTCAATATATCATCCATATACTTTTGAAGTATGTGGTAAGTTGATGTCTTCTACTCTGAATTATCCTTTGATACATCGTATGGTATATGATAATTCTTCTGAAAACAGACTTCGTCTGTTGGGTTATTCTATCAGTAACAAGATGATTGTCAAAGATGAATACAATACTGCTTTTATAACTCTCAGCAAAGATGAACTCGATTCCTTTGATTATAAGGTTGGTGATACTGAAGGTATAGTGAATTATCCTTTGTCGATAAGTGATGTTAAGATGTCAGTATTATTGACTGAACGTCAAGGAGTTATACGTTTGTCGTTTCGTTCGAAAGGAGATTTTTCTGTACATGAGTTGGCAAAGAAATATTTTTCCGGCGGAGGACATACTAATGCTGCCGGCGGTACTTTGGACTGTTCTTTAGAGCAAGCTGTTGAAAAACTTGTTTCGATTTTACCGGAATATAAAACTATGTTAAATAAATGATTTTAAAGATTAAATATATATATCCATTCTTATCGATGTTGTTACTGTCGCTGTTTTCTTGTTCTTTCGAAACAGCAGCAACTCACAGAATGGATGCTGAATTGGAGTTGGCATCATATATTGTTGAAAATGAGATAGATGTAAAGCCTACCGCTTCCGGTTTGCTGTTTATCAAACAGCGTGACGGGAATGGTGTCACTCCTTTGAAAGATGCTAAAGTCGCTATCCATTATACAGGTATGTTTCTTAATGGTGAAGTGTTCGACTCTTCTTATGACAGAGGAACACCAATGGTGTTTCAATTGTCTAAAAATCAAGTTATTAAAGGTCTTGAAGAAGCTGTGCTTATGATGGATAAAGGTGCTAGGGCTCGTATAGTCGTACCATACTATTTGGCTTATGGGGACAGACGTGTTGGTCCTGTGCCCTCTTATTCTAATCTCGTTTTTGATGTTGAATTGATTGATTGTCAAGGAACTAATGATAAATAGAGTTTATATATATATAGTTGACTTGTTGCTGTCTTGTTTCATATTGCTGTCATGGGCATCATGTAATGATGATACAACGTCTCGGACTGTTTCCGGCAATACATCTGACCGTAAGTCAAGTCTTGAAAAAGTAAACAAATATATTGTGCGTCAGGAGTCTGAATATATTGAGGATTATGTGGAGCGCAGAGGGCTTGATATGATAAGAACAGGTACGGGACTACGCTATTGCGTTCTTAGACATGGTGATACTGTCTCTATTAATAAAGGTGATATCGTTACTTTAGAATATAGGGTACGTTTGTTGACAGGTGATGTGGTATATAGTTCGAAAGAAGATGGTCCAAAAGTCTTTCAGGTGGGGAAAGGCGGTGTTGAAAGCGGTCTCGAAGAGGTTATGCTCCTGCTGCATGTCAATGATGTTGCAGAAGTCATCATACCTTCACACCTTGCCTTTGGCTTGTTGGGCGACGGACATAAAATACCTCCTAAAGCTACACTTATTTATAATCTTAAAGTTGTTGAAAAATTATCTAAATAAAGCTATGCGTAGATTTGATTTGTGTTTTTTGATTTGTTTTGTCTTGTTTGTTATAGGTTGTTCTGGAGTGAATGACGGTTACAAGACTTCAAAGTCAGGGCTTTCGTATCGTTTTTATATGAGTAATAATGATGCGGAAAAACCTAATGTCGGAGATGTCTTGATGGTCTCATTGAGTTATTCTGTAGATGATTCTGTAATTTACCATTCTGATAGTCAGACTAAAGATCTTAGGATCATCTTGAAAGAAGATAATAACGGAGGTCTTCACGAAGGGCTTGGGTTGATGCATAAGGGTGATTCTGCGTCTTTCCTGTTTCCTGTCGATACTATTTTGAAGTTATTTGGCAAGGAATCTTTGCCGCAAAACATATCTCCAAAGGAGAGAATATCAATTAATCTTAAACTTAACGACTTCATGAATAAACAGGAGTTTGCTCTCGAATTGGAAAATATACGTCAGGCAAAGATAGCTGCTGCTGATGCTCTCGTTAAAAGTTATGTAGAGAATAATGGTATTATGGTTCAACCTTCGGCTTCAGGTGTATATTATATTGAAACAAAAAGAGGTAGAGGAAATAAGGTGAAAAAAGGAGAAAAGGCTCAGATTCATTATGTTGCTATGTTTTTGAATGACCAGATATTCGATACTGCACTCGATACTTTGGTGGGAATAGTTATAGGAGCAGATCAGATATTTCCCGGGATGGAAGAGGGCCTCATGAATATGCGTAAGGGGGGTAAGGCTACGCTTATTATCCCTTATAATCAGGCTCTTGGTGAAGAAGGTAATGATTTGGTGCCGGCTTTTACTCCCCTTCGCATTGATGTGGAACTCGTGAATATCGAAAGCGAGGAAATGGTTAAAAAAGAAGAAAAGGAGAATAAAGAAAAGGCTAAATTGATGGCAAAACAGCAATTCGACAGTTATGTCATTGATAATAATCTTAAAGACAATTTGGTTTTCAATGGTTTGACTTATACGAGACTGATAAATGGGAATGGATCTCGTCCGGTAAATGGTTCTAATGTTAAGGTCCATTATATTGGAAAACTTATTGATGGCACAGTTTTTGACTCAAGCTATGACAGAAATCAGCCTTTTGAATTTGTTTTGGGTAAAGGCGATGTGTTGCCGGGATGGAATTTGGCAGTGTCGCTTATGTCAGAGGGAGAGAAGGCAAGTTTTGTAATGTCGGAAGAACTTGCTTATAGAGATTATTCTCTCGGCGTGATAAAACCTTACTCCAATTTGATATATGAAATAGAATTAATAGATGTTAAATAATTAAATTATAGAAAATGAAAAGATTAAGTTTATTATTACTTGGCATTACGTTTTTATTTGCCTCCTGTAGTGAAAAAGGTTATGATGGTTATACAAAGAATGACAATGGATTGTTCTATAAATTTTATGTGCAGAATGAAGGAGCTACACCTCAACAAAGAGATTTGATTGAATTGCAGTTTGCTTGTACTGTCAATGATACAACCGTGATAATTCCTAATACAGTGGATATTTTGCCTTGTATTGAGCCGCTTTTTGCAGGTGATATTTTCGAAGGTCTTGCAATGATGCACAAAGGTGATTCTGCATCTTTTATAGTTCGCATAGATTCAACATTCCATACTTTTTTCAATTTGCCTCAGATGCCTCCTCAATTTAAGACAGACGATGTGATGAGATTCGATGTTAAAGTGTTGGATTTCTATAGTATAGAAGTGTTTACCAACAATAGAATCAATATGATAAAAGAATCATATCCGGAGGAAACTGCACAAGCAGACAACGACCTTAAGACGTATTTGAAAAATAAAGGTATAGATACAGAACCTCAGCCTGCCGGTTTCTATTACGTCTCTTCATCAATGGGTGATGGCAATAGTCCAAAACCCGGAGATACGGTAAAAGTTCATTATGTCTTGAGACTTACCGATGGAAAACAATTGGAGTCTTCCTATGAGGTCGGAGAGCCCATTGAGTTCGTTCTCGGTGAAGGTCGTGTAATACCGGGGTGGGATAAAGGTATTCAACTGATGTCCAAAGGTGAAAAAGGTACTTTGTATATACCGTTTTATTTGGCATACGGTCCTACCGGTAGTGGCCCTATCCCTGCTTTCTCAACTTTGGAATTTGATGTTGAATTAGTCGATTTTGAATAATTATGCGTAAGTTATTAATCATTGTTGCTTCATTTTTGTTTTTATTGTCTTGTACTGATAGTTCTGACAGTAAGAATAATAACCGGAAACAGAATAATGTTTCTGAGGAGAATAAAAATGTTGACACTTTGAGTGTAACGGAAAATCAAAATGGTGAGACTGAAGAGCCCAAGGTTCTTGATTTAGGGGAATTGATGAAGGAGGCTCAAGTATATAATCCCACTAACGATGAAGATTATTCCGATTTTGAAAAGACTTCGACAGGCTTGTTGTATAAGTTTCATCGTCAGGGGAATGAAGGTGAGTTGTTGACAGAAAATGATGCTGTCGAAGTTGAGATGAATTATTATCTCAACAAACGTTTGTTGTTTACTACATCATCATATCCAAATAATTTCAAGATTCCGATTGAGGAATCTAAATTTGATGGTGATTTTTATGAAGGGCTTAAGATGATGCGCGTCGGCGATTCTGCTTCTTTTGTGGTTCCTGCTGCCCAGACGTTTTCCTTGATGATGAAACAAACCCCTCCACAGCCGTTGAGAGATGGTGATGTCATACGTTTCGATATTGGCATTTTGTCTAAAGAAAATCGTGTTGATTTCAATAAACGTGTCTATGACAGAATGAAATCATTGTCGGAAGAGTCTCGGAATGAGTTTATGGTTTATGTTCATGACAACAATATAACTCAACAGCCTCTGGCGTCAGGTTTGATCGTCATTCCTATTCTTGATGGTTATGGTGAACCGGCTCGTACCGGTGATGTGGTGACTGTTCATTATACAGCTACTCAACTTGATGGAACTGTCTATAAATCAACGAGAACTAATAATATTCCTGTTGTATGGACTGTAGGTGACTTGGGAACTGATATACCTCGTGGTATTGATGAGGCCCTCTTGAGAATGAGAGAAGGCTCGGTGATGAGATTCCTCGTACCTTCTCATCTCGCTTTCGGTCAAGTGTCGTTTGATGGGCTTCCTCCTTTTGCAAATCTTATCTATGAGATAGAAATGATTGATATTGATAGAAAAACAAAATAATGTTCTTTGCTGTTGTCTGATCGGCTGTATTGATCTCTTTTTTGACTGAAGCAGATTTCATTAAGATAGATGCTGTCGTTTCTTTTGTCTTTACAGATAATTATTATCGGACAACAGCAAATACATTGTTGATACAATGATTATGGTTTTTGTTTCAAGAAGACATTTTCCGGAGTGTTTTTATAATTTAATGAATGAAATGAAGAAAATAAGGTTTGTTTTTTTGCTGTTATGCAGTATGACAGCGATGTTGTCATGTAATAGGAATGAATATCCGGGCTTTGATAAAATGGATAATGGAGCATATATGCGATTCCATTCTAAAGGCAATGGCATAAAGCCGGAAACGGGCGATTTCGTTTTGGTCGATATTACTCAAAGAATTGGTGATTCTCTGTTGTTTGACTCTTTTGTAGATTATGGTGAAAGTGTTTCTGTCGAGATAATGGAACCTTCTTTTGTAGGCGATATGATGTCAGGTCTTTTAAATATGAGAGAAGGTGATTCCGCAACTGTTGCTTTCAGAATAGACTCTTTGTTCGAAAAAGCGCTCGGAGAACTTTTGCCTGAGTATATTTCTCCCGAAACTGTAATGTATGTCGATATGAAGTTGAATAAGGTATTGACAAAAAAAGAAGTTGAGGAAGAGTATAGAAAAGAAGTGGCGATAATGAAAGAAAGAGATGATGTCCTTTTGGCGTCTTATTATTCAAATCCGGACTATACTGTTACTGATAATGGCCTTATTGTTATTGACATAAAACAGGGTAATGGCCGTGCAGTGACTTCTGAAGATGTCATAAATGTCAATTTTATGCTTTCTACTTTGGATGGTGATACAATTATTGATTATCTTGAAGGTGAGCCTTTTTCCATGGCATACGACGATATGGCTTTAGGTAAGGGTTTTAACGAGGCTGTTGGCATGTTGAAGGAAAAAGGTGAGGGTACTTTTGTCATTCCTTCTTCTTTAGCTTTTGACAGTGTGGGAGTAAGGAATGCTATTCTTCCTTATACTTCATTTTATCTTGTCATTAAAATTGATGATATTATGACAATACAGGAATATGAGAATAAACTCGACATGATGTTGGAAAAGGAAAATGCCGACAATATGAAACGTCTCGCAGAGGAACCTGGCAGAATAGCTGATTATGTCAAATCGCATAATATTGCCGTTGAACCTACTGAAAGCGGTTTATATTTCTTGGAACAAAAGAAGGGTGATGGCGAGTCTGTTTTTAAAGGTGATATAGTGTCAATACATTATATAATGTATAATATTGAGGATAAAATTATTGAATCGAGTTATGACTCGGGGAAACCAATGAAGTTTGTATTAGGTTATAATGAAATGGTACCCGGAATAGAAGAGGCAGTGACAATGATGAAAGTTGGAGGAAAGGCCAGGGTAATAGTTCCTTCGCAAATAGGATTCGGTGATATAGCTATAGATGAAAAACTTCCCGGAAATTCTACTGTTATTTTTGATATAGAACTTGTTGCTGTTACTCGGTAATTTCGGATACGTCTTTTTTATCTGCATGGAACAAATCTATTGCCGTAATGATGGCAAAACAACTCCATATAGGTATTGAAAGTTTGTCTGTATCGAGGAAATTGTTCAAGACACCGTGAGTGAAGTATCCGATGATTGCCAAAGTGGCGGCAAGTACAAGTATTTTCGACTCTTTGTTTTTTGCTCTTTTGTATGTGGTAAGACCTTTATATACACCTACTATGACTAAAGCGACAACCAATAAGGAGCCAATAATACCCATCTCGGCAAGGGCGCCTATGTACTCGCTGTGAGCATTACCTCCATCACCGGCATTAGTACTTATAATGGTTCTGTTTTTGGATAACTGATACGGTGCATATACAAATTGATATGTTCCGGGTCCCCAACCGAAAACAGGTCTCTCCTGAAACAAGCGTATTGCTGAATTCCATCTGTTGATACGTTCCAAATTAGAAGCATCTGTAGATATATTGGATATGGATTGTATGTGTTCAACGATATTGCCTTTTGCATCTTGGTCATTACGCTCGAGTATGATAGATATCTGATGTTGAAAGGTGAAAAACAGACCTATCATAATGACTGCAGCAATAAAAATCCATCTGAATTTTATCTTTAAAAGAACACATACTAATACTCCAGTCATTGCTACTATGCTAAGCCAGGATGCCCTGCAAAATGATAATATTATTGCTACAGACAGTAATACGAATGCGACAAATGCAGTAGTTCTTTTTGCTCTATTAATTTTTGGATAAATGATATATGCTGCGCAGAATACAATATATATGGCCAATGCTGCTCCGTATGCAGTGTGATCATTGTAAAATGGCTTCATCACCCAGTGTGCCGATTGACCGCTGAAATCATTTAAAAAGTGATGTATTGTGGTATAAATTATGACAATAATCAAACCTGCAATATAAAACCATACAAAACGGTTTATGTTTTTGATGTCTTTGAAAAAGACTGCACACAAAAAATATGCAGGTACAATGAACCATAATCTTGATATGATGTATTTTATCGATACTAAGGGTATTTCACTCGTAATAGTAGTGAATATCATCCAGGTGAACATTGCATAAATGATAATGGATATTGGATGCGATGCTATTTTATTGTCAAACTTTCCTTCATAAAGTAATTTAGCAAGGAAGATTATCAAAACACCGAACAACATGGGTTCGGCAGGTAGGGAAAGTGCAAGTCCCGAATCTTCCATATTAATGGATAAAGGCGTTACAAAAGCAATTAGCAACAATACTTTATCAAGTGAGAAAATGTAAAGTAACAATATTCCTAAAACTGCAGGCAGTGCGAAAAAAATGTAATTGTTTTTATGTACCACAAAATACAACCCTATGGCAACAAAAATTGCTGCTATAAGATAAAGTATTGCGGTTTTGACGGTCTTGGACAAAGCAAATAATTATTTTTGTTTAAACAAAGCTTTTCTGTTTTCTATGATGAATACTACTACCATAGACAATACACATGCCGATAATGCACTTATTGCTACAACAATCCATCTGATTGGAAATGATTTTTTGTCTGCAACATACGGCTCGCTTACAATGTTGGAAAATGTCATATCTGCATTGTAGAATCTTAACTCTTGCTCATAATCCAATTTAGCTGTACTGTATGTTATACTTTCTGCTTTTATCAGTTCATTCAATGTTGTCACTTCAGAAGCATATTTTTCCATGTTGGATTTCAATGATTCGACTCCGTCATTGTTGACGACTCTGTTATTGTCCGAAGTCTTCAAATAACCCTTTGCTATCTCTCTTGATTGTTCTTCAACACTGACAATACCGTATTCTGTCGCAATCTCTGTAAGTCTGTTCCTTAATGAGTCAAGGTATCTGTCTTTTTCCAGCAACTGTCGTTTATACATGTTGACAACTTCCAATCTTTTTATTCTGTGCATAGTACCGACTTTTTGGTCGTAAAGACGGATAATATCGTTGACCATGTCGCAGGCATATTGAGGATCTTTATCCATTACTTTGATGCTAACGGCATCGTAAGGTGTCTTCGTTATTGTCACTTTATTTCTGTATTCGTCTATCAGTACTGTTTTCCAGTATTTATATTCTTTTGATATTCCGTAATGTTCGAGAAGATTGAAATTCTCAACTAAAGAGTCCATGATTTCGTTTGATTGCAAAATCTGGAGCATTTGTTCTGAGAAAGTTTCATCAGAATATGCCGACACATTGCTGGGGTATAATATAGCCTCCGATTTATATAGTGGTGTTATAAATCTCGGCCCTGAGAATACAGCTCCCAAGATTGCAGCAATGACAGTTATTATTACTATGTGCCATTTCCATTTGTAAATTACTTTAACCAGCGGTGTGTTGTCAAAATATTTGTCCATTACTTAAGCTATTTTGTTCTGTAAATACGTTCAATAAATATTAATGAGAAAAGCAAAACTATGAATGTAGATAACATGGTTATCAAAACTATGACTATACGACATGGGAATGCTTGCTTGTCATCGGGAGTGGCTGATGCTATTACAAATTTATGCGGAATACTTTGTGTGGCATTTATTCTTGCATCATCATATTTGGTCTTGATTATTGCCAAAGCATCTTCTTGTTCCTGAATTTCTTTCTTTATTCTGTTGACAATCCCGGCATAAGGCACGATGTCATTTATCTCTTTTTTGATGTTATTTACACCGTTTTTGCTTCCTTTTGCTATTTCTGCAGCAAGTTGATTGTTAAGAGATTCTATTTGTAAATCATAGTCATAAATACCATTTTTTGCAAGACTATGTAGAGAATCTTGAAGTTTGCTTATATTATCTTTTATTGTATTATATTCATTTTCAACTATTTCCAATGCTTTCGCAGTTATATCCCTTTGGAATTCGTATAAAGTGGTGTCAAAGAGGGCTGCCATCTCATTTGCAATATCTGCAGCATATTGAGGGTCGCTATCCAATACTGAGATTTTTACTGCATTGTACTCAGTCCTGCGAATCCTGATTTTGCTGTCTAATTGCTTGTTCATTTTATGATTCCTGAATTTTACTGCAGATGATAATCCATAATGTTCGAAAAGATTGAATCTTTCAATTATTTTAGACCTTATTATATTAGAACTCAGGATTTGTATCATTTGATCTGTTTGGGCTTCTTCACCAATTTCAAGAGGATCGACATAAATGAGTTCATTGGTATTCATGATAGCCTTCGATACTGAATATGTTGTGGTTGGATATAATATCACAGTGGCTTTGTAAAGGGGGGTGATGAAATAACTTGAAGAAAAAATAATGGAAAGCATTCCTGCAATTATTATAATCACAATTATGCTGACTTTATGTTTTAATAACAGATTCACGATACATTTTGTGTTAAAAAATTCCATCTCCCCAGATTCTCGTAAAAAATCGCTCAAAATTAGTAAATTTTATGATATGGTCAATATTTTTGTTGCTTTTTTGTTTCATTTTGCCTTTTAGCCAAGGTTGAAAAAAGCAAGTCTTTCAAATCCTTTATGTCTAATAATTTGGTGATTATTGCCCATCCTATACCTATTATAAGAGCAATTGTGAAAGAATAATACCATGTCAGATTTAATTTTGTCGTAAACAGTGTTGTTGTAACTATGCAAATAATATAAATCAAAACTTTCAACCAAAAGAAGACTTTTATTCTAAGAGAGAATTTATTTCTCGCTATGAAATATTGTAGTACACAAGCTGTGCTGTGCACACAAAGACTTGTATAAGCGGCACCTATGGCTTTGAAGTTGGGAATGAAAATAAAATTCAGAACTATATTTACTAAAACAGCAGATGCAGCTACAATGTTCAATATTCTCAGGCTTCCGTTGGCGGTGAGTAGAGTGTTGAAAATATATGATATTGAGATAAATACAAAACTTGTCATCAAAATTTGGAAAATATGTGACGACTCTTCAATACGCTTGTTGAATATCTCTGTCGTCTCATATTCTTGCATCCCATACAATAAATGCATGATGTCTTTGCTGTAAAATATGCACAATACACAGATAAGAACGGTCATTGATATAATAAGTCCAAGTGATTGTTTGACAAGACTTTGAACGTCCTCTTCTTGTTTTATCATTGTTGCAAACAATGGTAAAAGGATAACATTGAACAGGTTGGTGATATTGTTTCCTGCATCGAATAGTCTGTAGGCTCTAGCAAAAATACCTACCTGGAATGAGGCTATATCTGGTGGCAAGATTCTTTCTATTAATACAGGCTCAAGTCTGAAATAAAATGACATAAGTAAAATTAGTAAAGCGTATGGAAGACTTTTCCTTATTATTACTATGATAAAAGGCAGATTGAATCGAAAGATTAGTTTCTTTGTATGACGTAAAACTATGAATAATGCTATTGCCATAGTTATCAGATATGATACCGTCTGGGAATATACATACCAGTAAATGTTGAAATTGTAACGCGGAAAAAGTCCTGACCACAACAAGAATCCGCAGATGAATATCATCAGCATTCTGTCAAGTACCGATAAAATGCTGTCTGTTTTGAAAAGTAACAATGCAGATATATTAGATCTTAAATACAGTATAAACGATAACAACATTTGGTTGAAACCGACAATAGCAAGTAATTTCATCTGTTCTCCATTGTAACCTATCAGCCAACCTATGGAAAAAATTACAATGAAATATATTAGAGACAGAAACAATTTTGCTTGCGAGATACCTATAAAATGCTTCGACAGCAATTGATGATTCTGTGCTATGTTCCTGTTATTGAAATTGGTAAGTCCCATATCTAATATGATATAGAACAAATAGGAGAAGTTGCTGATAGCCAAAAAAATGCCGTATGAGGTGTCTCCAACGATATTCTGTACACTGCGATCTATCCCAAGAATCCAAAAAGGCTTTATCAGCAGGTTGACGAACAGCAGGAAGATAATATTTTTAAAAAAACGATTATTCATTAAAAAAAGATACCTTTTATCCCAACATTATAGAATGATGAATTAAACAAGGCAAATTTAATGATTTTATCAAACTTATGTAAAGATTGAAAATATTATTTTGTAATCTTATAAAAAGTAACTATCGCCCATATATTTAATTCGTTCTCTAATATCGGAAAAATAACGGTTTGTAGATTTTTTTATTGCTTTTGATGAAATATTTTCGTTTTGTGATACTATTTACAATTGTTATAAGTTATAATATGAAAGTTTTTAGGTTTGTTTTATTAAGAACTTTTATTATTTTTGTAAAAAAATGACCGAACGCGAGGGACAATATTTGAATGATTATTCTACAGATACAGTCATTGAGGGGAATAGATCTCTGATTCTCATTAACGATGATATACATACCTTTGATTATGTGATAGAGACACTGGTTGAAGTATGTGAGCATACTTATGAACAGGCGGAGACATGTGCATGGATTACACATTACAAAGGTAAATGTATTGTAAAGTCCGGCACGTACGATTATCTTGAACCATTTTACATTAGTTTGCTGAATCATCATCTGTATGTTAATATACAATAGATATGCAGAATTATAACGAGCAGGAAATAGAGATAATAGAAAAGAGATATAATAGCTTTATCGATTCGATAAAACATACAATATCCGAAGAAAGACTGTTGTATATTGAAAAGGCATTTCGTTTTGCTTTGTCTAAACGTAATGGCGATTATCGTTACAATGGAAAGCCTTCTATTTTGCATGTCATCGATGTGGCGGAGATAGTGTGTACAGAGTTGGGTTTGCGAAGCAAATCGGTAGCTGCTGCTTTTTTTCATGGCATTACGCGCTTCGGTGTTACTATTGATGAAATAAAAGAACAGTTTGGAGATGTGGTTGCCAATATTGTTGATGGCTATGAAAAAATGGTTGTTGTCGATACAGAGAAGGCAGCACTTCAACCGGACAAGTTTGTAAGACTGTTTCTTTCCATGGCGGAAGATATTCGCGTTATCATGTTAATGATAGCGCATAATTTGTATTATTTGCGAAATCAAGGAGAACTTAATGAAGATGGTCTTAACAAATATTATATAGAGGCTAAATATTTGGTGATACCTATATTGCATCGCTTGGGCTTGTATAACATTAAGCAGGAGTTCGAAGAAAGAGTCATGAAATATGAACATCCTGATGAATTTGAATTTATTAGTCGAAGTATCAAGGAATCAAAGGCTGAACAAGAGGTGTTCATGGAAGCTTTTATGAAACCGATTCGTGAGGCATTGGAAAAAGAAGGAATAGAAGCTGTGATTAAATGGCGAACTAAGTCAATCCCCTCCATATATGCTAAAATGAAAGCTCAAAATGTGCCGCTTGATCAGGTGTATGATCTTTTTGCTATACGCATAATAATACAGAATAGCGATGTTATGTCGGAGATTGATGACTGTTGGAAGGTGTTTTCTTTAGTAACCAATATTTATGAGCCTAAGCCGGGTCGTATGCGTGATTGGGTTACTAAACCTAAAATTACAGGTTATGAGTCTTTGCATATCACGGTAAAAAATGCAGACAAATGGATAGAGGTTCAGATAAGAACACAACGTATGGATGATGTTGCTGAACGAGGTTGTGCAGCACATTGGCATTACAAAGGTGGCAAGTCATATTCTACAGATGCTTGGCTTAACCAGATTCGTGATGTTCTGGAGACAGAAAAAGAATTGACCGAATTGCCTGATGATAGATTGGAACGCAAGGTGAGGTCTGATGTGGTTTTTGTATTGACACCGCAAAATGAGGTGAAACAATTGCCGGTGGGTTCTACAGTGTTGGATTTTGCATTTGAGATTCATACTCAGGTTGGGTTGCATTGTAATGGTGCTTATATCAACAAACGTATTCGCCCAATACATTATGTGCTTTCCAATGGCGACACTGTCGAAGTCATAGTTAACAAGAAACAGTTTCCGCGTCCGGAATGGCTGTCTATTGCTACAACAGAAAGAGCGAAAAACAGAATACGTCGCTATCTTAGAGATCAGGAGATGAAAGAGGCTGAACTCGGCAGTGCCATTTTTCATCGTAAATTGAAAAATTGGAAGATTAATTATGACGATAAATTGTTGAATTATCTTCTTAAATACTATAATATTGACAAATCAATCGAACTGTTTCACCTGATAGCAACGGAGAAAATAGATATGCTTCAGCTAAAAGGTGTATTGATGACTTATGCTGAAGAGAAGAACAAAACCGTGAAGGTGGAAAATCATGATGTCAAGGAAAAATCTTCTAATGTCGGAGATGCATCTATTGTTATCGATGGTAATATGAGCGATATGGCATATAAAATGGCAAAATGCTGTAACCCAATACCCGGCGATGCTGTGAAAGGTTTCGTAAGTGTCGCCGGTTGTATTACCGTACATAGGACTGATTGCCGTAATTTTAAAGCTATCAAGAAACAATATCCTTATAGAGTTATCGATATTAATTGGGATACATCTTCATCCGGATTGTCTAAGGCATATATTAGAGTTACTGCTTATGATGTTTTTGCAATCTTGAATGATATTACAGGTGTATTTAAGCAGATGGAGGTCAATATACTTAATGCAAATCTTGACAGTAAGAATGGTTTTTTTGAGGGACGTTTTTTACTGGAAGTAAAAGATACCGAGATGTTGGACCTTCTGATTCGTAATATCAAATCGTTGCGTAATATTATAGATGTACAAAGGACGTAATGATTGCCTTTTTGTTGTTATTTCATTTCAAGGATGACTTTTTTTAGGTCATTAAATTAAAAAGCTTGCTGCTGCAAGCTTTTTGACTTATTATTAAAAGAATTATTTTATGTTATCGGCAACAGCTTGTGCAATGTCAATTACCGGTGTATCAGATTGGTCTCCAAATGTTTTCAAACAAAGCGGACAAGCTGTTACAATTTTGTCTGGATTTTCGATTGTCAGTGCTTGTAGTGATTCTCGTGTAATCTGTGTTCTATCTGCATAATCAAGTGTTAAACTGCCAAGACTTCCTCCGCAACAAATGCTTTTATCTTTTTCTTTATCAGCCTTCTTAAGTTCTCCTATTGCTGATATTACATTGCGAGGCTCGTTGTAGATATTGCAGCCTCTGCCAAGTTCGCAAGGATCATGATATACAAAGCTCTCTTCGCTTTTGTTGAGTTTAAGACGTCCCTGCAGAATAAGGTTGTTAATGTACTGTGTGTGGTGAAGAATTGTAACTCCCTGTAAATTATATTCTTCCTTAAAAACTTTCATACAGATGGGGCAGGAGAGAACAATGGTCTTGCATCCGCTGCTCCGAACAAGTTCACGGTTTTTCTCAATAACCTCTTTGGCGGCGTCCGTCCTTCCTGCAAGTATAAGCGGTCTGCCACAGCAAATGCCTCCCTCTTTATCGGCAAAAACATATTTCTCTTTAACAGTCTCAAAAATGCTTGTCATGGATTTGATTATGGCTGGGGTAAGATGTGTCATACAGCCTGCAAAATAAAGTACATTATTGTTGTCGCTTCCCGATTGAGCATTAATGTCCGAAATATGTGTTTCACTGTTTATGGTAACATCATTTAGGAAACTGTAATTGTACGGCAATTTGTTGGTTATAGTAGATCTTTGGCTTTGTTTAAGTGCACAAGAGTCAACGCTGACAGGACAGGCAGCCACGCATTTGCCGCACATAAGGCATTTATCTGCAATTTCGTTTGTTTTTTGTGTATTGTTTCTGCGTAGAAAACGAATGAAATATACTGAAGAATATTTAAGGTTTTTCTTTTGTGTGTTCATAGGGCAGGCGTCTAAGCAGATACCGCAACTGGAGCAGGAATATATTTCCGCCTCTGCAATTCCTTTACGAGGATGTGATGGTTTTATGCCGGCGTTTCTTAGAAGTATATATAACGGTTCAGTTGGAATATGCATGTAACGGCTGAATGGGAGCGCAAGGAAAAAGAGTCCTAACACTATTGAATATGCCCACCACATCGGAAGAACGTTTATATCATTTCCAAAGAAGTTTGCAAGAAGAGTATTTGTCGATTTTGTAAGGAAGCCTCCACCGCTGATTTCGGCTGTAAGACCCTCGGCAAGAAGTCTTAACGGAAATATTGCCCATAAGCAATAGAGAGCTATTCGGTCTGCAACGCATGGTTTTGTGGTGCGTTTCATTCCTAAGGCACTTGAGCGTATGCGTTTGAACATTGCAAGACCTATGCCGCTTAGAACAATTAGAAGGAAAAAATCCATTAAAAAGAAAAATAAAGAACCTTTTGGCGTTGGGGTTTGCTCTGCAACAAAATATCTGTAGAACAAAGGATAATAGGGGATGCCGTTTCTTTGCGGAGTAAAGAGTGCTACCTCAATATGACCTATGACAATAAGCATAAACCATCCAAATGCAATACTGGCGTGCATATATCCAAGAAGAGGATTACATTTGAATATCTTCAAATGCAGCAGGCAGTCTCCAAAAATATCTTTGATGTTTTTATATATTATTTTAGGTTTTAACAACGAAAGACCAAGTCTCTTTCTGTCGCTTTTCGGCATAATACATATTATACGTATGAGTGCAATAAGCAGATACGTAAGTATAAATATCATTCCTATCATGAACGGCAGCACGAAAGGGTCGTAGCCGCCTGCAATTCTTTCTTCCATTATTTTACTGTATAAATTTTACTTATAGATAGTAATAAATGTCTTGTGTTGATTGCTCGTGGACATACCATAAAGCATTTTCCGCACAAAAGACACGACTTCACGTACTCCATTGCTTGTTTTTCCAAACCGTTTTGCAAATAAAGAATGGCACTTCTCAAACTTGTTTTTGTGAAAATTCCTGCAGTGCAACTTGCTGTACATGAGCCGCAAGCCATACATTTAAGTACATCGGGCTCAAGGTCGATCAACTTGTTCCATTTCTCTTTATCCTTATCATCGAGATTGATTCTGGAACTTGGTGTCAATGAATATCCAAAACCTGTCATTATTCTAAACTTTTTATGTAGTTGTCGATAGCTAATGCCGCAGCTCTTGCTTCATGCAATGATTCCGGCAATGTTTTGGGTCCACTGCATGCACCTGCATGGAAAATTCCTTCTTTGTTGCTGTCCTGTAATTTATATATGCTGTCTTTACCGGTAAAAAATCCATATTCATCTGTCTTCAGAGAAAATAAATTAGAAATCTTGGAAGATGAAACGCAGTTTTTCATTCCGGCCATTAGGACAAGCAAGTCAAGCGTGACTTTTACAGGTTTGCCGCTAAGGGTATCTTCGGCTTTTATGACTAATTGTTTGTCAATATTTTCTGCTACTTCAGATACCCTCCCTCTAATAAATCTTATTCCATAATCCTTTTGTGCTTTAAGATATAAATCTTCATATCCTTTGCCAAACATCCTCAAATCCATATAGAAACATATTACTTCTGCATCAGGGAATGCCTCTTTTACTTCGCACGCCTGTTTTACGGCAGTGGCGCAGCAAACCTTTGAGCAGTATCTGTTGCCGGCTTTTTCGTCTCTGGAACCGACACAATGTACAAAACCAATTCTTTTGGGGTTCTTTATTATTCTGTCGTCTAATCCTGTTTTGAACCAATTCTCTAAATCTGCATTTGTAATTACATGGTCATAGATTCCATAGCCATATTCTTCTTTCTTCTCTGCAGGAAAGAGGTCAAATCCGCATGCAACAAGAATTGCTGTTGCAGGAATAGTAGTCCCGTTTGAAAGTATTACGTTATACTCTTTATCTAAAAGGGTTATGGATTCAACCTCAGTATTAAGAAAATACTTTACTCCATTAATGTTTTCAAGAATGTTATCAAGAATGGTTTTTGCTTCAATGCCGTCAGGAAAAAGCCTGTCCCATTTTGCAAGATGTCCTCCTAATTGTGAATCTTTTTCAATCAAAAATACGTTGTAACCCATTTTGTAAAGTTGGGCAGAGGCCTCCAACCCGCTTGGACCACCTCCTATAATTATTACGTTGTTACTCATACGATGTATATTGGCGTTTTTAATATAGTTTTTGTACAAATCTGTTTTTATTTGAACTTACAGACTTGCGCAAGATGGAAGTTCCGGTCTTCCAAGATCTTTATTGTTTAATCCTTTGAATTTATTTTCAGGATTGTATGGGATTCCCATCTTATCTAATAAAGGTTCCACACCAACCTGGTGAACCTGTAATCCGAGATCCCAAGGGTCATAGCCAAGAACAAGTCCTGCAACTTCTTCGTAAGTGAATACAGGAATTCCGTGACCGTCCTGACCGTATGTCTTGCCTTCTGTCTCTGAGATGACATATTGCCAACGGTCAAGAAAATAAGGGCATCCAGGACAGTTGGTTATAATCATATCCGGTTTGTAAGGCTCCATGGATTCGAATTTTTTGTGTGTATTTGAAAGAGAATAACCTCTGTTGGTTTGGACGAAATATTGACGGAATCCAAAACCGCAGCAGTGACGACGTTCCGGATAATCTATTACTTCACCTCCCCAGGCTTCAATCATGCCGGCAAGGACATAAGGATATTCTGCCCCTCCAAAGCCTTTTGACGGGAACATTTTAGAGTAGTGGCAGCCAATATGTTCTACCACTCTGAGAGGTTCGCCTGTCTTTTTGTTTATTAATTTGAATTTTGCCTGTTGCGCTATCTGATTGCGGAATTTGTAAATAATATCGCTTGCATGTGCAAGATATTTTGGCTTTGCAAACTCCAATTTGCAGGATTCCCATAATTTTTCCTTTATCTTCGCCTCTAATTCAGGAAATTCTCTCCAAGTTTCCAAAGTTTCAGTATATAATCCGAATGAGGTGATACATGAGCATACATAATTCTCATAACCGTATTTGTGCATTAGGGCAAACTGTCTGGCAATGATTGTCATTGCTGTCTCTTGCGGAATGGCGTCTGAGTGGTATGCAATACCGCCACATGTCGTATGATGCTCTGTTTCAAAGAAATCTTTTTGTAATTTGTTTCTGGTAATGTCTAAAAATACCATTTCTGAAGCAGGGAAGATGCTCTGTCTAATACAACTTCTTACATAAAAATAATGGTCATCGGGAATATCCTTTTGATAATCGGACCATATTTTTTGTTTACCTTCGTATATCATATTATTGTTCTTTTACTTAATTATTTTTGTACTCTGACATTGTTTTATTTTGTTGGCAGGGGTTAATGGTTTAGATGGTCTTTTTCTGTTTGAGTAAATATTTTCATAAAATATTCCTCTTCTGTTAGTCCCATTTCTTTTGCCTTCTCCATAGATATTTTTTCCACAGATTCAAGTCTTTGGGTGGCGCCTGTCACATCAAAGATTCGTTTAAGCTCATCCAAATCTTCTTGAGGAATTTTTCTTAAAGCGCCCCTGCCGTTTCCGTCGAGATTTGCACCTAAACGTGAATAAACATCTTCAAAATGCTTTTCTTGCCATTCCCATATTTTACCTGCCTCCGGGTGCAATGCAGATGTAAATGTTCTCGGATATATGCAGTATCCATAGTTCAATATATTGCCGCACAGGGATTTATTGATGGCATATTGTTGTCTTCCTTTCTCGGACTCGATGAAAAAGCCCAATTCCAAAGAAAGGTTGCGTAATGCCATGATAACCAATCCCGGCGCATTTTTTCTTGGACATCTTGTTATGCACGACATACATTCGCCGCAATACCAGATGGTTTCGCTTTTCAACAGTTTTTCAATTTCTGCATCATCTTTACTCTGTACAATATCTACAATCTGCCGAGGATCGTATTGATAAAACTCCGCCGCCGGACAGATTGCTGTACATGTTCCGCAATTTATGCAGGCTTTTAAGCCTTCTTTAACACGGTAATCTTGTGTTAGTTTATCGTATAATTTTCCCATTTTTTTCCTTTTTATTCTAACGGGTTTTTATTATCATTTACAATTGTTGCAAATCGTCATTTCCATTTATTTAGTTCGCTTTTTAAACGGATGTGTTTCGCATTATAATGACTTCCTTATCTTTAACAAGTATCATGTTTTATAGTATAACCTTTTACTAATTTGCAAAAGTATGCAATATATCATATGAATTTTATTAAAAGTTTTAAAAAGTTATGAACAATTGCATAGTTATGCAGGAATAGGGAATGCTCATTTTCATCATGAATTTTAAGAACGTTTTATTTGAAAGTCGTTCTTTACTGAAAATCAAAGACACATAAATGACAAAAACATCCGGTTTGCAATATCAAGCGTTATGTTTAAGACTATGGAAGATTAAACAATCATCCGTTTTTTGTCATTATTTCGATGATTTCCTTATCAGTCTCGCGCATTCCAATACTGCCGAGCATACCGACATTTTTGATAGTGTCTTCAATATCATTACCGACAATACCGTCGCCAGGTTCAAAACATTTGTTGTTTTTACTCATATAATAGCCTGTCAATCCTGCATCTACTGCTGCTGCTATCTTGGCGGCGCATGATGACTTGGCGCCGTCGCAGATGATGCCTGAAACAATTGCGACTGAGTTGGACAAGGTTTGTGAAATAATATTGAAGTCCTCGCCGAGGAGATATGCTATACCGCATGCCGATGCGCAGCCGGCGCTGACAGCACCGCAGTAAGCCGAGAGACGTCCTATTCTTGTCTTCTGGTGTATGGCAGTAAGGTTTGAAACAACTAAGGCTCGATACATCCGTTCTTTGTCAATATTGTATTCTTCAGCGTATGCCAAGACCGGGAGAGAGGCAGTAAGACCCTGATTGCCACTGCCGGAGTTTATTATTACAGGCAGTTCACAGCCGTTCATCCTTGCATCGGAGCCGGCGGCAGCCCATGCCTTGGCTCTGATCTTAATATCATCGCCGTACATTTTGAGCAGGATACTTCCTATATTAGCTCCCCATTCGTTTCTCAACCCTTCTTCAGAGATGGCCTTGTTGCATTTTATCTGATTGTCAAGTAAAGATTTGACATCTTCAATATCGACACTGTCGGCGAAGTCTATTATGCCTTCTATCGATAGTATGCTTCTGTCAGTGAGTTTCTTGTCAGGTTTGCTGATGGTAGCACACTCGTATAATACAGTGTCGTCTTTTTTCATGAGAACAATATTGGTATGGAATCCGGATATTCTTACCAGAGCTTTGTGCTCTCCTTTGTAAACTATGATGGTTACATCCAACTGTTCTTGACAATCAATATGTTTTACTGTAATAGGAGTGTTTTTCAGGAATAGCAGAACTTCTTCTTTCTGTTTGTCTGTAACTTCAGAAATGACCTCTAACACTTTTTCTGCATTACCGGCGACTATGCCAACTGCGACAGAGGCTTTGATACCTTTCATTCTGTTAGTGTTGGGGACAATGACACTCTTTACATTTTTTATTATGTTGCCACTTGCAAGTATCTCCACTTTGTCCGGAAGTTCGCCCAATATATCTCTCGATTTCGCTGCCGCATAGGCAAGACATATAGGTTCCGTACATCCCATGGCAGGGACAAGTTCTTCATTTAATATGCTAATGTATTGATTGTAACGTGGGTCGCTTTTTTTCATAAAATGATATTTTTCAACCCACAAAATTAAAGTTATTTATTGAAATAACAAATAATTTAATTACTTTTACTTATTTCTATGGTGGTCAGTTCCAAACTGCCGTGTTCTGCTGTAAACTCTATCCAGTTGTTGTCTTCACTGAACCATTTGTACTGTGAGCCGATACGGACGATGAAGTCGTTTATATCCTGATTGTTGGGGACAGTCACCATGAAACCTCCGTTCTTGGAGCCATCCTTGCCGTATGAGATATATAAGGTGAAACTTTCAGTGCCGAGGTTCTTGGCCTTTATAAAGATATAGTTGTTACGACGTGTCGTGACATCGACAGCATCAAAGCTAAAACGTTTTACCATGTTGACATCGAGAGTTACGGGAGAAGTGATGAGTTCAGCCAACTTGTTTTCTTGCAATATCTGTCCGATTTTCTTTATCATGTCGGAGGGATAGCTGTTACCGGTATTGAGAGCAATGGCTTTGGAATAGAAGTCTATGGCTTTATCATAGTTTTTGCTTTCAAACTGAGTGTCTCCACTTGAGATGAGTTGTTGAAATTCTTGAGCAAGTGCATTTAATCTTGATTGGTTGAGTTGTTCAGCCAAAGTCAGCTGCTGATTGGCAGTTTCGTCACCGGGTTTGTTCTCCAATGCTATGGTGAATTGTTCTATTGCGTCAGGATAGTTTTTCACATTCAGGAAATTGTTGCCTGAGAGCATTGCAGCATCATAGTTTTGCTGTTTCTGTCTTGCTATCTCTGCATAAAGATCTTCAATGACTTTGATTTGACTTAAAGCAGTGCTGTTGTCAGGCTCTAACTGTAACAACTCTCTGTAAGTACTTTCGGCCTTTTCATATTCTTTGTCTGTAAAATACTGTTCTGCTGTAGTTAACAGGTGGTTGATACGTTCCTGACGTTCTGCCTCGGATGCAATGGCAGCCAATTGATTTTGGGCATCTGCAATTTTTTGTTGAGGGTATGTTTCATTTGATTTCAGTTCAAGGGCATGCTGATAGGAGAGTATGGCATCATTGAATTTGCCTTCTTCAAAATTCTTGTCGCCTTCCTGAATGGCTTTGTTGTAGTTTTCTTCCAACTGTTGTTTTTCCAATGCCAATTGTGATTCCTGAGTCTTTATCTTTCTATTTACATTGTCTTTTTTCTCATGAGCTTCCACACCATTGGGTTTCAATTCTATGGCTTGAGAATAGAATGACAATGCTGTTTGCAGGTCATTGTTGTTTTCAGAGTCGGTACCTTTATCGATAAGGGCAAAATATCTCGCATCCAATTCTTCCTGATTTCTAATGTTTTCCAATGTGGTGTTTATACTTTCAATTTTCATTGTTGCATATTCGTCATTGGGTTTTACGACGAGAGCCTCGTTGTATTTTGCCAATGCGTTGTTCAGGTCGTTGGCGGCTTCAAATCCCTGTGCCGCTTCTATTATAATGCGATAATCTTGCAATGCCTTGTATTCATCACTGTTAAGGGTCTCGTTGATACGGTTGATCATTCCGGTGGAATATGCATCATCAGGTATTATTGTCATGGACTGTTGATACATGGCAAGAGCCTTCTCGTACGATTTCTCCTGATAAAGACTGTCAGCCTGTGCAATGGCAATATTATATCTGTCGGATATGGATTTTTCTACCGTTAATCTTGCAATTTCATTTTTTGTGTCTTCATCTTCAGGAAATATTTCAAGAGCGCTTTGATATTTTGAGATAGCTTCGCCGTAACGTTTCCTTAATGTTAGTTGTTGTGCTTCAGCAACAAGTTTCTCAAAGTTATCTACTTGATTGTCATATATTTCTTTTTTATTTTTAGCTTCTTCATACTTGTTTCTGGCATTATTGTTGTTGGGATATAATTGCAATGCAGCTTCATATTGCAATGTCGCTTCTGCATAGCGTTCTTCTGACAGCAGTTTGTCGGCAATAGACATTGTATTGTTGAAAGCAGCTATTTTTTCTTTTTCCTGTTCTAAAATATTTATTATGGCAGCTTTTCTCTCCAAGGCGTATGAGTCGTTTGGAAGTATTGACAAAGCCTTGTTGTATTCCTCAAGAGCCTTTTCCATGTCACCTTTTTCATAAAGGGCATCCGCGGTGTCGATGTAACCGTAAAACACCTCTTCTTTCTGATTCTGTTGGCGAATCATTTGCAGTGTTTTGTTAAGTTTGTTTTTTGCTGTGGCGTCGTCAGGTTTTTGACGTAATGCCTCCTGGTAATAAGATTTGGCTTTGATATATTCTTTTGCGCCGAATTCCTTATCGCCGGATTGGATGAGAGACTGATATGTGGGCTCTGCTTCCTGTGCAGATATATTATTGGATGATAGACAAAATATTAGCGATATCAATAAACTTATGATAAAAAGCCCTTTCTGCATAGATGAAATTATTTTTCTTAAAACGATTAAAAAGATTTATTATTGCATGAGTTAAGATTCAATTATACCGTCTTTGATTAGTATGCTGCGGTCTGCCATTTTGGCAAGGTCGTTGTTGTGTGTCACTATGGCGAAAGTCTGACCTGTTTCTTTTCTGAGGTTGAAAAACAGCTCGTGAAGGTCTGCTGCAGATTGTGAGTCCAAATTACCGGAAGGCTCGTCGGCAAGAACTATGGCAGGACTGTTTATCAAGGCTCTCGCTACTGCAACACGTTGTTGTTCACCGCCTGACAACATGGACGGCTTATGGTCGGCACGTTGGGTGAGATTCATGTATGACAGTAGTTTCATGGCTTTGTCGTATGCTTGTTTTTTAGATGTCCCTGCAATGAATGCCGGAATGCAAATGTTTTCGATAGCGGTAAATTCAGGCAACAAATGATGAAACTGAAACACGAAACCTATCTTTTTGTTTCTAAATGCCGCAAGAGTTTTTTGATTCATGCTGTTGACATTGACACCTTCAATGAATAGTTCCCCTTTGTCAGCCTTGTCGAGAGTGCCGAGAATCTGCAACAGCGTGGTTTTTCCGGCACCTGACGCTCCTACAATACTGACGATTTCACCTTTTGTGATGTCAATGTCAATGCCTTTTAAGACTTGTACATTGCCAAACGACTTGAAAATGCCTTTTGCCTGAATCATATTAATTTTTTTGCAAAAATACATAAAATCTTCAGAATAATTTCATCAAAATGAGAAGAAATGACGACAGACGACTTGATATCAATGTTATAATAACAGATTGCTGTTCTTAAAAAATGTAAAAAATATGAACGAATAGAAAACCATGACATGATTACTCAGCCAAGACAAAAATGCTCAATATCATGTATGTAATATCGTATTGTTTATTTTTTTTATTTGTTATGAATGAAAATTGTTTTTATTTTTTAACTTTGCAGTTAAATTAAGAAAAATATTTAAGATATTAAAAAAATAAAAACGCGAAATGCTTGACATGTAGTTTGAGATGTGGGTATTTACAGTTGGAAATAAATTTGCAATATTGTTTTCATGTTTGGTTAAATAGCGATTTTTGAAATGTATAGGAGTTTTTTTATAATAAAATGCGTATGAGAATTATTAATAAAATGTTGTTTGTTGTCATTACGATGATAATATTTACAGCTTGTGCCCCACTTAAGACACCTGTTGTTATGAAATATGCCTCTATTGAAAAATATAAATATGCATATATTATACCAACGAAAGAATTGACTTCTAGTAGCGGTGGAACTTTTGGTGGTATGTATGGAATTTATGGTTTATCAACAACTAAAAGCGTTAATCCAAGTGATGTTATTTCGGGAATTTTGATTAAGGAAGGATTTATAATTTTACCTGAATTGAAATCAGAATTGTCTCATGAGACTATAGTTGTAAACTATGGTGAAATTGGTAAAAGAGCACGAGGTTTGGGACATACAATGGAAATTATAATTCAGTTCATTTCTGCTGACACTAATGAATTGCTATGTTCCTGTACCGGTGAAGGACAAGGAGAAACAGATGCTGATGATATTCGTCAGGCTATTAATAATGCATTGTCGAGTTTGTTTTTTGAATATAATGATAATCAGTTTTAAATTAGTATCATGAAAAAATCGATTGTTACTTTTTTTGTATTAGTTGTAACTTTAGTGTCATTTGCTCAAAATGATACTGAACATTTGACATTTAAGGGTGTTCCAATTGATGGAACGTTAAGCGAGTATGTCAAGAAAATGAAAAGTGCCGGGTTTGAGTATTTGGAGGGAGGGATTGATTATGCAGTTCTGCAAGGTGATTTTGCCGGTTTTAAAGATTGTAATGTTTTGATATATACGCTTGATGCAATTAATGTTGTTAGTAAAATATGTGTATTGTTTCCTGAATGTAATGTTTGGAGTTCTCTTGAACAAAATTATAATCTTCTAAAATCCATGTTATCACAGAAGTATGGTGTTCCAACAGAGGTGGTAGAGCAATTCCATGGCTCGCCTGTTCCTAAAACTAACAATGATAAGCTATATGAGTTGTCTATGGATAGATGTACTTGGTACACCTTGTATGAGACTCCGAAAGGCGATATTAAATTGTCTTTACAAAAAAGGGATTGGGACTATTTTGTTTCGCTGATGTATTATGATAAGATAAACACTGATGCAGTCCGTTCCTCAGCTATTGATGATTTATAATAATTTACTCGTTGTTGTAAACGATTGATTATAATTTCTAATAACTTTATTGAATCTGTCTCATAATGTCCGAAATTCTTTAATAATTTCGGACATTTTATCGTTATTTTAATAGAAAATCGTATCTTTGCATCATGAATCATAGTGGATATGAAGACAATACTGACAAAGGAAATACGGAGCATCATAGACAGAAACGGACCTAACAGGCTTTATATGGTGAGTGATTTTGCACATCTGAATAATGACGGGTTAGTTACTCGTGCACTTTCTCGATTAGAGAAAGAGGGAGTACTCATTCGTCTTTCACAAGGTCTGTATTTATATCCGTTGCGTAATAAATTCGGTGTACTTCGTCCGTCTATTGAAGATATAGCATACGCCATTGCAGAAAAGGATAAGGCTCGTATTATACCCAGTGGATTGACTGCATTGAACAAATTGGGACTGTCCACGCAGGTTACGATGAATGCTGTCTATTTGACAGATGCCACATCACGAGAACTTACTATCGGAAACCGAAAAATCATATTCAAGCGCAGCGCACCTCGCAATTTTGCCTATAAGACGGACTTGTTCCCACTTATAGTCGCTGCCATGAAAGAATTAGGGAAAGATAACGTGACAGATGAACAGGTTGCTATCATAAAACAAGCCATTGAGAAATATGGCAGTCCTGATGAAATCAAATACGATTACAGCATTGCCCCACAATGGATTAAACAAAGACTTGCATTATGAATTGGACTATGCTCACATAAGAAGAGCGACTTACAATATTAGCTAATGTTGCTGAGGATAAAGGGATTGTGGATAATGCCGTAGAAAAGGACTATTGGGTCAGTATGGTGTTACGCGCCATATTTTCTTTGCCGTATGCTGCAGCTTTTGTATTCAAAGGAGGAACGAGTCTTAGCAAAGGTTGGGGTTTGATAGAAAGGTTCTCTGAAGATATTGACCTTGCAATAGATCCTAAATATTTTGGCTTCACAGATATTGCGACTAAAAGCCGGCGGACTAAATTACGAAAAGACTCCAAAAAGTTCATCGATAGCATTTTTGTGCTCGATGTTGAGAACAGATTAAAAGAGTTTGAGTTGTTAGAATGTTGTAAGGTTATAATTCCGGAGACATCTGTCAGCGACCTTGACCCTGTAGTCCTGTTTGTTGAGTATAATTCAGTGCTGCAAACAAAAATGAAATATATATCTGAACGAGTCAAAGTTGAGATAAGTTGTCGTTCACTCATGGAACCATCGGAAGAGATAGAAATGCGTTCGATGATAGAAGAGACCTATCCGAGTGAAGAGTTTTCATTTCCGATATTTACAGTTCCTACCGTAGTGCCCGGACGGACATTCTTGGAAAAGGTTTTTCTTTTACATGAGGAATTCAACCGTCCAAACGGCTGTACACATATCGAACGTATTACGCGACACATGTATGATATTGTAAAGATGATGGACCACTCATTTGCAATGGAAGCGATGAAGAATATTCAATTATACGAAGATATTGTAGCACATCGTAAAAAGTTCACTGCATGGAGTGGGTTGGATTATACGCGTCATCTTCCACATACAATATCTTTTCTTCCTCCTTCAAGTATAGAAAATGTTTTACGAGAGGACTATAAGCAGTTGAAAATCGGCTTCATATATGCCGATGCACCATCTTTCGATGAGATTATGGAACGCTTACGGGACTTGCAGGATAGATTCAGAGCATTGAAATGGGAAAAATAATTGTTGAAAGTTTGGAAGAAGTAAATGATTATGTTAACTGTTATGTAAATTATAATTCAGTTCATTTCTGCTGACACTAATGAATTGCTATGTTCCTGTACCGGTGAAGGACAAGGAGAAACAGATGCTGATGATATTCGTCAGGCTATTAATAGTGTTGTCGAGTTTGTTTCCTGAATGTAATGTTTGGAGTTCTCTTGAACAAAATTATAATCTTCTTAAATCCATGTTATCACAGAAGTATGGTGTTCCAACAGAGGTGGTAGAGCAATTCCATGGCTCGCCTGTTCCTAAAACTAACAATGATAAGCTGTTTGAGTTGTCTATGGATAGATGTACTTGGTACACCTTGTATGAGACTCCGAAAGGCGATATTAAATTGTCTTTACAGAAAGGGGATTATGGAAAATATTTTGTTTCGCTGATGTATTATGGTAAGATAAACACTGATGCAGTCCGTTCCTCAGCTATTGATGATTTATAATAATTTAAAAACCTTATTATCATTAGAAGAATAGAAATTTTGTTGCTCGGTTATAATTGTGTTCATTACATCTTAAATGGATTTTTATAATACCATAACAAACAGGCAGTTTGAGAATTTTTCCACAGACTCGTTAAGGATTTTATTATGGTTGAAACTTTTGAATGCCATCGTTGTTATCAAAGAGAATACAAGATAAACATATAACAACAGACATGAAGACTAAATTTTCTGATTTAATTAATGGAGAACAAGCTGTTTTGATAGATTTTTTTGCCGAATGGTGCAGTCATTGCAAACGACAGACAGGCGAACTTTTTGAAGTTGTGGAACATTTTAAAGACAAGATACGCATTGCAAAAGTCGATATTGATATCAATAAGACCTTAGCGCATAAATATAAGATACATTCTGTTCCAACACTTTTCCTTTTTAAAGACGGGGAATTGTTGTGGATAAAAAAAGGCGTGGCGACAAAAAATGAACTTGTTAGTTTGCTTGATATGGTATAAATAATATAAGTATATGAAAAAGAGGCTGTTTTGTTCAGCCTCTGATTGTTGATATTAAGTATTATTATTTGATTTGTCTTTGTTTTTCACGCCCTGTAATTTTGCTCTGGTGAAAGGTTTGTTGCGGTCGAACAGATATCTGTATGTGATATGAGTCTTGTACAGTTTTGCGCCGGCACTTTCAGCAATTTTCAGCATAGGAGGGTTGAAGTCACCTATCCAGTTGAGTTGCAGGTCTTTATATTTGAACCTTCTCTTGACAGCCTGAGCTTCGAGAGAACATATCAGTCCGGCTTCCAAGCCTTTGGAACGATGTTCCGGAACCACACCGAATACCAATGATATTGCACGGTCGCATACTCTAGCCACTTTGGCTCGCCAGAATATCCTCAACTTGTTGAAAAAATGGTCTTTGCCGTTAAGTCCTTTATAAATCTGGTTGAGGTCTATCATCATAAGGAAAAACGCCACCGGTTCGCCTTTGTAGTATGCAAAGTGCATTAGTCTTGGGTCAAGTACGGGTTTCAGCTGATTGAGAAGATTGACAGCATGCTGTCGTGATAGTTTTGTAGTTCCCGGTATGACGCCCCACGCCTTATTGTATATGGTAAGGAAGTCATCGGCATAACGGTCTATCTGTCTTTTATCTATTATCTCGAAAGTATAGTCAGGATTTCCATATACCCGTTTGGCTTTTTCGTGAAGAATAGGGTCAAAACCTCCGACGGTCATCTCGCGTCTGTATGTAAGTTGTTTGAAATAGTCTTTAAAACCGTAATTTTCAAATAGTTTGCTATAGTAAGGATAATTGTACGGCATGTTGTAGATAGGGTCGGTAAAGCCATCAACCAAGCAACCCCAAAAATAGTCACGGTCACCGAAATTGACAGGTCCGTCCATGGCTTCAAAACCGCGTTCTTCAAGCCATTTTTTTGCTGTATCGAAGAGTATGTTGGCAGCCTCTTGATCGTCAATGCAGTCGAAAAATCCACAGCCTCCGGTACGTTGTCCGTTTTCTTCTTTTTCATAAGTGGCTGATGTCTTTTCATCATAAAAAACAGCAATTCTTCCTACTATTTTGCCTTTCTCGTTTTTCAATAAAAATCTTGCTGCGTCACCGTGACGAAACAATTTGTTCTGTTTTCTGTCGAATACTTGTTCAACTTCTTTGTCAAGAGGTCTTACATAATATTTGTCGCCCTTGTATAATTTAGCAGGGAAATCAAGCCATTGTCTAATGTCTCTTCTTGTTTTAATTTCAGATAAGGAATACTGTGCCATCCTTAATATTTTTTTGCAAAAATCTTAAAAAAAACTATACCACGAAAGACTAAATATATTTGTATCTGTAAAAAATCAATAAAAAACATCAAAAAATCAACAAACGAATACATTTGTTATTTGTCTTCATCAAGATCTGATTCTGATTGTGACATGGTATCGTTATAGGTGTTTAATAATGATTTTGCTTTGTCAAAATAGTCGCTTTCAACCAACAACGTGCTGCTGGAATCGGGATTTGCTGATGCCCATCCGGCAACAAGACCTTCGTTCATGGTGTTGCGTAATATATATGGTATTCCGTTTTCTTCAAGTAATGATGCAATATAAGATGCCTCAATGTCGGATCCCACAAACAGGTTGATTAAATCTTTTTCCATGGCGTTTAATTTTTAGCAAATATAATAAAAAATGTATAATTTTGTTCAAAATTTTATTAAAAAATGGAAAAAAGTAAGGATTTACAAAAAAAATATAACCGTTTTATTGAGTATTTTTCTGCAACAATGCCTGTGGCAGAGTCGGAATTAATATATGAGAATCCTTATCAACTTATTGTGGCAGTGATACTTTCGGCGCAATGTACTGATAAGCGTGTCAATATGACTACACCTGCTTTGTTCAGTAGATTTCCTACTGCCGAAGATATGGCGATATCCAATGAGAATGAGATTTTTTCTTTTATCAAATCTATCTCGTATCCCAATAATAAGGCTAAGAATCTTCTTGGAATGGCAAAGACATTGGTTCGTGATTTTGGAGGTAAAGTGCCTGATAATATTGATGATTTACAAAAATTGCCGGGAGTGGGACGTAAAACTGCCAATGTGGTACTTGCCGTTGCTTTTGATAAGCCTGCCATGCCGGTGGATACTCATGTTTTCAGAGTCTCCAACCGTATAGGTTTGACATCAAATGTAAAAAATCCTTTAGATTGTGAAAGACAACTTGTAAGTCATATACCGCAGGAACTGTTGTCAAAAGCCCATCATTGGCTTATCTTGCACGGCAGATATGTGTGTAAGGCTCGTAATCCTGAATGTCAGACTTGCGGAATAAATGGGATATGTGAATATTATGCGAAGACGAAATCATAAAAATTGTAAAAATGGTTAAACCGACTGTAAAAAATGTTATCTTTGTTGCGTGACAAGAGAAATTCAGGTTTTATGAAAGATAACGGTTTACTTGTCGTTAAGAAAATAAAGTTAAATTAATTAAGTAGAAGAATATGGAAGAAGATGTTGAGAAACTACGTCAGGAGAAATTAAAAGCTCTGCAAGCTACTTTGGGAAATATAGAGAAGTCCTTTGGTAAAGGAAGCATTATGCGACTTGGCGATCATAAGTCGGAAAAAGTGGAGAGCATTTCAACCGGTTCCATAGGTTTGGATTATGCCTTGGGAGTTGGTGGCTTGCCCAAGGGAAGAATTGTTGAGATTTTCGGACCGGAGAGTTCAGGAAAAACGACATTGGCTCTACATGTCATTGCGGAAGCACAAAAACAGGGTGGCATTGCTGCTTTTATTGATGCTGAACATGCTTTTGACCGTTTTTATGCTAAGAAACTCGGCGTTGACATAGATGATTTGTTGGTGTCTCAACCTGATAATGGAGAACAAGCTCTTGAGATAGCTGAGAATCTGATACGTTCCGGTGCTATCGATGTCATAGTTATTGATTCAGTTGCCGCTTTGACACCTAAGAGCGAGATTGAAGGAGAGATGGGCGACAGCAAAATGGGTCTTCAGGCTCGTCTTATGTCTCAGGCGATGAGAAAACTTACCGCTTCTATAAGTAAAACAGGAGCTGTATGTATCTTTATCAACCAGTTACGTGAAAAAATTGGTGTCATGTTCGGTAATCCTGAGACAACAACAGGTGGAAATGCCCTGAAATTCTATAGCTCGGTGCGAATAGATATTCGTAAGGTAAGCCAGATTAAGGATGGAGAGAATATTCTCGGCAACAGAGTCAAAGTTAAAGTCGTGAAAAATAAAGTGGCTCCTCCTTTTAAAAAAGCTGAGTTCGATATACTTTATGGGGAAGGTATTTCTTTGATAGGTGAGATAATAGACCTCGGTGTTGAGATGAATGTCATTAAGAAAAGCGGCTCCTGGTTTAGTTATAATGAGACGAAACTCGGTCAAGGTAGAGATGCTTTGAAACGTCTGCTCGAAGAAAATCCGGAGTTGTGCGATGAACTACATGATAAGATAATGGAAGCACTGAATAATTCAGACCAAGAATTGTGATTGATGTTATGAGAAATTTGTTGCTTTGTTTTATATTGACACTGTTTCTGTTCAATTGCTCTGATAATGTTGGCAAAAAGAAAACGGAAACGACAACAGCGGTCGATACTGTAATGAATGTTACCGCAGATTCAAATGATGTTTCAATTGAAACTATTAATGAATCTATTGTTAAAGACAGTACTAATGTGGAACTTTATATTCAACGGGCAAAACTGTATTTATATAATGAGCAGGTAGGATATGCTATTCGAGATATCAACAAGGCATTGTCGTTAGACCGTAAGAATATTGATGCTCTTTTGGTGTTGGCTGATATTTATTATGAACTCGGAGATGAGAATAATATTTTGCTTACACTTAACAAGGCTAATGAATATGCTCCCCTTGATACGAGACCGATTATAAAACTCGCAGAGTTGAGTTTTTTACAGGGCAATATGCAGATGTCATCGGCTTATCTTGATAAGGCGTTGGAACTTAACAAATACAATCCTCAGGCTTATTTTATGAGAGGTATGATTTGTCTTGCAAAGAATGATACTGCTCTTGCTATTAAAAATTTTATGACATCACGTTTGCAGGATGATACGTTTTTTGACCCTGTCATACAACTTGCTCATATCTATGATGCCCAAAGAAATCCGCTGGCAAAGGATTTTTATCATAATGCAATAAGGATTATGCCAGACAATTATTCCATACATTATGATTTGGCTTTGTTTTTGCAAGATAATGGAGAACCTGAAGAGGCTTTGGCTTTGTACGATACTATACTGAATGCTATGCCAGACAATTATTATTGCATTTACAATAAGGGCTATGTAAATTTGGTATATCTTCATGATTATGATAAGTCTTTGGAGTTGTTCAATCGAGTCCTAGAATATGATCCTAACAACTTGGATGCACAATATAATATTGGGAGGATTTATGAAGACAGAGGAGATTATATAAAGGCAAAGAATGTTTATCTTAACATATTAAAGAAAAACTCCGATTATCAGCTGGCTGTTGATGCATTGCAAAGAATGGGAGAATAATTATTTGTTTTTCAATGTATTGCAGTTCCTGACTGATGATTTGTAATTATAATTTTCCATAATGTTTTTATAATAAAATCCCATAAGTAAACACTTATGGGATTTTATATTTTCAATGTTATGATATTCAAGGATTATTCCATATCAGTGAATATTCTTGATAGTTTGTCGAGGTCGTTCTCAATATCCTGATTTACGACATTAAAGTCTTCTATATTATGCAATTCGCCTTTTATGCTAAAATAAAACTTTATTTTAGGTTCAGTTCCGGAAGGCCGTATGCTGACTTTTGTTCCTGATTCGGTAATAAATTGCAACACATCTGATTTTGGTAAGTTGATGATGGTGTCCACATTATAAATTGTATATTTGCAAGTGCCGAGTTTATAATCTCTGATCTCAGTTATTCTGGAACCAAGCAATGATTTGGGAGGTGTAGTCCTGAAAAGTCGCATCATTTCTTTTATTTCTTCTGTTCCGCTAATACCTTTTTTTGTCAATGAGACGAGTTTTTCTTTATAAAAGCCGAACTCGAGATATATCTCTTTAAGCAATTGATATAGGGTCTTGCCTTCTTCAGCTGCCCAAGCGGCTGCTTCTGCTACCATGAGACAGGCGATAACGGCATCCTTATCTCTTACGAAGTCTCCTACAAGGAATCCATAGCTCTCTTCTCCGCCACAGATAAATTTTTCATCCGGACTGTTTTGTATCTTGTCTGCTATGAATTTGAATCCTGTCAACACGTCGTATGTCTTGACATTGTATTTGTTGGCAATCCTGGTCAACAGGTCTGTTGTTACTATCGTTTTTACAATGAATTCATTTCCTTTGAATTTGTCGAGTTCTCTCCAACGGCGTAATATATAATAGGTGAGGAGGCTTGCGGTTTGGTTTCCGTTTAACAAGACGAATTCGTTGTTCTCGTCACGAACTGCCACACCCACGCGGTCTGCATCTGGATCTGTTGCAAGTACCACATCGGCATCAACGCTATATGCCTTCTCTATTGCCATGGTCAAAGCTGCATGTTCTTCCGGATTTGGAGATACTACTGTCGGGAAATTTCCATCGACAATCATTTGTTCGTCAACAGTAAATATCTTTTTGAATCCGGCTTCCTTCAACACTTTGGGTACTATTTGTCCGCCGGTGCCATGTATAGGTGTATATACCAAAGTCAATTTTTTCTGATTTTTTATTGCTTTGGGTGACAATGAGAGGCTTAATACTTTAGAGATATAAATATTGTCGAATTTTTCTCCTAACATCTCCAGCAGTTTCGGTTTTGCATCCGTTTTAACCATGGAAAAGTCAGTGATTTTCTCAACTTCGGCAATGACATTTTTGTCATGAGGACTCACGAGTTGACCGCCATCATTCCAATATGCCTTATAACCGTTATATTCTTTAGGATTGTGCGATGCCGTAATAACTACGCCTGCCTGACATTTCAGTTCTCTGATGGCAAAAGACAATTCAGGAGTCGGTCTTAATGACTCAAAAAGAAAAACTTTAATGTCATTGGAAGTCATTACGTCAGCAGATATTTTGGCAAATTTACTGCTGTTGTTACGACAGTCGAATGCGATGGCAACTTGAGGCTGTTTCACATCAGGGAACATTTTTTTTATGTAATTGGCAAGTCCCTGTGTCGCCATTGCGACAGTATAAACGTTCATTCTATTGGTACCGGCACCCATTATGCCTCTTAATCCGCCTGTTCCAAATTCAAGGTTGCGGTAAAAACACTCTTGAAGTTCTGCCGGGTCATTTTCGAGCATATTACGTACTTCTTTCTTGGTATCTTCATCATATTGGTCTGATAACCAGCTTTTTGCTCTCTCGATAATTTTAGGGTCTGAAGCATTCATGTCTTGTATGTTTTTAAGTTTATTTTCGGTTTAATTCTTCTATACATTTGATGAGACTGTCGCGCCAGAATGGTATCGACAGTCCGGTATAGCTTTTTATTTTGTTTTTATTGAAAGCGCTGTACTTTGGTCTGGCCGCTTTGGATCCAAATTCTTCCGTGGTGATAGGTATGGCCTTACAGTTTTTGCCGCTTATTTTAAATATGGCATTGGCAAATTCATACCAACTGATGATACCGTCGTTGCTATAATTGAATATCTCATGAATCTCTTTGTCGGCATTCCTTCCAATAATAAACATTATAGTATTAGCGAGGTCAAATGCCCAGGTGGGACTGCCGTACTGGTCATTCACTACGTTTACTGAGCGTCTGTCCTCGGCAAGACGCAACATGGTTTTTACGAAATTGTTACCTGTTGAAGAATAAAGCCATGACGTGCGCATGATTACATAATAACAACCGCTTTTCTTGATGACATTTTCACCTTCGACTTTTGTTTTACCATATACTGATATGGGATTCGCAATATCAGTCTCTGTATAGGGAGTGTCGTTATTTCCATCGAAGATATAGTCGGTGGAAATATGGAAAAGAACGGTATTATGCAATTTACAGCATCTTGCTAATATTCCAACAGCTATAGTGTTGATATTATGAGCTTTGTCATAATCATCTTCGGCTTTGTCAACAGCTGTATAAGCAGCACAATTTATACAGATGCCTATTGAATGTGTTTGAAAAAATTTAATGACATCATTTTCATTACTGATATCAAGGGTGTCATAGTCAGTGAAAATCCATTGATAATCTGATGAATAAGATGCAATTTTCCTAAACTCTGAACCTAATTGTCCTTTACAGCCTGTAACTAAAATTGTCATCTCTTAGTATTATTTTGTCGCAAATTTATATAAAAAACTAATACCAAGTGATTCTTTAAACTGTAAAATTGGTCTTTGTTTAGTAATTTCGACTCCGTTTTCTATTTCAGTGACTGTAAATTTAATATTGTCATCATAAATGAGATGAATATTAATCACTGTTGATATTTGTTTGCTTATCAAGAATCTGATACCTGTTTCCCAATCCACATCTATGTTCCATCTGTTGGATTTATTATGGTCCATATAGTTGTTGTACAGGTTGAGGTTGGAAAAAATACTGAATTTTTCTCCAAAATCTTGTTTGTATTTTATTAAAATGTTAATGCCTATCTCACTAAGAAATCTTTTTCCTGGTATCCAAATACTGTCGCCTTCTACTATATTCCAATATCCCGCCTCAACGCCGAAAGCACCTTCGTCAGCTAGCTTCTGATCGTTAACAAAAGTTAATTTTCCGGCTACTGGGCTTATAAATATTGAAGCGATACCTTTAAAACTGTATGTATAACCGACAGATATGGTGAGGTAGGCAGGTGCAAAAAATCCTGATATAGGAACTGAATCGTTGGGATAAGTGTAACCTTTTGCAAATTGTGTTTTTAGTGCCCCTATGGATGTGAATGTAAGATTTTTCTTGTTGTTATGAGACATTGTAGTAGAAATCTCGCAACGATCTTCGGTTTTTTCTACTCGTTTATCTCTTGCGTATGTACTTAATCCGTATCCGAAAACTCCCGAAATGACATAATTGAAAAGACGTCTGTTGTAAGTGTATTTGAAATTGAAATTTGCTTTGCCGCTGGAATTGCTTTCGCCTCCGGCAGCCCAGTGTGTTATCGCTAATTGATTTAATGTCAGTCCTATATTACCTTCAAATTTATGTGATATCGCCTCTTTCTGAAGTTCCTTTTTGGTTTTTACCTTAGTTACTGTATCATGATCTGATTGAAAAAAAATAGTGTCGATTTTAATATATTGAACAGGCTTTATAATGGTGTCGATAACGTATGTTGTGTCTATACGTGTGATTGTGTCGGTTTTTATAGTGTATGGAACATTTAATACGACACTGTCTTGTGCTTTGCTATTCAATGAAAACAACAACGCAAATAAAAACAAAATAACAGTAATGCATCTAAATCTGACTATCACACCTTAATAAATTGACATTTCAAAATAAAAAAAAGCTCGTTTTGCGCTGCAAAATTAATAAAATGATTGGTAATTTAAAAAAAAAGAACTCAATGATTCTTAAAAATTTTAATGGTTCTTTGTTTTACTCAATCTTCTATGTTTTTAACATCGAAAATGCAAAAATATTATATGGAAAATATATTCTTTGATAAAAAAAATTGGCAGCAAGAATGTAAAATGATATTTTGAGCACTTGTATGCTAAAGTTTATTTAAATTTGATGTTGACGTATTGTAAGATATTTTACATTTAAACGAAATCATTTCTATTGTTGTTAAAGATTACAGAATGCGATGTCGGATATTTTTTGTTTGTCTTATTCTTATTTTGAAGTATGAAAAATTGGATGCTGTTCTAAATCAGAATTGGATGGGATTATAAATAAAGTTTGGACAGTAAAATAAATAAGCAGATCTAACAAAAGACCTGCTTAAAAAGTGATTCCGCTGGGATTCGAACCCAGGACCCACAGCTTAGAAGGCTGTTGCTCTATCCAGCTGAGCTACAGAACCAGCACCGTTTGCGAGTGCAAATATACTACTTTTTCCGAAAATGGCACATAAAAGTGCAAAATTTTTAAAAAATAAAATGATAATTGATTAACAAATACTTGCTATTGTCTTTTGGCTACTATTTGTGGTTTGGATTTCTTAACGTTAATAATATTGCCTTGAAATTCCATTTCATTTAATTCAACAACAGCAACGTATGCCTCTGAATCGTTAGGCATATCAACAAAACCATAACACTTTGAGCGCTTTGTCTCGTGGTCCATTATTATCTTTACATTGGTTACTCTCCCAAAACGCTCGAACAAATTTTTTAAATCGTCGCTGGTCGTTTTACTACTTAGTTTGGCTACAAAAATCTTCATAATATACACACTTTAATTCGACCATAAAGGAATGTATAACACATTCTCAATATATTCCACTGCAAATATAAAGATTGTTTTTTCAAAAACAAGAAAAAAATCAAATTTTTTTAATCAAAAATTAAAATAGTTGAAAAACTATAGATTTTTCAACTATTTTCATGAATTGAAGTTATACGTAAATGTATCTAAAAACTTAGTGAAATCTTGTTTATTCAATTAATTTTAGAATACGTTTCATTATGTCCGTATTATCCATTATCCCTGAGAAATTTTCAGCACCGCTACCGAAAGCAAATACCGGGACCGGTAATGCAGAATGACTTTTTGTTGTCCAGTGGAAATCCGTTGCTGTATATTTTCCGTTAGGATCTATCATGGTAAGTCCTCCGGTTTCATGGTCTGCAGTGACAATAACCAAGGTGTTGGCATTGTTTTCAGCAAAATCAAGTGCTATATTGATTGCTTCGTCGAAATCGCGAAGTTCCTCTATCATTGTAACAGAATCATTGTCATGAGCGGCAAAGTCTATTTGTGAACCTTCAACCATTAGAAAGAATCCGTTATCATCATTGCTTAATGATTTCAATGCGAAGTCAACGGATTGTGGAAGAATGTCTCCTCTTATCTTTGCCGATTCCATGTGTTTCTTAGATGTAATGACGGCTATCTTATCATCTGAATAACCTTCCGGAAGATAATCAAATATTTTCCATCCTTCGGAAGTCATTTTATCAAATAAGTTGATGCTGTCTTTTCTTGTTTCAAAATATTTTCTGCCTCCGCCAACTATGATATTGAGATGCTCATTATTGGCAATGTCCATTGCAATTTCTTCATTATTGTTGCGATTTATGTTTTTAGCGAGAAAAGATGCCGGCGTGGCATGTGTTATGGATGATGTCACAACGATACCTGTTTTTTTCCCTTTTTCGGCAAGAATATCAAGGATGCTTGGCACAGGAATACTATCAGCCGACATACCTATCATACCGTTATTGGTTTTCACTCCTGTCGCTATTGCTGTTCCTCCTGCTGCAGAATCGGTGATTTCTTTGTTGAAAGATTTTGTTATCGAAATGCCTGTTACAGGAAAACGTTCAAATGATGTGGTGTTCTCAGAAGTCATCATAGCTGCATAAACTTGAGGCAGACTCATGCCATCTCCAATCATCAAAATGACATTGCGAACTTTTGAAGTGTCTTGACAATCATTATTATTTACTACAGTACCTCTGTTGTTGCATGAAGTAAAAAGTAATGTTGCAGATAATAATGCAAATTCTAAAAAAACATATTTTTTCATATTGATACTTAATCAAGTTTTAAATAATTAGCAAAGATAAGTATCTTTTTTTTATTATGCAAAAGGAAATAAAAATAAAAAAAACGAGAAAATGTTTGGTTATATTAAAATAATATGTATCTTTGCACACGCAAAACGAACCACTGGAGAGGTGGGTGAGTGGCTGAAACCAACAGTTTGCTAAACTGTCGTATCTAACAAGATACCGGGGGTTCGAATCCCCCCTTCTCCGCATAAAGATCGGGGCATGGCGCAGTCCGGCTAGCGCACCTGCTTTGGGAGCAGGGGGTCGCAGGTTCGAATCCTGCTACCCCGACTCGATAAAGTTTCAAAATAGACTGTCTGAAAAGTTTAGGCAGTCTTTTTTGTTTGTAATAAATATGATGCTGTAAACCTTTTTATTGTTTGACAGCCTTTATAAAGCGATTTTTACTTGAGAGCAATGAATTTTTATGCTTGTATTTTTGTCGAACTCCAATATTATAATAAGTTTTTATATCAGATACTTGATAAAGTAAATATTATTTTGTAATTTTGTTGATGATAAAAATAAAAGTTATGGAAGAGAGAAGATATACTCCGGAAAATATTACTACATTGAAAGACAATGAGATATTCGTCTTTGGGAGTAATCTTTCCGGCAGACATGGAGGTGGAGCGGCAAGAGTGGCACTGAATCTGTTCGGGGCTGTCTGGGGGCAAGGCGTAGGGCTGCAAGGTCGCTCGTATGGCATACCTACCATGCATGGCGGACCTGCCGCAATAAAACCTTATGTCGATGATTTTATCCGCTTTGCTGCAGTTCACAACGACTTGGTGTTTCTTGTAACTCGTGTGGGTTGCGGCATTGCCGGTTTTAAAGATGAGGAGATAGCTCCTCTGTTCAGTGCAGCCTACAACATGAAAAATGTAGTGCTGCCAAAGAGTTTCGTTGATGTTATTGAGAAATCAATGCATAAATAATCTTACACAGGCATACATATAATGATATGCTGTACATGGATTTGTGAACGCCTTTGAATGTCATTATTTGGACACTTTCTCAATCCATGAATTTATTGATTTTTCATTTATGTTGTTGACAAGTAACCCTTCTTTCCAATCGAGTGACGGATAATCTTTTTTCATCTGCGACACGCTGTTGGTAATGCTGCTGCCTCCTGATGTGGCAAATAACGCAATGTTCTTTCCTTTTAAGTCATGACTTTCGATGAAAGTGTTGATAATACGCGGTGGCAAATTCCACCATATAGGAAATCCTATGAGTATCACGTCATAGTCTGAAATGTTGGAGTTATTGTCTTTTATTGCAGGTCGAGAGGTCTCGTCATTCATCTCTAATGAGCTGCGCGATTGTCTGTTATGCCAATTCAAGTCAGCATCTGTATAAATTTGTTGCGGAACTATCTCATGAACATCGCCTCCTGTTATGCCTGCTATTCGTTCTGCCGCTCTTTTTGTCGTTCCTGTGGCGGAAAAATAGGTTATTAAAATACGTTTTTTCATAGTGCTATTGTTGTTGATTTCGTTATTTCCGTTTTCTTCTTGTGAATATGCAGTATAACAGACAGACACAAGAATTATTAATAATGAGATGATTTTTTTCATGGTTATGTCATTTTAAGATTGATGAATGGACGTTACTCTATGTTGTTTATTAAACATATATTATTTACCGTAGAATGATGTTTTGTTTATAATGCAAAGATAACGTAAATTTCAGTTATAATGTTGTTTTGCAATTCAAATAAAGTTTGTTTTAGAATTTTGCCGATTATGAAAAAATAGACAATTGTTTTTCAATCATTGTGACATGTTTTGTTTACAATAAACAGGGATGTGAGGGAGAAGGATTAAAAAAGACCTCTTTTGAGGTCTTGGAAGTTTTTGGCGTATCGGTTATTATTTAGATTCGTAAAACATTCTGTCTATCAATTCTTTATAGCGTTCTTTTATGACATCTCTTTTTACTTTCAGAGTAGGAGTGAGAGAGCCGTCGGCAGTAGTCCATTCATCTGCAATCAGTTCATAGCGTTTTACTTTCTCAGTGTCGCCCAAGGAGGTGTTCAATTTCTTTATCTCGGCAGCAATGCGGTCTTTTACAGCTTTCACTTTTATCATTTCTTCCGGTTTTGTAAAAGGAATCTCGTGTTTTTGGCACCAGATCTTGAGGAATGAAAAATCAGGCACTATAAGAGCCGCAACGTATTTTTGGTTTTCTCCGAATACAACAATGTTCTCAATGAATCCGGATTCGGAGAACAGGCCTTCTATGAGGTCAGGATTGATATATTTTCCTAAAGAAGTTTTGAACAGGTTTTTCAGTCTGCCTGTGATACGTACTTGATTGTATTGATTTATCTCTCCAAGGTCACCGGTATGAAACCAGCCATCGCTGTCAATTACAGAAGCGGTAAGTTCAGGATCTTTGTAATAACCCATCATGACATTGTGGCCTCTGCAGATTATTTCGTTTTGTTCTGTGACGCGAATCTCGACACCCGGCAAAGGTAATCCCACGACACCGGCCTCACGTCCATGAGGACCTCTGCAACTGACGGCTATCACAGGAGAACATTCAGTCATGCCATATCCTTCAAAGACAGGCATTTTGATAGCAGAAAAGAAAGCTACTATGGTGGGTTGTATGCTTGCAGCGCCGGAAACGATGATGTCGAAATGTTCCGCACCGAGATTTTTGCGTATCTTTTTGAAAACGAGGTTGTCAGCTATGCGTAATTTGAAATTGTACCACCAGGACCTGTCTGAATCTTCTATCTTGTATTGTTTTGCCAGGTTGACTGCCCAAAGGAAAATGTGTTTTGCTATACCTTTCTGCGATTTGCCTGTCTGTTTGACTTTCAGATATATCTTTTCGAGCAGACGTGGCACACATGTCATCATGGTAGGCTGAATTTCCTTCATCTCCGTTTGTATTGTGGCTAAACTTTCAGCATAATAGATAGACATGCCGAGATATTGATAGAGAAACACGAGGGTACGCTCGTAGGAGTGACATATCGGCAAGAAACTGTAGGCACGTTTGGAGTCTCTTGAGGGTGTATGATATAAATTGTCAATCTGGTTTAGTATATTTGAATGAGATAACATCACTCCTTTGGGCGTTCCGGTGGTGCCTGAAGTGTATATTATTGTGGCACATTCATCACTTCTTACCGCATCTTTACGTGCCTGCAGAACATCCGGGGATGGATGGTCTTTTCCGAGTTGCAGCAGTTCTCTGAAGTGTGGATATGTGCTCTCTTCAGTCAATGTATATATCATCTTCAGAGAAGGGACTTCGTTAATAACGCTGTTGAGTTTGTTGATAACTGAATTTCCTTCTATGACAATGAGTTTGGCCTCACTGTTGTTGATGATGTATTTATAATCGTTGTTACTTACAGTAGGATATATTGGTACAGTAATGGCACCGACCTGCATTATTGCCATGTCGAGCATGTTCCATTCCGGACAATTGCTGCATATTATGGCTACTTTGTCATTTTTCTCAATACCTAATTCTATTAAGGCGTAACTTAACAGGTTGACTCTTTCAATATATTCGTTGATAGAATAAGTCTTCCAATTACCGTTATGTTTTTTGGCAAGAGCGACTTTCTGTTCCGGATAGGTCTGCACATACCTCGTCAACAAGTCAAAAATCCTTTTTTCCTTCATGGCAATTTTTTTTACAAAATAACAGCAACGAATGCGAACATGTTGTAAATTGGGACGTTTTTAAAAGAAAATGGGGTAAAAATGCTGATTTAGGGGTGAAGATGCCTATTTTAGGGGTGAAATTAAAATTATTTTCTTTGTTTAGGGGTGAAGATGCCTGTTTTAGGGGTGAAAATTTACATGTGTGGGACGAAAATGGTTTATATGGGGTGAATGATGCTCTTGAGAAATGCTGTGACAGATGATTTGTTGACTTTCTTCGTGAAGGTATTGATACCTTCTTTATCTGAAAATATCTTTTTATTTTTAAAGATAATGAGTCTTTTTATGCATAAAATCACCCTATTGGGATGGTTTTACAATATTTGCCGGTATAAGATGTATTATTTGGTGGGTATTTTTGAATGAGGATAGTTCAGGTTTGCTTAAAAAGGATTTTAATTATTGTTTTACAGATCTTATGTGCCAAAAATCAAAAAATTTAAATTTATTCATTTTTTTCTCTCAATTGGGTTAAAAATTCACTGATTCTATATATATTTGTACATCTTATTAATCAAAATGACATGTTATGAAATACATTCCTAAGATTAATTCTTTCAAGGATTTCATTTTTTGGCCTTTACGTTTCTTTTTTAATCTTCCGTTACAATGGCAGGCTATTATTGGACTTGCACTTACCTTGCCTTTGGTCGTTATAATGATTTTTTCAAAAAATGAATCGTCGGAAGGTCAAATTGTTAAAGTTGCAAAAACAGCATATTTAAAGACCGGGTGTCTTGAAAACAATATCGACAGTTTGAAAATACGTTCCGGAGAATCATTAAAACTTTTGGCAAGACAAGGAAGTCTTCTTTGGGCTGAGACCACTGACGGTAAAAACAGAGGTTTTGTGAAGGCGTCCGATATTCTTGACAATTCAGATGAATTGACTCTCCCTGACAGACGAGGTAGAAGTTCATATTTTATAACCAAGAATAAATTTGAAGAACTGATGGAAGATACACTGACAACTTTACAATCGTTGCAGAAAGACTATATAAATGCTGAATATCTGAGACCTTCGGGTAAAAATATCATTGGAGAATTCGGGTTTTATGTAATTGATTCTTTAGGGACGCAGCTAAGACCGGTGATTACATTCGACTCCGATGGCTCAGTTGCTGATTATAGTTTGGAGTTCTGGCGTTACAGACGAGGATTTATTCATAATTCTGAAATTGACATTTTATCACCTCTTATTTCTACCAAGGAATTTCAGGTTTTTTCGCCTTTCGACAATTGGTTTACCAATTTGGTTTGGACGTATCTTATTGGGTTTATACCTGTTTTTCTTTTTATTATAATATTATGGATGCGTTATCCGCTTATCTGGATGCCTAATTTTCTTGTCAATCTTATAATTTATTTCCTGATAATCGCGGGACCTGTCTTATGGTGTTCCATGTTAAGGCTTCAAGGTGTGATGTGGATGCCGGTAGTGCCTGTTACCGGTATATTGCTGTTTGTAAGTTGCCTGTTGTTTTGGGCATTTTTCAGCGGACTCCGATGCCCACGTTGTAAGAATTTGATATATCACGAGCATATCGGGACATTATTTGGCAAACAATTTATCACAAAAGAAAGAAACAGTCATGAAATAGCACGCCGCAATATAAAACATACAACTTCCGGTTATTGGGAATACAAACTCGAGAAAGTTGGGAACGAATACGTAAAAGTAGGAGTAATGAAACACAGTTATGTGGATGAGGTTACATACAGAGAATATGAGATACGTAGTTTAATACAACCTCTTACGAAACAGTATTCCTGTCCTAAATGCGGACACGGCAATGACGAAAAATCACAGAAAGTTCTGGAGTCCGAAACTATTCCATTAGGAACCTATACCGTAAAAGAAGAATATACGAGAATGGAAGCTAAAGGATAATTTCTTGAAAAGTCATGCAGAAAAGACGATATTGAAAGAGGTCTTCTGATAAGTTACTTGATAATCATCTTGAGGGATAAAATATGTACGCACATATTATGACGTCGTGTATTTTTTTTGAAGATAAAGCCATTTTGTCGCAAGAACAAAATGGCTTTGTTTTTAATGTCAAATAATAATGATGATTGATATCAAATAGTATTATTTCAATGTCCATCCGTTAGTCCAATCGTTATCGGAAGGTACTGCACCCTGATAGGCGGCGTTGTCAAAAAAGTCGTCTGACAGTGTTTTGCCGTTGCCTAATGTGCCTACATAGCAATTGCTGAGAGTGATGTCGGCATTTATACTGTTAGTCCCGTCGGCAAGGAACATCGTCTCAGAATAACCGTTGTCTTCGCTTGTAATGGTGTTCTCAAGAGTGATATATTCAAGTTTGGAGATGCCGTTGATAAGGCTCGTCTCCGTTTCATTGGTTTCTGTAGTGATACACATCGGTTTGCCTTTTACGATAGTGTTATAAATCTCAGCTTCTGTCCCGGCACGAAGACGTATGCCTCTTTTCCCGTCAGCAGAATTGTTTCCTACAAGGGTGAGGTTGGACAAGACAGGGTGGGAGACAGGTGTGGCTGAGAAGTTGTCGCTGCTGTTGTCAGCTTCTATCAAGGCATCGCAGTCATAACCCAAGATGTCTTTTGTCGGCTGGTATGCTACAAGATATTGTCCTTTGCCGCACCATCCCTGAGTCCAGTCGAAAGAGTCGTCGCTGTTACCGAAAGAGACGAGATATTTGACATTTACAGTACCGCCGAACCATTCGAAACCGTCGTCGGAACCCATGTAAGCTTGCAGATATTCCACTGTAGTGCCATTGCCGACTCCATAAAAGGTGAATCCGTTGGCTTCTTTTTCTTCTGAGAAGTTATATCCTGCATATTCTATCCTTATATATCGCAATATTCCGGAATTGTCATCGACAATGTTTCCTCCGTATGTGGCATCACCGATTTCGGAAATAGCTGTACCACTGACATTGACAGGCGCCTTGCCGCATATATGCAAACCTCCCCATGCTCCGTATTCTTTCTTCTCCGATGTCATGATGATAGGGTTTTCTGCTGTGCCAGTAGCCTCAATTTTAGCTCCTTGCTCAACCAAAATATAATCTACAATGTTGTCGTCTATGGCTTCAATTGTGACACCTTCTTCTATGGTAAGTGTAACGCCGCTTTTTACATGATACCCGCCTGACAGCTTATAAATATTGCCGCTTTTTAATGTCTTGTTGACTGTTAATTCTCCACTGAGAGTTTTCTCTTCGGGAACTACAGGTGTAGGATCGTCTTTTTTGTTGTTGCATGAAGTTAACATTGTCATACCTAAAGCGATGATTATTGTCGCTACATTGAATAATCTTTTTTTCATAAGTTTAATGATTTAAATGAGTTAATGATTTTTTATTAAATGTTTATTCCTATTCCTATTTCAAATTTCGTCTTGTATTGATAATTTTCCACTTCTTTTATTTCTCCGCTGCCTTTGATTTTTTGTGTAAATCTGATGTTGGTATTGAACAAATCTTTTATTTTCAGTTTTATGGAGCAATATTTGTTTATTCTAAGGTTGCCATTGAAATCTATTGTACTTACCGCTTCCTGCATCACATTTTCAATTCCGTTTATGCCGACAGTATGTATCCTTGGTCCCTGTAAGTTGTACATAAGACTCATTTGTAGAATCTTGTTTTCCGATAATTGTTTGTTGTATGAAATGTCGGCATTGAGAAGGTATGGCGATGCACCTTGAAGAAATCTGCTGTAATCAGTATAGACACCGTTTTCAGGCAATATGACATTGGTATATATCAATGAGGCGTTGATACCTAATGAGAATGCGGTTAAGATAGTCTTTCTCAAATCTATTTCCACACCTGCTGCAATACCGTCATCAGCATTGAGAAAAGTGTTTACAGCCGAACCGCCGGCAAGTTCCTGGACTCTTTCTATGGGATTTTCAAGCCATTTGAAATATCCGGTGATAGAAAACATGTTTTTGTTGTCGGCAGAATATATGTCGTATCGTAAGTCGATATTGTAATTGTAGCCGTTTTCGATGTTTTCATTACCTCTTATCTCATTGCTGCCAAAAGATTCTTTGTAAAGAAACGGTGCCATTTCGATAAATCCGGGACGTGTCACAGTACGTGAGAAAGAAAATCTTATGTTACTGTTGTTGAATATATTGTACTTTATGTTGAAACACGGGAAAAAGTCGTTGCTGTCAAGATTTGACATTTTCTCAACGGAAGCATCGTTCCAATATCTTACCCATTGTTCTGAATGTTCGAAACGAATGCCGGCAGATAACTGCCATTGTATGTTTATGTCGTAAACGGCTTCACCGAATGCAGCCATTACGTCAGAACCGGCAAAATAATCGAATCGAGGCTGATAGTCTTTGGTGATTATAATGTTGCCGTTTGCTATGTTCTCATGATTGAGAAAGGCATCAGTATTGTATAGTTCGTTTATGTCATGCAATGTGACATTCAAATTGTTGGTGTTATAGTAAAATCTTGTCGAAGTGTAATCACGTTTTTTGATTTTGTAACTTACACCGGCGTTTGTCTTGATTTTATGTGTTCCTTTATCGTTGATTCTGATGTCAGCTACAGCTTCATGTTCATCCAATTCTCCGAAATATCGCATAGTCTCCTGTTGGTTTAAAGAAAACAATGTAAAGATACTGTCGTAATCTCTGTACATCACCTGTCGTCTGTCAGGTTCATCGCTGCCGGTGCTGCTGAAAGAACCGCTCCAGTTTATATCATAACGGCTGTTTAACGAATGCGTCCCACGTATTTGGTTTGTTAACAGCTTGTTAACATGTAATACGCTGTTGCTTCCGATCAACCTGTTTCCTTCATCGTCTGTTCCTCTTCTGAATTTATAATTGTCATTTGCGTTTCTTGCATAAAATAATGTGTAGTTGATATTGTTGTCGTTGTTTATTGCAAAACCTGCATTAAATAATGATGCCATGTTGAGTTCCTGAGTGTAACTGTCTGATGTAAACTCATTCATCAATGCACCTTGGGCATTATATGTGGCTTTGTAAACCTGTGGAGTGGTGTTGTATTCGTTTCCAATACTTAAAGATGCAACAATGCCTAATTTACCGGACTTTATTTTGAACTCTCTTCCGGCACTTATTGACCCTCCAAATTCCGGGAGTAATGTTCCGGTATGTTTAATGTTGAATGTCGAGCCAAAAGGGTCTTTTTCTTTTACATATTCTCCAAACTGTTGATATGTCATGTCTTTTATTTCTTGAGACAAGTTGTTCGTATTCCATAATCCCATTGTTTTGTCGCTTTGATAAAATTCGTTGAAGACTGTATTTATCCTTCCTCCAATGTTGAAAGACAGATTTAAAAACGGTTCTTCTGCAAAATCTTTGGTGTTGATGTCTATGTAGGCACCGGAATAATCAGCAAAATTGCCGGCTTCAAATACTTTTACTACAGTGATATTTTGGATGGTAGATGAATGAAAGAGGTCTAATGGAATAAGTTTGTTGTCCGGATTAGGGGAGGCTATTGGCATTCCGTTTAATGCAGTAAGACTGTAACGATCGCCTAATCCTCTAACTATCAGTTGACTTGACTGTGCTATGGATATTCCGGGCAGTTTTCTTACGCCGTCGGCAACAGTAGAGATGCCTTTTCTGCTCATCTCTTTGGCTCCCATGTTTTCAATAGCAACATTGGCCTCCTGTCTGCTCTTTAACAAAGTTATCTCACTCTCATTATCTCTTCTCGCAACAATTACAACTTCTGATAAGAGTTTTTCATCTTCTTCCATCTCTATGTCCATTGTAATGTCACCTGTAATATTTACGTCTTCCTTTCTTACGGTTTTATACGACACATAACGTATTATTAAGGTGTAAATCCCTGATTCCAAGTTTTTTAATTCATAATTGCCATCCAAATCAGTGACAGTGCCGATATTACTGCCTTCTATCTGTATAGTGACACCTATTAAGGCTTCTTTGCTGTTTTTATCTTTGACGGTTCCTTTTATTGATGCAGCTTTAATCGTGCAGAGGTAAAGCATTAAGGCAATAAGAAAAGTTGTTTTGATGTAAATCGCTCGCATTTCATATCTTTGTTTGACAGTGCAAAAAAAGATAAACGATGTTACGTTTCTGATACAATTATTAGAAGATGATGTTAATGAATGATTAAAAATTGTTAAGAATTTAAACTTATATCATTGATAAATAATTGATTTGATATGTTTTTATGTAAAAATCCATCAAAATTATGTAAGTTTTTTTGTTCTAACTGAAAAAGATGGCATTTTTGATTAATTTTTCATGTCATGGTTAGAATTCGAATATTTAATGATTAGTTTCATTTGTAGTATTTCAGTGAGCATCATTTTGACTCTTATTTTATATTCTAAAAAAATTAAAAAATCATAAATCATATCTATAAAAAAATGTAACTTTGCACCCGTTTTTCGGAAGAATGGGACAAGTTCTTTTAAATGGTGATAAAATATTGATAATCAAAATAATACTAATATGCAAAGTATTCGTAATGTTGCTATAATCGCTCATGTTGACCATGGTAAAACGACCTTGGTAGATAGGATTCTTTATCAATCAAAATTGTTTAGAGATAATCAAAATGTCGGAGAATTGATATTGGATAACAATGACTTGGAGCGAGAACGAGGTATCACCATATTATCAAAGAATGTATCGGTACGTTATAAAGGTGTAAAAATCAATATAATAGATACTCCGGGTCACTCTGACTTCGGTGGTGAAGTGGAGCGTGTGCTTAATATGGCAGATGGTGTTATTTTGCTTGTGGATGCTTTTGAGGGACCTATGCCTCAAACCCGTTTTGTGTTGGAGAAGGCTATACAGTTAGGACTTAAACCCATAGTAGTCGTTAATAAGGTTGATAAACCCAACTGTGCTCCGGAAGAGACTCAGGAAGCAGTATTCGACCTCATGTTTAACCTCGGCGCTAATGATGACCAATTGGATTTTCCTACAGTTTACGGCTCTTCAAAACAAGGTTGGATGTCTGACCATTGGACTCATGTTACTAATGATGTTTCTTATCTTCTTGATGTGATTCTCGAGACTATACCGGAAGCTAAGTTTGAAGAAGGAACTCCTCAGATGTTGATTACTTCTTTAGACTACAGTTCATATGTCGGTCGTATTGCTGTTGGCAGATTGAAACGTGGGGTGTTGCAGGCTGGAATGAATGTGTCTCTTGTGAAACGAGACGGAACTGTCAAAAAGTCTCAAATCAAGGAATTATATACTTTTGAAGGCCTAGGTAAGGAAAGGACTAAAAAGCCTGTCAATGCTGGCGATATTGTTGCAATTATGGGACTTGACGACTTCGAGATTGGGGATACTGTATGCGATTATGAAAATCCGGAAGCCTTGCCTACTATTCAAGTGGATGAGCCTACTATGAGTATGTTATTTACTATCAATAATTCTCCTTTCTTTGGTAAAGAAGGTAAATTCGTTACTTCCAGACATCTTCGTGACCGTCTTTACAGAGAGACAGAGAAAAATCTTGCTTTGCGCGTTGAAGAAACAGATTCACCGGATTCTTTTATGGTTTTCGGAAGAGGTATCCTGCATCTCAGTATTCTCATTGAGACGATGCGCCGCGAAGGTTATGAATTTCAAATCGGACAGCCTCGCGTCATAATCAAAGAGATTGACGGAAGAAAATGTGAACCTGTTGAGATGCTTACAGTTCAGGTGCCGGAAGATTTTGCAGGTCGTGTCATTGAATTGGTATCCTCTCGTAAAGGTGAGATGATTAATATGCAACCCAAAGGCGACCGCATGAACCTCGATTTTGAAATTCCTTCTCGTGGTCTCATTGGTCTTAGAAGCAATATGTTGACGGCAACAGAAGGCGAAGCTGTCATGTCTCACCGTTTTAAAGATTTTGAGCCATGGAAAGGTGAGATGCAAACGCGTAACAACGGTGCTCTCATAGCCATGGAAACAGGACAGGCTGTTCCTTATGCCTTGTGGAAACTTCAGGACAGAGGAACTTTTTTTGTCATGCCTAATGAAGATGTTTATGCAGGAGAGGTGATAGGTGAGAATACTCGTTCTAATGATATTGTTCTCAATGTCAATAAAACGAAGCATCTTACCAATGTGCGTGCCTCAGGTTCGGACGAGAAAATAGTATTGACACCACCATTGCGTTTTTCATTGGAGGAATATATGGAATATATTCGTGATGATGAATATCTTGAAGTTACTCCTAAGAGTTTGCGTCTGAGAAAGATCATCCTTGATGAGATAGAACGCAAGAGAGCTAATAAACGTATTGAAGAATGATTCTATGTGATGCCGTACTTCTCATAAAGATGATTTAAGAAGTCATCGGCTTGATTTATAAATTCCAAAGAACGTGATTTCCAATCGGGCAGGGGATCACGTTTTTCTTTTCCTGCAATATCCATTTCGTTAAGAAATGCTGCCATTTCTTTCTTTTCCAATTGTACGAACATTGGGCTCATCCTGTGACATAAATTGCATGCCGCCATATAGTCGTCATTGTTTACTGCCGTGTTAAAGGTTATTAGGTTATCTGCCGTTGTATCGGCGAAAACCTGTAAAATGTTTTGTATTGATTCGTCATCACCGAAAATGGAGCATAATTCAGGGAACTCGTCAGCGAAAACAGAAGGCTGTTTTTCCTCTTCAGTTACAGGACAATTTAGAATGGTGGCTATGTCATTGATAGAAAAAGGTTTCTCTAAATACCCGTCAAAGCCTTCTGCCAATGTCTTGCGATGATTGTATTCAGAACGTGCCGTCATTAAAATAACCTTCTTGTCAGGGTTAATGTTTTTGATGATATTAAGAACGTCATTGCCACTGTATGTGCCCATTTCTCTGTCTGTCAATATTACATCATAAAAGTCAAGTTTGTCCAAATATTTGTTGAACTCTACTGATGTCAAACATATATCGGAATGATGTCCAAGTTTGTCCAACATTGCCTTGGTGACAGTGAGCAGACTATTGTCATCATCTATTATAAGTATGTTCAAATGCTTTTTGTCGCATACAACAACAGTGGTTTCCTCTGTGTTGTGCGAGCCGTCCGAAATCTTGACCGGTATCTGAACTTCTATATGTGTTCCGTAATTGACTTTGGACTTAACGGATATTTTCCCATTCAGTAACTCTATCATGCCTTTTACGACATATAATCCGAAACCGGAACCTTCGCTTAATTCGCTATTCTTTTCTATCCTGCTGAAAGGTTTGAAAATATCATTCATTCTCTCTTCAGGTATTCCAACACCTTGGTCTATAATGCTGAAAATCATTTTATTGTCATTATTGTAAACACCGAAGTGTATTTCACCTTCTATTGTGTATTTAGTGGCGTTGGATAATATGTTACATAATATTTGTTTTATTTTTAATGCATCTGAAATGACATACATGTCGTCTGCTATCTTTTTATGATAGTGAAGCGACAAATGTTTGCTTTCGATTATTGGCATAAACATGTTTTTTATGTCATCGCACATTTTTGAGATATTAAACTCGGTACGGGATATAACTTGTTTTCCTTGGTCGAGACTTGAATAGTTGAGAAGATTGGACAATAACTCAAGAATATGCTCAGATGAACGTTTTATGGAGATAATTCGTTGATTATTATTAAGTTCGTTGTTGTCCATTTGTAATAATTCGATATTGCCCATTATGGAAGATAATGGAGTTTTTATGTCATGTGATACTGATAATAGCAATTTATGACGGCTTTCCATTATTTCTTCTGTTTTTTTCTTTGCTTCTTCGGTTGCCTTTTGGGCTTTTGATACTTTTTCTACGTCATTGAATATAAAAAATATGAATGTCAATATCAGAATCAATGCCATCACGCCTCCGATTATGGCGTAGTTGATATTTCTATCGATAAGAGCCTCGCTTTTCTGGACTTCTTCCAAAATTGAATATAACGTCTGCCGATGAAGTATTATTAAAATGTCCGCAAGTTCTTCCGCTATTTTTTGATCTGCAGCCATTAGCTCATCATATTGTTTCTCAATATTCTGTACCATTGCAATATATTCAGACTTTCCTTTCTCCGTATATAACTTGATGTCTTGCAGTATATCTATGGTATTATCTTTTTCGATATTTTCAATGGTGTCTATCGTGGTTTTAGATACCAATACCAAGCTGTCCAATGAATTGTCAGGTAAAAAAACATCTCCTATTCTTTGAAAAAAGTTTTTTTTCTGTGGTTTGTATATAATTGTATCTTGCTCTTGTATGCTTATGTTTTTTTGAGTCTTGACCTCCGGTTGGTAGTTGTTGACTAAGTTGAAAATCTCATTGTAAGGATTGAAACTGTTATATTGGTTCGACATCTCAATAATTATCACCTTTTTCATATTAAGCAACTCAATGATGTCTGACAACAGAATCTGGTTTACAGTACTGTCGTTGTAATAATATTTGATTGAATCATTAATGCTTTTAATTTTTTCTATGCTTTGGTTGAAATCCTCGAGATGCTGCTTGTTATCCGTTATGGTGAATAAATTTGCTGCGGACTGTGCTTCATTGACTTCGCTTATGAGTTCATTTGTAAATTCGAGTACTTTGTCGTTGCGTTGTATGTTTTCTCTCTGTGATTTGATACTGTCTTTCAGGCTGTTGATATACAATACACCGGCAACGCATGAAAAGGCACAAAAAATATATATGGCGATAGCATTCCACCTGAATCTGACTCTGTAATTCTTGTTCTTTGTACCCTTTTTATCCATACATTAAACTATTAAAACAACCCGGCTTTTCCTAATGTTATTAGCATCAGATATGCTAATGCCAATCCCACGACCCCAATGATTACACCTGTTATCTCCATGTGACGCACCTTGATAAAACCGGTACCGTAAGCAAGGGCATTGGGTGGGGTGCTGATTGGCAATATCATGCCGAGTGATGATGCTAAAGTGACACCTATAAGTAAGGTCCGTATTCCGCCAAAACCTACCAAGATATCTTGCATCCCGATTCCAACAGCCACCATGACGGGCAATAACAGTGTAGCTGTTGCAGTGTGTGATATTATGTTGGAAACCATCCAGCACAACACACCGGTACCTATTATAATGAAGATGGGGGACCACGTATTAAAAGGAATGGCTTTTACGAGGTCATTTGCCAATCCTGTTTTATAAAGTGCAACTCCCAGAGCAAATCCTCCGGCAACAAGCCATAACACACTCCAATTGATGGTTTTTAAGTCGTCTTTGGTGAATATGCCGGTCACACAGAATACAGCTATAGGTATCATTGCAACAACATTGGAGTTGATACCTGTCAATTTGTCTAATACCCATAATAATATTGTTATTACTAAAGTTATATATACTATTATGGTATCTTTGCCTTTTTTTGCACCCCCTTCTATGGTGAGGTCTATGGTTTTCTGTTTGAACGGAAATAGTTTTATCAATAATATCCAAGCAAAAAACAGCATTATAAGAGTATATGGCAACATCACGCTAACCCATTCTCCAAAACCTATGTTCATGTTAAGACCTTCAGGGTCGTTGAGATATTTCAAAGCTATGGCATTGGGCGGGGTGCCAATTGGAGTTGCAATGCCTCCTATGTTGGCTCCTATAGGTATTGCCAATGCTATGCCTATACGTCCTTTGCCGTCTTCAGGCAATTGTTTCAATACAGGTGCCATGAATGTCAGCATCATGGCAGCAGTGGCCGTATTGCTGATAAACATTGAGAAGAGACCGGTGATTAAAAGAAATCCTAACAGTACGAATTCGGATTTCTTTCCAAATGGCTTGAAAAACAATCTGGCAAGTTGCACATCTATACCCAATTTCGATGCAGCTGAAGCTAAAATGAATCCTCCTAAAAACAACATTATTATAGGGTCGGAAAAACAGGCCATGATACTTGCGTATGGTATGGGCTCGCCTAAGGTCTTACCGGGAGCTACATCGTAAAATATTGATATGGAACTGTTTGAACATGTCAATAGTAATATTACCACTATTAATACCGATGTGGTCCAAGAAGGTATGGCTTCAGTCAGCCACATGATAAAGGCAAACCCGAAAATTGCTATTACTCTATGCTCTATGACACTTATATCAGGTAATCCAATTAGACTTGACGGGATGTTCCATAACACTAGAAATACAGTGATGGCAATAAGAATCTTTACAATTTTGCCATAATCGATTGCTGTTTTTTTATTTGAGGTCATATCTGATATTCTATATTTTGTCTATAAATTATCGCAAAGTTAACTTATTTTGTCAAATAATGTTAAAAATATTGTCGTATTTCTGCTTCTTATTGATTATTTTGAGGTTAAACAAATAATTTTATGAATTGTTAAATGATATTCGGTTTATTTGAAGTTAAAATATACTTTGTACATTATATTAAAGAAAAAGGATTTCTTACAAAAAAGAAATCCTTTATAAATAAAATGTATGAGAAAAATTTTTAATAATTGAAGATGTTTTTCAAACGGTTTTGTCTATCTTCCAGGCAAATGCTCTCAGACCAAGTTCTTCTGAGACACAGTCGAGTTTGTGAAGACTATCCATTATGTCATCGACCTTGTCGTCTTCGACAAAGGTAATAAGCGCATCATTGAATGTGGGCCAAGTATGTGTTCCAAGATGGGGTTCACCCTTGTCGCTTCCGCGTCCGGAGATTTCTGTCCAACTTGTATATCCTCTTGTGCCATGTTTTTCAAGCAATAAGATGATTTCATCATAATATGCCTGGTTATATGCTACAAATATTCCTGTCATTTTATAATTGTTTTGATTGTTCTAATTGTTTTAATGCTAAACGTTTTGCCTTATTTGCTTCCCTTTTCTTTTTTCTTGAAACGAAAATTGCATATAGAGTAGGGATGAGAACCAATGTTATCAATGTTGACATCGAAAGACCCCAGGCCACAGTGATACCGAGTCCGTTCCACATTTCTGCACCTTCACCATTGCCAACTGCCAAAGGTATCATACCTAATACCGTCGTCAATGTAGTCATTAAAATAGGACGCAGACGCTGTTTTGAGGCAGTTACTATGGCGGTATTGACATCCATACCTCTGTCTAAACACAAGATAGAGTAGTCTATAAGCACTATACCGTTTTTCACCACTATACCGGCTAATATCAATACACCTATCAAAGCCATTATATCCAATGCCATGGAATGAACGGTTAAACCAATCAATACACCGGTGATTGCAAAAGGTATTGAGAACATGATGACAAATGGGTCAGTCAAAGACTCGAATTGAGCTGCCATCACAACATAAACGAGAATTATTATAAGAAATAACAGAGTAAACAAATCGCTGAAAGAATCTTGTTGATCCTCATAACTACCTGCAATTTTTACCATAAATTCTGTAGGTATGTCTGCTTGTTTAATGAATGATTCTGCTTTTTGCACACCTTCACTAAGTGCATATCCTTTAGTAACAATACCGGTAATAGTGACAATACGTTCGCGGTCTTTACGTTCAATGGTAGGAGGAGTCGCTCCTTCAATAACACTGGCAACTTCACTTACTTTTATGGCTTGTCCCTGTGAATTGTATAGTACAATGTTTTCGATATCTTCTACACTTGTACGGAATTCAGGTGCATAACGCACTCTGATGTTATATTCATCACCGTCTTCACGGAAATATGACATGATAGAACCGTTGATGCGGTTTCTGACAAATGAGGATGCTGTAGTGAGGTCTATGCCGTTGAGCATCAGTTTTTCTCTGTCAAAATCAACGTGGTATTCAGGTGTATATTCGTCACGACTGATAAGTACCTGTGAGAATTCTTCGGTGTTGTTCATCATATCAGCAAGTTCTTTTGCCAATCTGTCTGATGTATCGAAGTCATAACCGTAGATTTCCAACTCGACACTTGAGCTACCGGCAAATCCTCTTCCTTCAGAAACATCGTATTTCTTTATCTCAGGATTGTTTTTCAGGTCTTTTCTTATCCATTCTGCGATTTCCTGAGTGCTTCGTGTTCTGTCCATCTTGCTTCCAACGCTGATATTCATGGATATTATGTGCGTTCCGTTGTCTTGCATAGAGGCAAAAGCATTATCTTCGTCAGCAACGCCGTAACGGTAGTTCAAAAACTCTATCTCCGGTATTGAATCCATGTATTTTTTTGATAATTCTGCAGCCAATTCATCAGTTACATTTTCACCTGTACCGATGGGAAGTTCAATGCTGATAGACAGACGTCCCTGGTCCATTGTCGGCATGAATCCTGTCTTTAGATTGGGTAATGTCAAGAACAATGTGCCGGCGAATATGCCAATAGCTAATAATATGACTGCGAGACGATGTGTCACAGCCCAGTTGATGAGATGTCCGTATCCTCTATTAATGGCATCGAGACCCTTATTGATCGGTTTGAATATTACGTCATGCCATGAGTGGTTATTGGCATTTTGTTTCAACATGCGGGAACACATCATAGGTACAAGTGTCAAAGCTGCTGATGTGGATACTATCATGATGATACTTACTATCCAGCCCAATTGGTTGAAAAATACACCAACTGTACCTTTTATCATTGTCAAGGGCAAAAATACAGCCAACATTGTCAATGTTGATGCAATGACAGAGATAGACACCTCTTGTGTGGCATGTACAGCAGCTTCTTTTGGCTTTACACCTCTGTCGATATGCGTGGTGATGTTCTCCAATACCACGATGGCATCGTCCACAACCATACCAATGGCTATACTCAATGCACTCATGGAGATAATATTCAAAGTGTTGCCGGTAGCAAACAAATATATCACTGATGCTACCAAAGAGATTGGTATTGACAGTACTATGATGATTGTCGCTCTCCATCTGCCAAGGAAAACAAATACTACCAACATGACGAGTATAAATGTAGTAAAGATGGTGTCTTTCAATGAGTTGATAGTGTTGATGATATTTGTCGAAGTATCGTTGATGATGTTTATCTTGATGTCGGAAGGCAGCGAACTCTCAATTCTTTTCAATTCTTTCTTGACACCCCTGATAACTTGCACGGCATTTGCATCGGTTTGTTTTTGTATAGTGATACTCGCACCACGCTCACCGTTAGTATAGACCTTTTGCAGACGTTCCTGTTCACCGTCTATTACCTTTGCGACATCACGAAGGTAAATGGGTTTTCCGTTGAAACTGCCTATCACAATGTCGAGCATCTCTTTGGCAGCATCAAATTCTTTTTCTATACGTACTGAATAAGTATTAGATCCAATGTCTATAGTTCCGGCAGGTGTGTTTTTGTTTTCACTTGCAATGGCGGATGAAATGGATTCGACAGTTAAGTTGTATGCTTCTAATTTGTTGGGATCAACAAATACTTGAATCTCACGTTTTGGGGCACCGGCAACAGAAACGGTACCTACACCATTTACACGTGCCAATGGTGTTGCAAGTTTGTCGTCTAATATTTTGTCCAATCCACTAAGACTCTCTTTAGCACTTGCAGAAAGCATCATTACAGGCATGTCTTCAATACTGAACTTAAATATTGTCGGATTTCCTACATTGTCTGGAAGATCTGTTCTTACCATGTCTAATTTGTCTCGAACATCGTTGGTGGCTTTGTCTATATCGATACCGTAGTTGAATTCAAGGTATATGATGGAAACATTTTCTTTTGAAGATGAAGTGATATGTTTAAGATCACTAACGCTGTTCAACACGTTCTCCAATGGTTTTGATACGTTGGTCTCAATATCGGCTGCGCTTGCTCCTGAATATGTAGTCATTACCATGATGGTGTTTTCACCCATATCAGGTAAAAGATTTATGGCAAGTTGTCTTAGAGAGAAGATACCAAGTATCGCTATGGTGACAAATACCAAAGATACTGTCACTGGATGATTTACTGATGATCTGTATAAACTCATTGTTGGATTCTTTTACTTGTACTTTTTAATGTTATTTGACTTCTACAGTGATGCCGTTTCTCAGTTTTGATTGTCCTGTAGTCACCACCATGTCACCGTCGTTCAAACCTCTAAGAATTTCATATTTGTCACCTAAACGGCGTCCTACTTCTACATTGGTAAAAGTTACAGTATTGTCATTGTTTAAAACATAAACGTATTGGTCTCCTGCACCTATTTGTTTTTGCAAGGCTCTGTCAGGTATCACTACATTGTGAGCATCCCCATAATTGACAGATACTCTTGCAAACATTCCTGGACGTAAACGTTCGTCTTTATTTTCTACGATGACTTCTACTGTAAAAGTGTGTGTGTTGGGATCTATGGTTGGATAGATGAGATTTATTTTACCTTCGAAGACGACATCATCATATACTTCGGAAGTGATATCTACTTTCATGCCTTTCTTTATTTGTGTGAATTTACTTTCCGGTATGTTGATTAACATCTTTACCGGTTTTATTTGTTGTACAACAAAAATAGGTTCAGCCATAGAATACATGTCATCTTTATCATAGTTTCGTGCAGTGACAATGCCATTTATTGGACTGTTCAATCTGGTGTTCTCCAAAAGATTGTCATAACTTTTGCGTGATACACTGTACGATAGAGTGATAAGGTCAAAATCAGATTGTGATGATGCGCCTATTTCGTATAATTCTTTGGTACGTCCATATTCAAGAGAATCATTAACAACCTGTAAACGAGCTTTTTCAAGATTGGCATCATCCATATTTGCCAAACGCTGTCCGGCTTTGACATGGTCTCCTACTTCGACAAATATATCCTTAATTCTTGCCGATGTCTGAGGTGCTATGTTGTTTACAATTTCAGCTTCTATGATGGTAGGGTATAATACTGTTTGTGCTATGTTTTCTTTGTGCACCTTTACGGCAGTTACTACGGGAATGTCTTCTTCTACTACAGTATTAACCGATTTGTTTTTTGTTTTGATTTCTCCGCATGATGTTATCAATAATACCATTGATGCGATTAAAAATAAATTGAAACGTCTCATTTTAATATTTGTTTAATTTTTTCTTCTTGGTTATTTTTCATTGGATTCATAATCTACACCCATTAGTTCATCTAATGATGCTTTAGCTACCATGAAATCGTAAATGGCTTGATTAAGAGTTAGTTGAGCCTGAGTGAGTGCCAATTGGGCATCGTTAAGCTCTAATAATGTGGCTTTACCGCATTCATACATTTTTTCTGCTATGTCGTAACTCTTCTGAGCGACAGCCAATGTGGATTCTGCTGCAGAATAGTTCTTGATATATGTACCCATCTGGTCGTTGTAGTTCTTAATTGCAATGTTGAGATTACGTCTTGTATCTTCAATGGTGAGATTTAAGATATTCTTTTCCATTTTATATTGCTTGATACTGTTGTGCTTGGAAAAACCATCGAATATTGGAATATTAAGACTTATGCCAACGACTGAGTATGGATTCCATTTTATGTCGAAATCGTCTCCCATTGCCATGAAATTATATGCAAAAGAGCCGGACAAAGTCGGAATATATTGATATTTAACCATCTTGATGGTCTCATCTATCATGGACATTTGTATGTCCAACTGTTTAAGGTCACTGTTGTTTTCAATATTGATACTATCATAAACAAGACTGCTCGACAACATTTCATCAGTAAATTCGTCTAAACTGCCAATTACGTCAATATCGGTGGCAAGGTCGATGCCCATAACGGCTTTTAACTGCCAGATGGCAAGTTCTACAGCACATTCTGAACTGTAAACGTTAGGTTCAGCATTCTTGTATGTTACTTGAGACCTGAGATAATCATATTCAGATACCTCACCGACTTTATATTTTCTTTCGGTATCTTCAAAGTTTTTGGCGGCGTTGTCGTACACCTCTTTATATACATAATATACTTCTTTGGAAAGCAAAACAGCGTAAAACGATTGTTTGACTTGCGATACCATGGAGATACGTGACGAACGTGCCTGTTCTACGGCAACCTCAACATCGAGTGCCGACAGCTTGAGACTTTTCCACAATTGTGCATTGACAAGTGGCATGGTGGCAGATAATCCTGCCGATATATTGTTCGCCTTTCCAACTTCAATATCCATGGCTTGCCCTCCAAAATCCATTGCCATAACTTGTTTCTGGATAGTCCTTTGATAATCTCCGGATACATTAATGTTGGGATAAAGAGAGGCGTATGTGCCTTTTTTAGCATAACCGGTTTTCTCTATCGTAAAATCAGCCATCTTAACACTGTTGCTTTCATTAAGTGCTATTTCTATGGCTTCTGATAACGTTAGTTCGACTTTTTCGTTTTGTGCATTGACATTGCCCTGTCTTAACACTAAAAGTACAAACAAAACAATTAAAACTAATCTATTGTGCCTAAACATTTTTTGTGTTGTTTGAATATTTTTAAAATTATTTCTACAAAAGTTATTTTCTGCAAAAGTATAAAAAAAGCTTGTCGTTAAATATCTATAACTCAACATTTCAACAAAATAAAATGTTGTCTCAACTTACTTTTGCTTCATTTCAATTTTCCTGTGTCTTAAATTACTTTTCGGCAGCTTTATTTTTTATCTAATGGAGGTAAAAATAAAAAAAGACCAAGTCATTTTGTATTCGATACTTTGTTTGTTAATACTTAAGTATCTTACAAATTGATGGGTCTTTTTAATAAATGTATAATAGATTTGTCGTTATTGGTGCACCATGATGATATCTTCCGTATTATAGCCTCTTTCCTTCGCGTTTTCAATCAAAGAGGCTATTATTTCTTCCGACAGCTGAGGCTTGCGCGACAGTATCCACAAGTAACGTGGCGAACTTCCTCCAACAAGTACATATTCATAATTCTCATCAATATACAATACACGGTAATCGGAATATATATTCATGAAAAATGACACTCTTAACAATCCCGGTGTGTTAGTGGTTTTTGCCTTTCCTTCAGCAACTTTATGTTTGCCCTTTCTGTATCCGCTGTTGATAACTTTGATGCTTCCGTCATGTTGCAAAATATATTCTGCAGTTACTTTTTCCATATTCTTTTCAAATGAATGATCCAATCTCGCTATCTCATACCACTTTCCGAGATATTTGGCAATATCAATATATGTGGTACTGTCGTTAAATGTAATTTCCTGTGTGCTAATAAAATTAAATAAAATCATAATAATTAAAGTTCTCATGTCTTTTTTTCTTTAAAACATAAAATAATTTATTTTGTTCATAAATATATTTTTTTAACAAAAGTAATAGAAATATATGTAGATAAATATTTTTTAATGATTCTTATTAACATTTTTTATAATAAAAATTTGTTGAGTTAATTGAAGAAATAGTAATATTGACAGTATTTGTATTGGTAATCAATAAAATAATTATTATTTGTGAATGGTTGAATCTTTTTTTATGGATATGACAAAAATATTGTACTTTTACTGCTCAAAAGATGCTGGAATATGAAGTCTAAGATATATGGCGTTTTTTTGTTGTTCGAGGCATTTTTTATGTTTCTGACCTCTTTAGTGGCATTCTATTACCATTACCAATATGGTGAAACAGATGTTGCTGCGTTTTTGGCTTCTACCATGGTGACCGGCATTTTTGGATTTATTCTTCTGTCAGCCGGTAGAGAAAAGCATGACAAACAAAGAGGTCGTGTTTATCTCTCAAATCTGACGATGAAGGATTCTTTTATCATAGTGACGGTTACATGGATATTGTTTTCCATATTCGGAATGTTGCCTTTTCTCATGACAGGGACTATTAACAGTATTACTGATGCTTTTTTTGAATCCATTTCAGGATTTACTACTACCGGTATCACTGTAGTCGAAGATATAGACAACCTTTCTCACGGAATACTGTTTTGGAGAAGTATGATACAATGGCTTGGCGGTTTAGGTATCATAGTGCTTTTCCTGGCTATCATACCCGCCATAAATCGTAGTTCCAACAATGTAATGCTTTTCTCTGCAGAGATGTCAGGTATTGGTGTTAAAAAGTTACATCCCAAAATGATGATGACAGCACGACGATTGTGGGGTATATACATCATGCTTACATTGATGTGTGCTTTTTTCTATTATATGGGACCGATGAATTTCTTCGATGCTGTATGTCATGCCATGTCAACAATAGCAACGGGAGGTATCAGCACTCATAATGAGAGTTTTGGTTACTGGAACTCGCCTTATCTCGAATATGTCGGCAGTTTCTTCATGTTGATTTCAGGTGTGAATTTTTCTTTGTATTATTTGCTTATCACAGGTCATTTGGGTGAAGTTGCTAAAAATGAGGAACTGCGTTGGTATATTGGCATTTTTGTGTTATGTGTCTCTTTGTTTATCGGACTTTTTTATATAGCTCCCGATGTTCATACCGTATATACAGATATATCAGCATACCCACAAGATTTTGAAAGCCGTTTCCGCACATCTTTGTTTTATGTTTCTTCTGTAATATCTTCAACGAGTTTTCAGTCGAGCTGTTCCGACTTTAACGCATGGGGTGGCTTGTTTATGATACCTACCTTATTAATAATGGTAAGTGGGGCTTGTGCAGGTTCATCAAGTGGCGGTATCAAAATCATTCGTGTTGCTATTTGTCTTAAATCTGTCAATAACGCAATTAAAAAAATGTTGCATCCCAATGCTGTTTTTACGGTTCGAATGTCAAAGGAGGTAATCATTGATGAACAATTGGCCAGAGTCCTCAATTTTTTGTTTTTTTATCTTTTCTTATGTATATTCAGTGTGATAGTTCTGATATTGACAGGGTGCAATTTCGATGAGAGTATTTTTAACACTATTACGGCTTTAAGCAATATGGGTCCTAGCATAGGAAGGTTCGCTGCCGGCTTCGATGAACTTTCTGCTGTGGCAAAATGGTTTATGTCATTCCTGATGCTTGTAGGACGTCTTGAGATTTTTACTGTATTGATTCTCTTTACTCCGGCTTTCTGGAAAAATAAATAACAATAATAATGTTTGGGTGATTTTATTTTTGTATTTGTTGAATTGTTTACCTTTGTATTATTCCTTGTTTTATCTTTGCATTGAAATACAAAGGCTGAAATGTTTAAGTTGAAAAAAATCAAAATAAATGTTAATAACACCAAGATTAATATTATTATAGCTTGGTGTGTGGTATTTTTGTTTTTTTTGCTGCTTTTATGGGGGGAAGGTCTGCTGTTTTCTATTATTCATGCTTCTTTTGTCACCGCTACACTTATTTTAATGAGCTTTATCGAATCTAAAATATTGGTGAAATATTTTCTGGAAAGAAAGAAAGTTGCAATGTTTTATTTTTTGAATTTCATTCTGGTGCTTGGTACGGCATGGATTAGTGTGTTTTTTGAGTTTAACATGGTATCTATAATGAAGAATTTCCTGCCATACGAGTTGCCTCAACCAAAGAATGCTCCGGAGAAGTTTGTGGTACCATATCTTATCAGGTTGATCCTTTTTACGGCCGTTGTGGCAGTTAGTGTTATTACGAATCTTCAAATATCTGATAGAGAAAAAAGTCGTATCATGAATGAATTGAAAAGCGAGAAACTTGATATGGAATTGCGTTATCTTAAATCTCAGATAAATCCACATTTCTTATTTAATGCATTGAATAACATATATTCTTTGGCATATACTCACGATGACAGTGCCCCGGCAAGCGTTTTAAAATTATCCGAAATGTTACGTTATGTCATGGTGGATTGTCAGGCAGATAATATTTCTATAGAAAAAGAAGTAAAATATATAGAAAACTACATTGATTTCCAGTTACTTAGAATAGAAGGAGACGCCAATGTGAAATTTGACAAGAAAATAGAGAATTGTGGTTTTAAAATGCCGCCTATGATACTTCAACCTATTATTGAAAATAGTTTTAAACATAGCAGATTGGAAAACGACCCGGATGGGTATGTCTATTTTTCATTGGTACAGAAAGGTTGTTATCTTACTTTTGTGGCAGAAAATTCTGTGAAATCCAATGTTATAATACCTGCCGGTGTTCAGGTGAAAAAAGTTGACAGCAATATAGGTTTGCAGAATGTAAAACGTCGTCTTAATTTGTATTATGGTAATGATTATTCTTTTGAAATAAAAAATAATGATAATAAGTATAGAGTTACTATTGTGATAGGAGGTAAGTGATTATGAAAAAATATAATGTACTGATAGTTGATGATGAATTTCTTGCAAGAAAATTACTGCAGGAATATGTTTCGAAGGTAGAGTCTCTGTATCTTGTAGATACATGTTCTGATGCAATTAAGGCAATGGAGGTTCTGCATAATGAGAAGGTAGATATCTTACTTCTTGATATTCAGATGCCGGATCTCACTGGTATGGAAATGTTAAAGTCATTGAAGAATCCGCCGGCTGTGATTCTTACTACGGCATATTCTGAATATGCCGTCGATGCTTTCTCTCTAGGTGTCGTCGATTATCTGCTTAAACCTTTCGATTTCCCGCGTTTCCTGCAGGCTGTTACTAAGACTATGGATTATTGTCACAATGAGGATAATCAAGTGTCTGAAATATCGGATTATATTATGGTGAAAGCCGATTATAAACTTTACAAAGTTAATCTTGCAGATTTGTATTTTATTGAAGGTCAGCATGAATATGTAACTTTCCATACTGTTACAAGAAGGATTACGGCTTTATATTCTTTGAAAAACCTTCAGGATACCTTGCCTAAGGATATGTTTATTCGTGTTCATAAGTCATACATAGTATCTTTAAAATATATAGAGGATATAGATAAAACTACAGTAACGGTGGCCGGCAACAAGATTCCGATAGGAGCAAGTTATAGAGATGAACTTATCGAAAGACTTTCTTGATTATCAATGTTTTAGATTATCTATTGTTTCTTCGCCTAAACGTGTGATTGTATTGCTCGACGGTTTTTGATATACTCTAAGGTCAAACATAGGCACTACAGCATAAATATGGTCAAATATGTCGCTCTGTATGTTTTCGTATGCTTTCCATTCTTTGTTCGCACTGAAAGCATAAACTTGAATAGGTATTCCGTATTCCGTAGGCGTCAGTTGCCTTACCATAAGTGTCATGTTATGGTTAAGGTTGGGATTCGACATGAGATATTCTCTCAGATATGCTCTGAAGATGCCAATGTTTGTTTGACGGCGTCCGTTAACAAGATTGCTGGTATCTATATTGTTTTCTTTGTTGTAAAATGTTATTTCTGCTTCTTTGTCGGAAATATATCGTTCCACAAGTTGATATTTCTTAAAACGTTCTAACATTTCAGGAGTGCAAAATTTTACAGTGTCGGCATCTATTATTATGGAACGTGCTATTCGTCGTCCGCCTGATTCAGACATTCCTCTCCAATTTGTAAACGACTCAGAAATAAGCGAATATGTCGGTATTGTAGTAATGGTATTATCCCAGTTTTGTACCTTGACAGTAGTGAGACCGATATCAAGTACCTCTCCGTCGGCATTGTTCTTCGTCATGACTATCCAGTCTCCAATACGCAGCATGTCATTGATGGTTAGTTGAATACTTCCGACAAACCCTAAAATGGGATCTTTGAATACCAGCATAAGTACAGCCGAAAGTGTTCCTAATCCTATCAAAATGTTTGATAATTGCTTGTTTGTCAATACCGCTAAAATGAGTAACACACATATAATATATGCAAAGAACTTCAATACCTGTATTACCCCTTTTATCGGCTTGCTTTTCGACATCTCATAACTGTTGTAAACACCGTGTATTACATTCAATATGGAGTCGATAATTCTGGTATATACGAAAATTTCATATATCCTTGTCAATATTATGACGAAATGTTGCAGTCTTGTCAGGGTGGGCATCGCATCTATGGCAGTCTCTCTTATGATATACGTGGGTACCAATAAGCACAAACGTGTGAACACTTTGTTACTGACAACTAATTTTACGAATATGTTGTCGGTCTTTCTGTTTAAATATGTGACACCTTTGTTGATAATCAGTTTACATAAGAAGAATACTAATATTGATATTGCCAATATCGTTAAAAAGGTGATGAGTTCTGCTATTATGGTTGCCGTTTCGGTAGAATATTTGAATTCTTCTCCTATCTTGATGAGAAATTGTATGTATTTGTTTATCATATTAAAACATTCTTGGAATCAAAACATTTAAACTTAGCTCCTTTATTTTTACTTCTATATCCTTTTCCATTTCAACGACTTCTCCATCTACATTGGCTATGCCGTTTTTTTTACGTACTACATTTATTTTCTTGGCTTTATAAATATCGACATGATTGCTTTTGTCTATTCTCTGTGTCATAAGCATTCCGGCAACAAACGGCACTTCGATAAGATATGGCTTGCGAAATACACAGACATCCAGGAATCCGTCGTTCAATGATGCTTTTGGACTGACGGCAGCATTGAATCCAAATTGATTTGAATTGGCAAATGATATGAACAGTGGTGAACAGTCTATTGTAGTGGCATCGTCGAATGTCAGTTTGTAATGTTCCGGCTCAAAATAAGGATATTCTTCGGTGATGATTTTGAGGTATGTCTTCAATCCTCTGTTTGGATCTTTGGCGAATGAGTCGGCAATGAGAGCATCGAATCCTATTCCTGCTATGCTTACAAAATGCCTGCCATTGATTGTGGCAGTGTCTATTTTGGTGACAAAACCGTTGTTGATGACTTCCTTTATCGCCTTTTCAACATTTAGAGGCAGTCGCAGATGATGTGCTAATCCATTGCCTGAACCGAAAGGTATAATGCCTAAAGCCACTTCAGTGTCTATCAGACATCTGGCTATCTCATTGATGGTGCCGTCTCCTCCTACAGCTGCTACAATGTCTATGCCGTCGGAAACCGACTTTTTTGCAAGTTCTTCACCATGACCGGGATGTTCGGTGAAAGTGATATAATAATCAAATAACTCTTTATTGATTAGCTTGGAAACTTTATCGGGAAATGTTTCCTTGTTGTGACGACCGGATATGGGATTGACAATAAAATGTATCTTCTTTTTCATCTCTTGATATATAATTTATTGTTAATCATTCTATTATTGTATTGTTGCAAATGCAGTTTAAAACATTTGTCAAGTTGTTGCCACTTGATGCTGTCAGTATCATCATATATGTTATTCTCTAACAACGGGTCTTCAATAATGTTGTATATGGCTTTGATGTTGTCTCCATCGGTTTGCATCAGATATTGTCCATCAGAATATTGATAAATGTTGTTAAGATAACTTATAAAAGAAGGTTTTTCTATAGTATCGAATACATTTCTCCCAAAACTGAAAATTGAATCATTGAGATTCAAAAGACCTGCTATGGATATGTTTATGTCTGCCTGCTGCATTATCTCATTGCTTGCAAATGGTTCAATGAGACAAGGACTGTAAAATGCCAATGGTATTCTGTAAGTACAGCGTGGGTTTATGTAATTTTCATAAAGATGTTCCGGGTTGACATGGTCTGCAGTGATGATGAAAACAGTACTGTCGAACCATTCTTTCTGTTTTGCAGTTTCAAAAAAGGCTCTCAACGCATCATCGGTATAGCGTACTGTTTTTTCAAAATCTGTTTCTATGGATTTGTCTGTGATGTAATAATTTTTCGGCAGTTTGAAAGGATGGTGAGACGACAATGTGAATATAGCAGAAATAAAAGGCTTGCTGAGAGTGTCTAATTGTTTAACCGTATATTGTAGGAACGGCATGTCAAAGATGCCCCATCTGCCGTCAAAATCATTGTCGTTGTTATATTCGGTTCTTCCATAATAATAATCGAATCCGGCGGCTGCCGCTGTGGCATCAAAACTCATGGTCCCGTTGTTGCCTCCATGAAAGAATGCTGTTGTATAACCTTGACGTTTTAACAAGAATCCTATCCCTTCTACATGATTGGCTGAATAACGGGAAGATGGATAATCTATTCCTATCAGTGATGGAATCCCGCAAAATATTGATGGTAAGGCTTCTATGGATTTTCTCCCGTTCGCCATGCCGTCGAAAACCAAACTATTGCTCAATATGCTGTCTAAAAACGGTGTAAGATTGTTATCCATCTCTTTGTTGTAGAATCCAATAACTTCCTGTCCAAAACTTTCCAATATGATTATTACGAAATTTGGTCTTGTCTCAAAATCTTTTACAAATCTGTTACGCTTTGGATTCTCATGCTTGGGAGTGTACATGGATTCTATCTCTTCATCTGAGAAAAATGTTATTTTTTTCAGTATATTACCTGAATTGCCCTTTATGATGGAAAAGGGGGTGTTTATCACTAATGGCACGTTTTCGATACTTGTATGCCGTGCAGCAGCAAGAATATTGATAGGTTTTAACTGAAAACCGCCTCTAATACCGATAACCGAACAGAAAACTAATATTAAAAAACTTATGCTGTTGCTGATATACCATGTTATATTGTTTATTAAATATGGCTTTTTTAATTGTGTCTTGCGTGTCAATAAAATGATTGATAGGGTGAATATTATGAAAATTAATAACATATACCAAAAGTCAATGGCAAATTGTATAACAAGACTGCCTTGATTTTCGCCATTATCGGTTATGAAAGAGAATAACTCCGATGTCATTCTTTTGTCTATATAACGAAAATATATTACATCGATGAGGTTTAGTCCTACGGCAATGGAGTTTCCGATAATATATATTATGTCAACGACTTTTTTGTAAACTTTGTTATATTTCAGTTTTAATGGTAATCCATAAAATATAATAATGGGGATATTGAATATTACTAAGGTGCTTATGTCGAATCGTAATCCGATAAAAAATAGTCTTAATAATTCTATAAAAGATAAGTTGTTGAAATTTTGACTGTTAAATACATATAGAAGCCATCGACTGATTGCCAATATCAGCAACATTATGCTTAATCTCAAAGCAAAAAGCTTAAATAGAGATACTTCTTTTTTCTTCATCACAAATTCGAAATTGATTTACAAAAATATAAAAAAGGTTTTACCAAACAATGTCATTTAGGATTTTATTGTTGGAAAAAAGTAAATTGCGTTTTGTTTTTAATCTGTTTTGAAATAACCGAAGTGATATTATCGTTAACTTTGCAAAAAAATAGTTTTTTATGAAATATGTATTGTTGACTTTTTTGTTGTGTGTGATGTTGATTGTCAATGCTCAAGAAAATAATGAATTTCCACAATATCCATCGCCTTTACGCATACCGGTGTATCTGTCGGCTACTTTCGGTGAGTTACGCAGCAATGCTTTTCATGCCGGTGTCGATATTAAAACCGGAGGAGTGGAAGGAAAGGAGGTTTTTGCTGTCGCCGATGGGTATGTCAGTCGTATATCAGTGTCGCCATACGGTTATGGCAAGGCAATCTATGTCACACATAACGACGGTTTTATGTCTGTTTATGCTCACTTGCAGTGTTTTAATGATGAGATAGGAGAGTATGTGCGAGAGAAACAATATGAAACACAGTCATTCAGACAAAATATTATATTGAAAGAAAATGAGATTGTAATAAAAAAAGGTGATTATCTTGGTCGTAGCGGTAATAGCGGCAGTTCCGGAGGTCCTCATCTTCATTATGAGTTGCGTTATACAAAGACAGAGGAACCTGTCAATCCACTTTTTTTTGGTCTTAAAGTGAAAGATGATATCAAACCTGTTTTGTCTTCTTTGGCTGTATATCCTTTGAATGATGCATTGGTAAATGGGAGAGATACTGTTTGCTTTTTTGATGTTATGAAAAAAAATGGGAAATTATCATTGAAAAACGATGTTATTGCAGCACAAGGTGCCATCGCATTCGGCATCTCTGCATTCGACAGGGCAAATGATACACCCAATAAGAACGGTGTTTACAGCATAGAGCTTTTTGCCGATGATGAACTGCTTTTTTCTTTTTATGCAGATTCTTATTCATACGATGAAACACGTTACATAAACAGTCTTACTGATTATTCCCATTACATAAAAAATAAAGTGTATTATGTGAGAACTGAACGTGATCCGTTTAATATATTAAGAATGAGTAGTGAGAAAAATGGATCTATTTATGTCGAAGAAGGTGATATGATAAATATGCATCTTGTAGTGAAAGATTATCATGGCAATGCTTCAATACTTGATTTTGTGGTTAAAGGCTCGGAATATGAAAAAGTTAAACCCAAACCACAGCCTGATAGAAGTTATTATAGAGTTTTTGACGGTTGTGAGATGACGGTATCTCTCGATGGCTTTAATGCTGAAATACCCGAAAAATGTTTTTATCGGGATGAATACATAAAAGCCAAACAGATTGATTCTATAGGTGATATCGTTTCCGATTATGCTTATCTTATTGGTTCGGAATATATTCCTGTTCATAAATACATCAAGTTGCGACTGCGTCCGAAAAAAGAATATGTAGGAAATAAGAATCTGTATGTAGTAAAGATTGACAAAACAGGTAAATTCATTCCTTGCGGTGGTGTAATGAGAAATGAAGAGATGCAATGCTCGGTCAATAGTTTGGGAATATATGCATTGTCCGTCGATACTGTCGCTCCTACATTGCGATTAATTAACTTCGGTGAAAAATGGGACGTCTCCAAACATACATCATTGTATATGGAAATCATTGATAAAGAATCGGGTATAAAGTCATATAACATGTACGTAAATGACCATTGGGTGCTTACTGACTATGATGCAAAAAAAGATTTTTTGTCCTATAAAATAGACGAATATACCAAGAAAGGTACTAACAAAATTAAAATTGTTATCACAGACAATGTCGGAAATGAGACTGTTACCGAGTTGACGGTTCTTCGGTAGGAACATATTGATAAGCTCCTGCATCAGGAGAATTGCCTCTTGATATGCCATCAAGGTCCATTTGCAGTATTCCGGTGGAATACAAAGGGTCGCCAAGTCCGATAGCCGGTGATAATGTGTCTAAATGATAGTCGTAATTTTCGTAGTCCAGAATTTTAGGGTCTTTGTTCAACAGGCAATTGTTGAAGACATTGCTTTTCCATTGTGTTCTAACAAGACTGTTGTTGAAAGTATATATGCTGTCTGTCCCCGGATAAAAATCAGTATTGAATTCCTCTTCCTTGCTGCCGTACATTATGCTGTTGTTCATTTTCATTTCGAATCCGTATGCATACAGATTCCCGGTCATGGGATCTGTATAAATATTTGAAAGATAGACATTTGGAGTAGTTCTTGTTGAAGCGGACCAGTAGTTCAGGAAAGACCCGTGTGTAAATTCATACCAGCCTCCGCCTGTCAATGCCAAGCCGTAATTTCCGCAATTCGCCACAACGATATTGGAGGCACTGATATGATAATTATGGCTGTAAATACCCATTCCGGTGTGATTGGTGATGATGGTGTTGGTGATTGTCAAAGGCGCTTTGTTGTCTTTAAGAAAACGTTCAGCCTGTATTCCAATGAAACCGTTCTTTATTATGGCGTAGTTGATATAATGACCGCCGCCTTCTCTTGCCTCCATGAGCCAGATTCTGTCCCATTGTCCTGCTTTGTCCTGATAGAAAGACTCCAATCTGTCACCCTGAAATACTACAGGATTGTCAATGGTCCCGTTTACTATAAGTTGTCCTTCGCTCCAAGCCCACAACCCGCTGCCGTTGTGGAAATATATTCTTGCTCCGGCTTCTATGACAAGAGTCCCGTATGAATTGATAAGTGCATGACCGTAAACGACGTACGGCTTCTCGGCAGTCCAATATGCAGTTTCAAGACTGTCAGCAACCACTTTGAATTTAGGAAATCCTTCAAGTGTTCTGTCAGCAATGATATAATTGGCGTCTTGTCCGTATGCAGTGAGATGTACGGTATCGATATTGCCATTGGTGTTGAAAACCAAGAAATCTTCAATGAAAAGAGGATTATTCTGATTTACAGGGTCAATAGTTACTTTGATGAAAATAAACAAACTGTCACCGGCATATATTTCCTTGTCAAAGAAACTTGTACCGGGTTCTCCATCGACATTGATGCTGAAAAATGACGAACTGCCATTACCAAGTTTTATGGAATTGATTTTGATGTTTTCTTTATTATTGTTATAAACCATCAATTGTCTTGTAGAAGAACCGAGTGTGGTGAATACAGTATCGAATGTAATGGTATCGGTTGACAAGATTATGCTGAAAGCACTGTTTTCACTGAATGATAATTCTTTTCTGCATGAACTGATACCAAGGGCAATTATAAACATTGCTAATAATATCCTGAAACGTATTGTCATGTATCTTATTTTATAAGATTACGGGATACTTATTGTTTTATTGTATCCGTATTTTTATTTTTGAACTCTTCAAAAGGCATTGAAAGGAATGAATCAGAGCCAATAAACTCCAATATTGTGATAAATTCAGGCGCTTTCATGTAGCCAGGCAATATGGTTATCAGTTTTTCTTCTTCATTCATAAAAACATAAGATGGATATGACATCTTGCCCTGTAAAAGTGATGCTGCAAGCTGGTGTGCACCTCTACGTCCTTGTGGGATGAACTTGAATGTATATCCGTTGTATTCAATAGGTTCCTGTTGTTCAGCGTTAAGTTTTACGGGATAAAAATTTTCGTTCATATATTCCACGACTTCAGAATCCGTAAATGTGGTCTGATCCATCTTAGTACACCATCCGCACCAGTCTGTATATACATCTATGAAAATCTTTTTTGGATTTGCCTTGTTGAGTTCTATAGCCTCTTCAAATGTCAGCCAATTGATTTTCTGAGCATTGACATTGAATGGTAAAATTATACACATTAATGTTAATATTGACAATATTTTATTCATAATCAATTATATTTATAACGTATTTTTTCTATTTCCTTTTTATTGTCTTTATCTTTTAAAGACTCTCTTTTGTCATAAAAATGCTTTCCTTTTGCCAAAGCTATATCCAATTTGGCGAGACCCTTATCGTTGATAAACAGATCTACAGGTATTATAGTATAACCTTTCTCATTGGCTTTGGCTTTCAGTTTGCGCAGTTCTCTTTGAGTAAGAAGCAGTTTTCTGTCTCTTTTCGGGAAATGGTTGTTGTATGTACCATAAGAATACTCTGCTATGTGCATGCCGATGACATATAATTCATCTTTTATAAAGGTACAATATGCATCAGTAATGTTGGCTTTTCCCGCTCTGATACTTTTAATCTCAGTTCCTGTCAACACAATACCGGCAACGAGTCTGTCTATGAGAAAATACTCAAACGAAGCTCGTTTGTTTTTTATGTGAATATTCGGTTGTGTCTTATTTTTACTCATGATGAAATGTTTAAAAGCCGTGTTTTATATTTCACGGCTTCGTTGTGTATTTTATTTTATATCTCCTAAAATCAACGGCATACCGTCATTGCTGTTTCCTATGATTACAATTTTTGCATTAGGTGATTCAGCAAGTTTTAATGTTGCTTCTATACCTTTGTCACGTAATATCTTGTCGTTGATACTTGCACTTACTATATTGTTGGCTGCAGCTTTCCCTTCAGCCTCAACACGCTGGCGTTCAGCCTCTTGAGCAGCTTTATCCAACTTGAATTCATATTCTAAAGCCTCCTGTTCCTGTTTCAACTTGCTTTCGATAGCTGATTTTATAGTAGTAGGCAAGGTAACGGAACGTATAAGAACCTGATTCAACTGAACGTATTTTTCGTCCAAAAGTTTTTTTGTCTCTACAAAGATTTCTTCCTGTATGGCGTCACGTTTGGTGGAATATATCTGTTCCGGTGTATAACGTCCTACTACACTTCTTGCTGCTGAACGCATGGATGGAACAACGACTCTAGACAGATAATCTGTTCCTATTTTGGCATGTAATACTCCAAGGTCTTCCCACTGCGGCTGATACCATGTCGAAAATTCAATTTTGATTTCCAATCCATTGGATGATAACGCACTCATTTCTTCGGATATCTCCTGTTGTCTTGTCTCATAAATGTACATGGTGTTCCATGGCGCTTTGAAATGGAATCCCTCTTCGTATGTACGGCTCGTGTCAACACCACCGCCAAATAATCTGAACAACACACCTCCGTGTCCGGCGGGTATTGTCACCGTGATGCGACTCCAAAAGATAATTAACAACAATATAACACATGCTATAATAATAATAGGAGTGTATTTCTTTAACGGATTTTCCTGATTTTGCTGTTGATATTGCATATTTTTGTCTCGTTGTTGGTTAATAATTGTTTTCTCTGTTCTTTCAAAGTACAAAAATACTAATCTTTTTTCAGATATGCGTAAAAACTTTAATATTTCTAACTATTTTTGCAATCTGTAATAACATTAAAAAAATGAAAAAAATAATCATGTGTTTATCTGTCTTTGGAATGCTAACTGCTTGTTCTAATCCTAAGAAGCAAGCTGATAGCTGTCAAAATCAAGGTTTTAAGTATCTTGTCGATGAGTTTGCAGATATTAAAATCATGCGTTATCAAATCCCTGAATGGGACGGTTTGACGCTTCAGCAAAAAGAATACCTGTACTATTTGGGTGAGGCTGCAAAATGTGGTCGTGATATCATCGCTGACCAGAATTTTAAGTATAACCTTACAATTCGTAAGACTTTGGAGGCAATACTAGAATCTTATAACGGTAACCGCGCTTGCGAAGATTACAATAACTTCGTCGTTTATGCCAAGCGCGTATTCTTTAGTAACGGGATTCATCATCATTATGCGGAGGATAAATTCTTTCCGGAAATTTCTCAGGAATATTTTGCAGAACTTGTGAAAAATTCCGACACATCTTTACTGCCTCTTGCCAAGAATGAGACGGTAGATGATTTTCTTGCATTCATTACTCCTGTTATTTTTGATAAAGATTTGTACAAAACAAGGAGAAGCAATGAAGATGACATCATTGTAAATTCTTCTGTCAATATGTATAAGGGCTTTATTACCAAACAGGAGGTGGAACAATTTTATGATGCTCAAAGGAACCCTGATGATGCACAACCAATTTCCTATGGTTTGAATAGTCGGCTTATTAAAGAAAACGGTGTATTGAAAGAGGAGGTTTACAAGGTGGACGGTCTTTACGGTCCTGCTTTGCAGAAGATAGTGTATTGGCTCGAAAAGGCTAATGCAGTGGCAGAAAATGATGCTCAAAAAAAATATACCGAGCTTTTGATTGACTATTATAAAACAGGAGACCTTAAGACATGGGACGAATATAATATCGCATGGGTCTTGGATTCTGTTTCAAGAATAGATTTTGTCAACGGTTTTATTGAGGATTATGGTGATCCGATGGGAATGAAGGCTACCTGGGAAGCTGTAGTTAACTTTAAAGATCTTGACGCCACAAAACGTTCTTCGGTTATAAGTCAGAATGCTCAATGGTTTGAGGATAATTCTCCTGTTGATGAGCGCTTTAAGAAAAAAGAATGTAAAGGGGTGAGTGCCAAAGGTATCATAGTGACGACTTTGGCCGGCGATTGTTTCCCTTCTCCTCCCATAGGAATAAATTTGCCTAATGCCGATTGGATTCGTCGTGACTATGGCTCTAAATCGGTGACAATAACCAATCTGATGGATGCTTACGACAAGGCAGCCAACGAATCTCCTAAGAGTGTGCTCTCTGAATTTGCTTATTCTCAGGAAGAAATAGATATTTGTAAAAAATATGGAGCCCATTCGGATGTGGTTCATACCGACTTGCATGAATGTCTCGGCCATGGCTCCGGCCAACTGCTGCCGACTACATTGCCCAATTCTTTGAAAGAATACAGTTCTACTCTCGAAGAGGCTCGTGCCGACTTGTTCGGTCTTTATTATTGTGCCGACCCAAAACTTGTGGAACTTGGCATCATGCCTGACTCAGAATGTTATAAGGCTGAATACTACGGATTTATACGCAATGGCTTGTTGAGTCAACTCGCCCGTATCGAACTTGGAAAGAATGTCACTGAATCTCACATGCAAGACCGTAAACTCATTTCTGAATGGTGCTACGAACATGGAAAGAAAGATAATGTCATCGAGAAAAAAGTCAAAGACGGAAAGACATATTTCGTCATTAACGATTTTGAAAAGTTACGTGGTTTATTTGGCGAGCTTCTTGCCGAGATTCAACGTATCAAGTCGGAAGGCGATTATGAGGCAGGTAAAAATCTTGTGGAGACTTATGCTGTTAAAATCGATCCCGTGCTTCATAAAGAAGTGAAAGAACGTTATGATGCCCTCAACCTTAAACCTTATGGAGGCTTTATCAATCCTGACATAGTACCTGTTGTCAAAAATGATAAAGTCGTGGATTATAAAGTGGAATATCCTGATGACTTTTTGCAACAACATCTCGATTATGGCGAGAAGTATTCTTTCCTTAAAGAAAATCATCAGGCTCCTGTCCATATTGTGGTTGACATGCTTTATGACTTTATCGACGGCTCCATGGCATGCGGCAATGCTGAAAATGCCGTGGAGGAAGTTATTGAATATATCAATGCTCATCCTGATGAGAAAGTCGTTTATGTATGTGATTCTCACCCTTCAGACCATTCTTCCTTTATTAATGAAGGAGGCATTTGGCCGTCTCATTGTGTTCAAGGTACACGAGGTGCTGAAATACATAAAAGTTTTTATACAGATGTCATCAATCCTTCAAACCGTCCTGACGAAAATAGGAATATTTTTAGAAAAGGACGTACCCGCAACGAAGAACAATACTCCGGTTTCGAATCAGTTAACATAAATGAAGTGTTACTTAAAGATTGTGTAGGCAAAGATTTGATAATAAGCGGTATAGCAACAGAGTATTGTGTTAAGAATACATTGTTGGAGTTCTTAAATGCCGGATCTAATATTGAATTGCTCGTTAATGGTTTGGGTTATGTTGACAAAAATGGTCATGTGGAGACTTTAAAAGAGTTGGAAAATAAAGTGACCTTTATAGAATAAGTTTTTGTAGTCTGTCTATTTTGACAATTTATATTTTAATGCCTCCAATTGTCGGAAATAACAAGTGGAGGCATTTTTAATTGTATTGATATGAAATTACTCCAATTGTCTGACTGAGGCTTTTGGGGTAATTTTAATTCATGTTGTCACTATCAGTCTTTGGCAAGATTTTTTAATGGTTCTCCATCGAGCCTGTAAATGGTCCATTCATCCATAGGTTTGGCTCCTAAAGACTTGTAAAACTTAATAGAAGGTTCGTTCCAGTCGAGGCATACCCATTCAAAACGCCCGCAATTGCGTTCTACTGCAATTTTTGCTAAATGTTTCAGTAGTGCCTTGCCATATCCGAGCCCTCTTTTCTCCGGAAGTATGAACAAGTCTTCAAGATAGAGCCCGCTGCGTCCGACAAATGTCGAGAAATTGTGAAAAAACAGGGCGAAGCCTATAACTTCGTTATCTTCACAGGCAAATATTACTTCGGCATTTTTCTTGACAAAAACAGAGTCATAAATTAATGCCTCGTCTCCAACGACTTCATCTAACATCTTTTCGTATGTAGCGAGTTTTTTAATAAAATCCAGAACTAATCCTGCTTCAGATGGCTGCGCAAAACGTATCGAGAAATTTTTCATGACATAAAAATTAATAAATTGCTAATTCGTCTGTAAAAATCCATGCCGGATAACCGAATCCGGAATGTTCTTCAGGTAATTGGAAAGGTTCAATGATAATGTTGACATAACGTGTATTAACAGCATCGAAATCAATTTCTATTGGCAATATTCCAGGCTGATAACTTAATGGAAGAATATCAAAGTCTTTGTTCACAATCTCTTTGAAATTTATTCCATCATCGGAAACACGTATCATAACATTTTTTGCATTGTAAATCCAATCTCCTACATTGATATTGCAGTTGAATTTCAACTTGCTGATAGTCATTTTACTTTCCAAGTCTATAGTGGCATCTATTGTTTCGCCGAAAAATCCCAACCATCTGCCGCTTTTGTAGTTCATACTGCCTCTCAACCCGTCGATAAGTACATTAGGACCGTCGAAAGTATATGATTTGTGCGGCATGGTTTTCAGTGTGATAGGTTTCATTGAGGATAAACTGAAGTCGAAATTGGTATGAAAAAGGTTACCGTTGCTGTTTTCTCTTATCAGAATAGCTTTGAAGTCACAATTTTTGTCTATGTAAACAGTGTCAGTGTATTTTGTACTGTTGACGGTAGGTGTCTTGCCGTCAAGAGTATAATAAATATCTCCATCACCATATTTTGTCAGGATTATGGCAATACGTTTATTTTCAAATTGCGGTACTATTTGAGCGTCAATGTCGAACACAAATGTGGAGTAGTTCCATCCATACAAGTCAAATAATTTCGAGAGACGATAAAGACGTGATACAAAATCATAGTAATCTTTTTGCTCCGGTAAGCACCATTGTACCTCCGAAAGTGCACTCAGACGAGGCAGTATTCTGTACAACAACAAACTGTAGTTGTTGGTGTATTCCGTCCAAACATTGGCCTGGGCGCCAAGTATGTGGATGGCCTCTTCTGAAGTGAGTTCTTCAGGTATTGGCTCATAATCATATACTTTTCTTATAGGGTTGTATCCTCCAATTGACAAAGGTTCTACTTCCGGCATAAGTGTCTGATAATAATCAAAATAAAGCCTGTCGTTAGGTGTCATGATAACGTCATGGTGCATCTTGGCAGCTTCCATGCCTCCAATACTTCCTCTCCAACTCATGACTGTGGCATTTGGAGCTATTTCTCCTTCAAGAATCTCGTCCCAACCTATTATCCTGCGACCGTGATTCTCGATAAATGACTCCATTCTTCTGGTGACATAACTTTGCAGATAATCTTCAGCAGAATGATTCTCATCATCTTTCAATCCCAATTCTTTGATTTTGTTTTGGCATTTCGGACATTCTTCCCATCTTGTACGAGGACATTCATCACCTCCAATGTGAATAAACTCGCTTGGGAATATTTCCATCACTTCTTCAAGTACATCTTCTAAGAACACCATGGCATTTTCGTTGCCGGGACATATAACTTCTTCAGTGATGCCCCAATCTTTCCAAACTTCATAAGGTCCTCCGGTGCATCCGAACTCAGGGTAGGCGGCAAGTGCCGACAAGGTGTGTCCCGGAAGGTCTATCTCAGGTATTATGTCAATGTGTCTGGATTCAGCATATTTTACAAGATCTTTCAACTCTTCTTTGGTATAAAAACCACCATGTGGGATGGTATCGAATTTATCAGTCTTGCCTATTTTGGTACCTGATCGCATGCTGCCAATCTCTGTCAATTTTGGATATTTATCTATCTCAATCCGCCATCCTTGATCGTCGGTAAGATGAAAATGAAACTTGTTCAGATTGTGCAAAGCCATAATGTCTATAATTTCTTTTATGGAATCGATAGGGAAGAAGTGACGACTGACATCCACATGAAGACCTCTGTACCCGAATCGTGGATAATCGTAAATTTCTCCACATGGTAATGCTATGTCTTGCTTCTCATAGCCGACGGGTAAACTCTTTCTGATGGTCTGAATGGCATGAAAGGCGGCTTCTGCATCACTTGCTTCTATCGCAACAGCTTGGGGAGTGACGGTTATTCTGTAGGCTTCATTGTCAGTAAAACCTTCTCTTAGTGATAGATTGATGGCATTACTTACAATATCCTCGTTGTCAATGATATTTAATTCAAAGCCTGTGATATCCTCAACGTAATTTTTTAAATGATTTGCTTCATTAACAAGTTCCGGTTTTGAACTTTGGTAGGAAATGATGGTTTTTTCATTTAAAATAAATTGTCCGTCGTTGTTTTTTATTTCTTTTGGTAATGGAACAACTCCGTAATCGGCTTTTGGTGTTGTTTTATTACAAGCAGACAATGATATGAGCATTATCGTCAAAAATACTATGGTTCTGATTTTCATGATATATAATTTTGTTAGGGCAAATTTAATTATTTTCTTGACATATTGACATTTTTTTTGTAAATTTACATCAAAAACTATATGATACGAATTGCTATGATATACAAGAAATTATATCTGATTTTAATATTTTTTCTCTTTGTTTTTGTGTCTTGTGACAGACAAATCGATGTTGCAATAGAAAAAGGAGATTATGTTTTTACAGATCAGTCATACGGAATTCGTTATTATATAAAGGTTGATACAGTTTTTGGTTCTAATCTTGATGGAAGGCTTTACGAGGTTGATGATGAACCTGTTATGGAAATGTTACCTTTTAATTTGGAATACCATAAGAGAAATATGTATGTTGAGTTTCCTGGAAATAAAAAAGTTAAATTGAAATATGAATATGACAAGCGCAATAATATTTTCGTAGGTTGGTATATTCCCGAAGGTGAAAATAAAAAAGTACAGTATAAAATATATAAATATATTGAACCTCAATTTGTTATTTATGATGATAGTAGATATAAACGTCCGTGTTACGACGTTAATGTGAAAAAAAATGTCATTTATGGCAATGTTAGGGGATATTGGGATTCTATGGCTGATGACACAATAAATATTGGAGATGTACTTAAACGCGGTATTTTTGATGCTATAAATAAAAAAAACATAGACTTGAAAATGGATGTATATCTGCCTGACGATGACACCATTAAAAACAGACCACTTTTGATGCTCATTCATGGCGGTGCATTTTTTATAGGTGATAAGGCATCCTTGGCAATGAAAAAATGGTGCAATTATTTTGCTTCATTAGGTTATGTCTGTGCATCTATAAACTACAGGATGGGATTTAAAGCCAATACAATTTCCATAGAACGTACTGCTTATGAGGCAACGCAAGATGGTCATGCTGCCATGCGTTATTTGGTTCATCAGGCTGACATTTACGGAATAGATACCTCAAAACTTTTTGTGGGTGGTAGTAGCGCAGGCTCGATAATAGCTCTTAATATCGCTTTCATGCGTAATGATAATCGTCCGAGGTCCTCATATAAAGTAATGCTTGGTCACGATTTGGGAGACCTCGAGTCTTCCGGTAATAAATTGAATGTTGACTTTAATATCAAAGGCGTCGCCAATATGTGGGGTGGTGTCAGCGATATAAATCAAATCTCTAATGCTAACGCTTCAATAATTTCTTTCCATGGTGATGCGGATTCTATCTTGCCTATTAATTATGATTATCCTTTTAATTTAATAGGAAAAATGAACAGGCTTTTCTTCAATATGATTTATGGCTCTGAGTGTATCGATGATATGGCTGAAGCTATGGGATTGAGACATAAACTTAATGTGTTCCATGGCCGCGGACATGCTTTGCATCTTGATTACAATAGAAAACTTAATGACGACTTCTACTTGATACAAAATGAGATACGAGATTTCTTTTATGATGATATAGTGCATAATCCGGCTGTTATTGTCAATGTTTATGATGATAACAGTTTCTTTAGTGTCGATATGACTGACGTGGTGACAATTAATTGGAAAGTCAAAGGCGGTTTTATAGTAGGAAATGACAATAATGGAATAACCGTGTCATGGTTTTCCGATATTGATGAATACGAGATTCAAACTGCTGGCTGTTATTCTTCAGGTGCGGCGTTTTATGATAGTTATGTTGTTAAAAGATAATTGATAATGAAGATAATACATACAAGCGACTGGCATATTGGTCAAGTGTTTTATAATTATCATAGAGATGATGAGCATAAATGTTTTTTTGAACAGCTTAAATCGTTGATAAAGAATGAGAAACCGGATGCTCTTATTGTTTCCGGCGACATTTTCCATAATCCAATGCCGTCGCTCGCAGCACAACGGTTGTATTATAAAACATTGGTGGATTTGTCACATGTCGATGACGACTTGCAGATTGTTGTTACTGCCGGCAATCATGATTCTCCGTCTCGTATTGAAATTCCTAAAGTGTTGTTAGAGGCTTTTAATGTTCATGTAGTCGGATTTGTGGCTTTTATTCCTGATGGCGACATTTCTTTCGATGCTTCAAAGTTGATAGTTCCCATACATAAAGACAATAATCTCGTCGGGTGGGTTCTTGCTGTACCTTTTATTAATATAGGCAATTATCCTCAACACGGTAATAATTCTTATTCTGAACGTGTTGCATCATTTTATTCAAGTATATTGAATTCTTTAAGAAATCATGAGGAATATAATGACGAGCAACCTGTTGTGGCTATGGGACATCTTCCTTTGTTTGGAGCTGATATTCAAGGACATGATAATGGTGTCATCGGTGGGCAGGAAATCATTGATGCAACTTGTCTTAATGAAATTAAAAGTGTAGATTATTGGGCGTTCGGTCATATTCATCGCCCACAATATATTAAAGGTCTGACAAATGCTCGCTATGCAGGCTCTCCTTTCAACATGTCTTTCGATGAGAATTATAAGCATTCCGTTTCCGTAGTTGATATCTCAAATAAAACAACCAAAATATCAGAGCATTACCTCGAAAGTCTTGTTCCAACTATAGATTTTCCAAATAAACCTGCTACTTTCGCAGAGGCACATTCTTATCAGGAGGTGATGTCACAACTTGATGATATTTTGGATAAAAAATGTTATGTCAGACTTCATGTAGCTGTTGAAATGCCTCTTAATCAATATCAGACATACGAATTGTTGAAAAGATTCGATGGACGAAATGCTATGTTTTGTCTTGTCAAGACATATAGCAGAGAATTGAATGATAATGAAAATGATACGAAAATTCACACTTTGGAAGACTTTAAGGCATTGTCTCCTTTTGACATTGGTTGTGAGTATTATGAGAAGAGAAATAATACTCCTATGCCCGATGCTATGAAAAAGATTTTTAAAGAGATATGTGAAAGAGTGGAAAAATTAGAGAAATAATGAAGATAGAAAAGGTAACGATAGAAAATCTTAACTCTATAGAAAAAGCGGAGATTTGTTTTAATGAAGGTATCCTTGCTCATGAACCTTTGTTCTTGATTTGTGGTGAAACAGGTACCGGGAAAAGTACTATCTTGGATGCCATAACTCTTGCTTTGTTTGATAAATCCCCTCGTTATGAAAATACTCTAAGCACTGAATATATTGAAAATGGACAATCAAAAGTCAACAGTACGGCTAATATCTTGAGAAAAGGAACTTCGGAATGTAAGGCGGAATTGACATTTACTGTGGCAAATCAGACTTATGTGGCGCTGTGGAGAATTAGAAAATCCCGCAACGATAAATATAGTATGAATAACAGACGTCTGCTTTCTAAAATTGATGGAGAAGTGATAGCTGATAACATAAATTCTGTTAATGATACCATCAAAAGTATTATTGGCTTGAATTATGAACAGTTTTTGCGTTCTGTCCTTTTAGCTCAGGGGCAGTTCAGCACCTTTCTTAATTCTGAAAAAAATAAGCAGACAGAAATATTGGAGCTTTTGACAGGAACAGAAATATATTCCCATATCGCTAACGCCATAAAGGAAGAGAGAAGAAAAGCCGAGATGGAGAGAAATAATGCCAAGATAAGCCTTGATACCATCGATGCTCGAATTATCACAGAGGAAGAAGAAAATAATTTGGTGGTTAAACAGAATCAACTCGAAGTTATGCTGCAAGAATTGTCTGTTAAAATCAAAGAAAATGATTCAGCTTTGAAGTGGATGGCTGACTTTCTAAAATTGCAGCATGAACTGTCGGAATATAAATCTCAATATGAAGAGGCCCGGAATTGTTTGAATAGTGACGTGACAATTAAGACACGCGACATTATTCGGGATTACAAGGCTACTGAACAGGTCAGAGAACTTAAAAGACGCTCTGAAGAAGTGGAAAATGAAATCCTCGATCGTGAGAAGGAAATAATGTTGTTGAGGTCTCGTTTCTTGAAACAACTGTCTTCTTTTAATGCTTTTAAAATTCAAAAAAATATTCTCTCGCTTGAATCGGAAAAATTAGAAGTTTATATAAAGGAACATGAAACTGATGAGTCTCTTTATAATAATATCAACCTTGTAATTGCTCTGTTGAATGATGCATCTGCTGCCAAAAAAAATATCATGGAATTGAGTAAACAAATATCTGACAATGAGAATGACAAAAAAGACAAGATTAGTTTGAGAGTTTCTAAGGAGGAAGAGAAACGTAAATCTTCAGATGATTATGATTTGTTGAATGATAATTTGAGACAAAATGAAACTAAACTCTCTTCTTTTAATATTGAATCTCTGAATAATGAGTATAAAAATATTAATGATACAATAAGACAGAAGAATGACAGAATTGCCAAACTTGAAAAGATTTGCGATACATTGAATCAATATTTTACTCTTAAAAATGTAATATCTGATAAAGAGAAAGAATTACTTAATTGTGAAACTATTTTTCCGGATGTTTGCAGCAAATTTGCTCAGGCTGAAGACAAATTTAAAAATGTCGATAATACTTTTAACAATATGCGGGTGCTGGCAGAAGATTGGATGAAAGAATACAGGGCTAAACTTAAAGATGGTGAGCCATGTCCTCTTTGCGGAAGTCTCGAACATAAGTATAAAGATGAAAGTATTGTGGATTCTTTACTTGATACTATTGAAAAACAAAGAAATGATGCAAGAAATATTTATTTGGCTGCTTTTAAGGAAAAGAACGGAATGGAGGCTGAATTGAAATCTTTGCAAGATGTCTTAAAAATTAATAAAAAGAATCTTTCGGAATTTGAAAAAAGACTTGATGATTTATGTGACAATAAACCTGTTTATGATATCGAAAAGATAAAAAATGTGATAAACAGTCATATGGTAGAGGTGGATAAATATAAACTCAAATCTGAAAATATTTTTAATCAATTATCTTTAGCTCGAGATTTACAGAACGGTATTAATTCTCTTCGTGATAAACTTGATGAAAAAAAACATGCAGTCAACAATCTCGAAAAGGAAATTCTTGAAATAAACAAGAATGTTGAAATCCTTTCCAACAGGATTGATTCTCTTAAAAAGGACAAGATGGGTAAGGAGAGTTTGTTTGATGGCAAGATTTTGGAAGCAGGAAAATATCTGACACACAATAACTGGTTGGATGAATGGAAAAGAGATGAATCAAGATATATGCAAATTTTGGAAGATAATGCTGAGAAATGGTTTAAAGTGAAAGAGAATTATGATATTGTAAGGAAAAAAATCGATGAATATGAATCTATTAACAGACAGTGTATCGAATATATTGAAAAAATAACTTCTTTAATATCTGAATGGTCTGTAAATGTCGCTGATAAGGCATCGTTTGAAGTAGGAAATCTTGTTTCAGATTTTTCGACTCTGTATTATGAAACAAAATCATCTGTCGATTTTATTGGCGACAAGAAAAGACAATATGAATCGAGCCTTTCTTCGGTTAGGGATTTTGTAAATAATAATAATTTGAATATAAATGAAGAAAGACTTGATTTTCTTTATAATATCAGCAATATCAGTGAATATGAGAGATATTTGCGAGATAAGGAAGATGCCTTTAATAGGGCTGAAAATTCTTATAAATTGAAATACAATGAATTACAAAAACATCATAAATTGATGACATTGCCTATGGATATCTCTGTTGAGTATCTTAATAGTGAGAGTGAACGTCTTAAACAGAAAAGCAACGATTTAGTTGAAGAGAAGATGTGTATTAAGGCAGAAATAGACAATAATGCCAAAAATAAAATTGAGGCACTGAAACTCAAGGAATTATATAAGGTCAAAGAAGAGCAGTTCGCACTTTGGCGTAATCTTGCTGATACTATAGGCACTACAGAATCGAATAATTTCCGTCAAGTGGCACAGTTATATACTCTGAAAATCTTACTCGAGCGTTCCAACTTTTTCTTAAAACAAATAAGCAGTCGTTATGAGTTTTCCTGTTCAATGAATTCGTGGGCTATTATGGTGGTTGACAAGAATATGGGTGGTATTGAACGTGTTGCAAGTTCATTGTCAGGCGGGGAAACATTCATCGTTTCTCTTGCTCTTGCCTTGGGATTGGCTGCCTTGAATGATACAGGCTTCAGTGTAAACATGTTGTTTATTGACGAAGGCTTCGGCTCTCTTGATTATGACTCACTTGATATGGTGATGGGTGTTTTGGAAAATCTAAATCGGCTTGGTCGTCAGGTTGGGATAATATCACATGTGGAAATGTTGCGTGACAGAGTGCCTGCCAAGATTCAACTTGTTAAAAAAGGCAACTCGTCAAGTGTAGTGTCAATTGTTAAATCATAATATATGTCTGGTTATATAATATGTGGAGTGGTGTGCTTTTTATTTGGCGCCCTCCTTGCGGCTATCTTTATGAAAAGTAAAAATGCTGCCCTCGCCAAAGAACTTGAGATGACAAGGCTTCAGTCGGAAAAGGAATTAGATAAACAAAATGAACAGTTTGAAATTCAATTGAATACACTTAGGCTTGAAGTGGAGAAGATGACAGACTCTTTATTGAGACAAAGACGTGTTGAACTTACAAGAGAGAATGAGTCGCAGATAGGTGCTATTTTGAAACCTTTGAGAGAAAGTATAGATGGCATGAACCGTACTATGATTGACAGCATTCGAAATAATTCGGAGAATAAGGCGAGTTTGGAGAAGGCTATTGAAAACCTTATGCAGAAAACCGTAGATATTGGCAATGATGCCAATAAATTGGCTAAGGCTTTGAAAAACGATTCGAAGACTCAGGGTAATTGGGGCGAACTTATGTTAGACAGTGTCTTGGAAAGTTCAGGATTGAAAGTTGGAGTGCATTACGAAAGACAGTATTTGATGCGCGACAGTAAAGGTAATCCTATTCACAATGAAGATAATGGTAAACGAATGATACCTGACGTAATTGTGCATTTCCCCGACAATAAGGAACTTATTATTGATTCAAAGGTTTCGTTGACCGCATATTGCGATTATTGTGATGAAAATGATGACGAAAAACGACAGTCTTTGTTACAATCCCATATCAATAGCATACGTAAACATGTCAAGGAATTGAATGTCAAAAACTATTCTTTGTATATCAAAACTCCCAAGGAGAGTTTGAATTATGTAATAATGTATGTCCCAAACGAGTCGGCTCTGCGGTTGGCTTTGGATAATGATACCAAATTATGGCAGGAGGCATTCGACAAAGGCGTATTTATAACAGGTACGCAAAATTTGATGGCTGTTTTGCGAGTCATTTATTTTGTATGGACACAGTTTGTCCAGAACAAGAATCAACAACGGGTTTTTGAGGAGGTGAAAAAATTGCTTACGCGTATTGACGATTTTATTGCCAAGTATGAAGAAATTGGGAAAAGGATAGATTCATTATCTAAGATTTATGATGAAGCAGGGAAGAAGTTGTATAATGGAAATCAAAGTGTTGTAAATGCTGCTGAACATATCAAAAGTTTAGGATAAAACTGTTGATGATAGTTAAATTGCTGATTTACAGTAGTTGATAATGTTATTGTCGAGACATGAAAAAAGACCGTGGTTAACGGTCTTATGTGAACTAGGCGGGAGTCGAACCCACAACCGTCTGATCCGTAGTCAGATACTCTATCCAATTGAGCTACTAGTCCAGCGTTTTCGACTGCAAAGATACTACTTTTTTCAATAATGCAAATAAAAAAATAAAAAAAATTACATGTCTGTTTTTTTGAATTTAATAAATAAACCTCATCATACATTTGTCTTGTCTGTGCGAAAATTCTAAAATCAATATATTGCATATATTGATGATGATGAGGTTTATTTGTAAGTTGTAAACTCAACATAATGAGTTGAGATTTGGGCTGTAACTTCCTCTTATCATTTGTGAAAAGATTTGAGCTGTTTCTATTGGAAGATATCCTAAAAGATTCTGTGCAATCTTTAAAATCAAATCGACTTCAGATGCCTTTATTTCTTTATCTGCCATAACGAGAGCTATCATATACTGAAGCATGCTGTCACGCGCATCCGGATTAGTCTGCATGATCTTTGTTACGGACTCTTCAAATAATTTTCCGACATCCTGTTTCGCAATTGTTTCGAGATAGTCTTTTGGGAAAATATGGAAACATGAAAGTTCGTTTAATATAAACTCATATTCGTTTATGTGCATGCCGTTGTCTGCATTGGAAATGATAATACCTGCAGTTGCAATAAATTGCGACATGTAAACATCCAATTCACTGCTCTTGATTTTCAATAGAATACTTGTCAACTCATCCAGTTCAGCCTGCAATTCCTTTTTGTTCATTCCGCCTTTGACAAAAAATGAACTCTTTGAAAACATGTTGAGAGCCTGAACTCTGATAGGATTGATTGGGTGAGTTGCAAAGTTGATGCCTTTGTCGTTTTTGAAGTATTCTAATCTTTTGTTGTTTTCTTCAAGCAATACTTCTACGTTCATCTGCATTTTTTCAAAATCAAGTCCTGACGACATCTTGAAAAATGCTGAGATGCAGACGGAAATGTCAGGCATGGCAAGGAACCCGAATCTGTCAGCAACTAATTCCGACAACTGTTGCCACAACCTGATTTTGTATTGTAAGGTAACAGGCGGATAAGAACCTTCAGGATAAATAAACTCAATTAATTTTACGAGACTTGCATTTTCATTGATGAGATGTCCCATTTCATGGCCTATCACAAAACGCAATTCATCTTCTGTCATCAGTTGTATCAGTGATGAATTTACATTGATAATGTTGGGATCTTCTCCTTGTGAAGCAATAGCGAAAGCATTGACAGAGGAATCTCCGGTGATATAGAAATCTACAGGTTTGTCAAATTTAAGCTTGTCTTTTATTTCATTGAAAATCTTGTAGTACCGAGGCAGTGTTTCTTCTTCAACTTTGAAACTATGACCTTCTAATATGCTTCTATGGTAATTGTCAAAACTAGGAATCTTGGCAAGTTCAATAATATTTTCAACAACTTCACCCTGTAAAGCATCGTAAATTTGTTTACTTAAAGATTTCTCGAGTGGTAGCCCGTAATCATTTTTAGTTTTACACTTCATATCTCAAATTTTTTGTAAAGATAATATATTTTTTAATTTGTCTCTGCATTTTGCAAAAATACTGGCTTTTTTAATAATTATATGTTATAGCCAAACTTTTTATGGCTTTATTCCCTCAAATGCTTTAATTTGTTCAATTTTATGATTTGCATTCAGGGTTGACTTAATATCACTTTTATAAAATTTGATGTAAATATTTGTTTTATTAATATTTTTCGTAAATTTGCTAAAATTTAAACACAAATAATATGAAGAAATTTTACTTACTTATCATGGCAGCAGTATTTGCAATGCCTGTTTTCGCTCAGAATGATTACATGTATTATCTAAGTAATGTAAGGGCAAGTGATGACTTTGAAGAAGTGATTTATCAAATTGATGAATCATTTCATGTTGGTATTGTAGAATATAAAGAGGAAGGACAACCTTCGTTTGATAGATACATATTCTATGATGACAATGGCAATTTAATAAAAATTGAGACGCATCAATATATTGATGGTGAATATGTTTTTGTTAATTATATTGAATATTCTTACAATGATTTGAATCAAAGAATAACACGTACTAATTATAATAATTTTGGTGGTTCTTTTGAATTGGGTGGCACATATTATTATTCTTATGATGACAATGGCAATATGGTATATTGGGAACTTGATTTTGCTGGAGGAATATATCAAAAGTGCGAACTTACATATAATGAAGATAATAACGTAATTCAAGAAATTGGCTATGACCAGGATTTCTCAGGTGTATTCCAAAACAGTTGGAAGATCGATTATGAATACGATAATCAAGGTAATAGATTGTCTCGTACAGATTCTTATTGGATGGGGTCTTTTTGGTCTCCAACATCAACAAACCGTTGGACTTACGATGAATATGGCAACTGTATTGTACATGAAGTTATTAATAATGGTGTCGTTGTCGAGAAAAGTGAATATAACTATGATTTGAATATTAATATTGGAAATGTAGTTTTATTTGAAAATCCAGAAGGTAATTTCCCTGTTCTTCCATTTATGAACAATGCAGTTGTATCAGAGAAATATTATCTTGAAAATGATGTTCAGCAATTGGTACATGCCTGGGATTATATATATTCTTATGAAGAAATAAACACTACCTATGTGGATGAAAATGAACTCTCATTAATATGTTATCCCAATCCGGCATCTTCGTCGTTTATGATTCAATCTGAAGATGTCGAAAATGTTGAGATTTATAATATGCTTGGTAACAAAGTGTTTTCCGGTGCTGTGAATGGCTCAAGATATATAGATGTCACAGAATTTGCCAACGGCATATATATTGTTAAAATGTTCAATGATGGAAAAACATCGACAGGCAAACTTGTTGTGAGAAGATAATGATTTATATGATAGATTTTATGAATGGTGTATCAAAGAGAAAATTTGGTACACCTTATTTGTTATATCTGAAAGAAATAATTTGCTCTTTCTTTTGATTTGGTCTCTTATAATTTATTAATTTTATACCTTTTATTTTTGACATGATAATTATTTGTATCATGTTGATAATCTGTTTAATATAATAGAGATGAAAAAAATCAGACCTTATATTCTTCCAATAGCCATCATATTTGGCTTGTTTTTTCACAAATATTGTGCGGTTTTGAAAGTAGTCGTGCCATATTTGGTGTTTTGTATCCTGTTTTTGAATTTTGTGGCAGTGAAATTAAAAAATTTGAGGATGTGTTTTATGGATATTTATTTGATAATGTTTCAGATAACAGTGAGCATTGGAATGTATTTTATCTTAAAACTGCTTGGATTTGATGAGATAGTGGCCCAAAGTGTGCTTGTTGGTGTTCTTTGTCCTGTGGCGGCTTCAGTAGTCGTAATTGCCGGAATGCTCGGTGCCAACAAAGAGACACTTACCACTTATGCCATTATGGGTAATCTTATGGTCGCTGTCGTGGCTCCAATATATTTTTCTTTTATTGGTGTACATCAAGATATGCCTTTTTGGACTTCTTTCTTGATTATTCTCAAAAAAATTGGTGGTGTGATTGCTTTGCCATTTTTTGTGGCTTGGATATTGGAACAGTATTTTAAAAAAGAAAGTGATAGGATTGCCAAATTCTCCGGATTATCATTTTATTTATGGGCAATGGCGTTGTGTATTACCATAGGACAAACCATAGACTTTTTGATGTTGAGTAAAAAGGATGATTTGGATATAATACTATGGATTGCGGTGTTTTCTCTGATTTTCTGTGTGATACAATTCGGTGTCGGACGCAAACTTGGCAAACATTATGGTGATGTCGTGGCCGGCGGACAACTTTTAGGACAGAAAAATACTGCTATAGGCATTTGGATGGCAACGACTTATCTCAATCCTTTGGCATCCCTGTTCCCGGCATTGTATTCAGTATGGCAAAATGTTTTCAACAGCTGGCAACTGTGGCGTTATAAAAAATCTTAATAATGTAAAAACTCTGCCACAGCAGTATTGAATTCTTGGTAATTGCTGCTTGCGATAAAATGATTTCCCTTGATAATTTTTAATTCTGCATTTGGCAAACTGTTGAATATCAGTTTTGTGTGTTTGTCTTTTATCATGTCTCTATCTCCGGCAATAACAAGTGTTTCATGTGTTATCTGCTTTAAAGATTCCGGCTTGATATTTGGATAATTGACCATTAGCCCCAACATTTCATTGTTGCGTAAGGCTTTTATATTCCTTTTTTTGAAAAGTTTGCTTATTGTATATGCTATTATTATTGGTAGTTGTATTCTGTTTTTGACACCATGAGGATATAAATTACCACCATTGAGGATCAGTCTGTTGACTTTATCCGGGTATTTCAGAACAAATTCCAATGCAATATTTGCGCCGTCGGAAAATCCGAGAATGTCGGCTTTGTCTATGCCTTTCTCATCCATAAAATCTCTTAAATCTTCTGCAAATTGTTTCAGTGTAAAAGGAGCGTTGCCTCGCTCTGTCATTCCGTGTCCTCTTGTGTCAATTGCCACGACTCGGCATTTCTCGGAGAAAAATTTTATCTGATGCTTGAAATAGGTGTGGTCTTCATCGTTACCATGCAATAATATCAATGGCTTGCCTTTCCCTTTGTCGATATGATAAAGATGTATATCCATATAATAAAAAAACAATCAAAATGATTGTTCTATCTGATGTTTAATATAAAAGAGCCGGTGGAGGGATTCGAACCCCCGACCCCGAGATTACAAATCACGTGCTCTGGCCAACTGAGCTACACCGGCATTCTGTCATGGAACTTTTCCCTTTCGGATAAAGCACTGCAAAATTACATGTTTTATCGATACATTGCAAGTAAAATATTATTTTTATAATTGTCTGTTTTTATAACAAAGACATCACCTGTTCTTAATAGATGTAATGGTGTCTTTGATAAAAGAAAATATAATATCCTTTCATCATGAAATTAAGTTTAACTTCAAAGGATATTGTTTTGCCGCAATTGTTCAACCAAATGATCTATATGATGCAGTTGTTCCGATATTTTTATGCTTTGAGGACAATGCGACTCACATTGTCTGCAGCCTATGCAATGGTCAGCCTGTCTGAATTTCTCGACACTTCTGTCATATCCAATCAAAAAGGCTCTTCTTGCCTTGTCATAATTCTCGCTTCTTGATTTTTCAGGGATGTTGCCCTCATTGACGCAATTGTTGTAATGAACGAAAATTTCGGGGATGTTTATTCCGTATGGGCATGGCATGCAATATTGACAACTTGTGCATGGTATTATTGGGTAATTAAGGTATGTCTCTGCAATTTGTTCGAGAAGTGCTAATTCTTTTTCGGAACATGGCTCGAGTGGGGAGTATGTCTTAGTGTTGTCTTGCAGATGTTCCATATATGTCATGCCACTCAGTACCGTAAGAACGTTGGGGTAACTACCGCAAAATCGGAATGCCCAAGAAGCTACGCTGTTTTCTGGTTTTTGCTGTTTCAGCTGTGCTACGAGAAAATCCGGAAGATTGGCAAGGCGACCTCCCAAAAGCGGCTCCATGATGACGACAGGAATATCGCGTTTAGTCAATTCTTCATATAGATATTCTGCATTAATGTTGACAGGATTGATATCATGAGCATGTTTCCAGTCAACGTAGTTCATCTGAATCTGTACGAAATCCCATTGATATTTATCATTGTTTCTCACTAATTCATCAAAAACTCTTACATCTCCATGAAATGAAAATCCCAGGTTGCGTATCCTTCCTGCTTTCCTTTCTTCCAACAAAAAATCAAGAACACCATTGTCAATATATCTCTTCTTGAATGTGTGGTATCCGTCTGCATCCTGGCTCGCATTGCCGACAGAATGCAAAAGATAATAGTCAATATAATCTACCTGCAGATTTTTGAAAGAGTTGTGATACATATTCAATGAAGCCTCTCTGCTCCATGTCGAGGGACTGAAATTGGATAGTTTCGTTGCTATGAAGAATTTATCTCTCTGATAACGTTTCAGTGCTTTCCCTATTACTCCTTCCGATGTGCCTCTGCAATAGGCCGGAGCGGTGTCGAAATAATTGATGCCATGTTCCATTGCATAGTCCACTTGCTTGTTAACCATCTCTTGGTCAACAATATTGTTATTGGCAGAATTGGGATCCGGTATAGTTTGGAAGCGCATGCACCCAAAGCCTAAAATGGAGACTTTGTCCTTACTGTGTCTGTTGGTGCGGTATGTCATTTCTCCCATATTGGCATCTTCAGAAAATACTAATGGAGAACTACTGTCGTTTCTGTCTTTGCAACTATTCATCACCAATGCACCGGCAGCTCCAACTCCTAAAACTTTCAAGAAGTCTTTTCTCGATATATTGTTGTCACTCATTTCTCTTGATTTTATATTGTTCTGTGTTGTTCTATTCCTTCTACATAAATTGCACTGAAAGGTCTTGCAGGACATCTGTATTCACATGAGCCGCAACCTATACATCTCTCGTCGTTTATCACGGGTATTTTTACGGATGAGGTGTTTTCCGGGTCGGAAGGCACCATTTGAATGGCTCCGGCAGGACAATGTCTTGCACAGTTGCCGCATTCCACTCCATCAGTAAGCGGTACGCAGTTGCGTCCTATCCACACTGCACGTCCTATCTTGATGGACGATTTTTCAAGCTTGTCAATCTTTATGATGGCTCCTGTGGGACATACTTCGGAACATGCAGTACATTCAGGACGACAGAAACCTCGCTCGTAGGACATCTCAGGTTGCATCAGGGTTATCAAATCCGTCGATGGTCTCAGTACATCATTGGGACATGCTGAAACACACAACTGACATCCTATACAGCGTTGTGCAAAATTTTTGTTGCTGAGGGAACCGGCAGGTTTGATTTTGTTCTTCCTCTCAGGTATTTTCTTGTCTTCAAGCACGGCAAGTCCTCCATCGACAATTTTCTCCTGAGCCTTGATGGCTGTTCCTGTCGCAAGTACTGCTAATGTGGCAAGAAAAGTCTTGCGTGACTCATCGACAGTTGTATCTTTTATATTTTCCTGTTTCTTTAGATGGGAAAAATTTATGGCTCCCTTATGACATCTGCCAATACAGTCCATACATGTCACACAACGGGAATAATCTATTGTGTGATTTTTACTGTCAATACATGAGGCTTTGCAGTTTTTCTCACACAATCCGCAAGTGTTGCATTTATTTGCGTCAATGTTGACTTTGAACCATGAGAATCTTGAAAGAAACCCTAAAAATGTTCCTATCGGACACACTGTATTGCAATAAGCACGTCCTCCTTTCCATGATACTGTCACAATGATGATGAATGTGATAACAGCGATGACAAATGTAGGTATGCTTTTAATCCATATATCTTTGGTATAAAAGGCATAACTGTCGAATCGTTCGGCGAAATATGCTAAAATATTGTTAATGCCTTGATATACTGGAGTGAAAATATTTGACGCCATTCGTGTATATGCACTATATGGCGCTATAAGAATTGCAATGGAGTTTAACCCTAAAACAATCAATAGTACGAAAACAACTAAGATGATATACCTTACAATATTGTTTCCTTTTTTGTATGAGAAACGTTTTTTTCTGACCTTACCGCTTATCCAGGAAAATAAATCTTGAAATACTCCTAATGGACATATTATTGAACAATAGAATCTTCCAAAAAGTAATGTCAATATAATCAATGATATGACAATAATGAAACTTTGGGAAAGAATAGCAGGCAACAATTGAATCTTGGCAAGCCAACTCAGATAACTGTGCAAAATACCGCTAAAGTCCAATATTAACAAGTTAATGGCAAGAAAAAAAAACAGGCTAATGTGACACGAATTTTCTTTAACATAATTTTATCTTTATCAAAACAGTAATTTACTCAAAACGGTTTAGTCAAAAAATCTACAAATATAGTAATTTTTAGAGTTGTATGTTCACTATAATGGTGATTTTTTTTAATTATTGTCAGTGATTGTTTTTTTATTTGATTTTAACGTTTGTTATGATTATTTTTGCACTGAAATAGTGGTGTCATAATGTATAAAAACGGGTTATTTACAAATAATTGCAAAACTCCTATTGGTGACATTGTAATGGCGAGTGATGGAATTGCTCTTGTAGGATTATGGTTTGTAGGACAAAAATATTTTGGTTCAACAATAGCCGGTAAGTCTGAGCGTAGAAATCTTCCTGTCTTTGACGATACCATGTTGTGGCTTGATATTTATTTCTCCGGCAACAATCCTGATTTCACTCCCAAAATCCGGACTACAGGTACTGTATTCCAAGAGAATGTTTGGAATATAATAAAAAACATACCTTATTCATCAACAATGACATACGGTGATATTTCCAAATCACTCGGTTTTGTCTCTTCCTTGTCGGCACGTGCTGTGGGTAATGCTGTCGGGCGTAATCCTATCTCTTTGATAATACCATGTCATAGAGTATTGGGGACAAACAACAAAATTACAGGTTATGCCGGTGGCGAAGACAAAAAACGTTATTTGCTTCAGATTGAGTCGGTTTGATCTGATTTGTCTTTGGATACCAATAATTTATCTATTCTTGCTCCATCCATGTCCAAAACCTCTATGGTATAGTTTTTCCAATGTATCTTTTCTGTTTCTGTTGGAATATGTTCCAAGATGTCGAGAACAAGACCTCCTACGGTATTGTATTGCATATCTTCATTGTCGATCTCAATGTCAAGAATATTAAGGAAATCGTAAAATGCCAACTGTCCGTCAACGAGCAAAGTGCCGTCGGAACGACGTATTACGTGATGATTGACATCTTCTTCGAATACTTCGGTAAACAATACTTCCATAATATCTTTCAATGTCACTATGCCGTTGATGGTTCCATACTCATCTATGACAATGCCGTATTTTACATTTTGACGGTTAAAAGATTCAAGAACCCTATATAAACTATTGTTTTCAGGAATGAAATTACATGGTTTTATGATGCTTTTTAAAGATAAATTATTTTCAAGGTTTAATCTGAATAGATCTTTTAAATAAACTACACCAATGATATTATCGAGAGAACCGTTGCAGATAGGGTAGATGCTGAACATTGTCTTTGCAGTATGTGTAAGTATTCTGTCCAAATCGTCATTGATGTCTATCCATTCCAAATTGTTGCGGTGTGTCATAACCGACGAAGCGGAAAGGTCGTCGAGATGAAAGACACGTTCCACGATATCACGTTCCATTTCTTGTACCTCACCTCCGTTATAGCCTTCATTTACAATAGCTTTTATCTCATCTTCAGTAACTTTGTTTTCATTATTCTTTATACCGAGAAGTTTTACTACTGCATTGGTGCTTTTTGAAAGAATCCATACAATGGGAGATACTATAACAGACAACAGTTTGATAGGTTTGGCAACGATTTTTGCTATACTTTCAGAACGATTCATACCTATTATTTTAGGAACGAGTTCTCCTAAGATAAGTGTTAGATAAGTCACTATGACAACGATTATTGTTTTGGCGATGTTGAGAGCCACACCAGGAGAGATATTGAATCTTGTCAGATATTCGCCAAGTTTGTCGGCTATGGATTCTCCGGAAAACATACCTGTCAATATACCTATCAAGGTAATACCAATTTGTATCATTGACAGAAAATGGTCCGGCTTGTCGATAAGGTTGAAAAGAGTCTTTACACTGTTGTTGCCTTTTTTTAATTCTGCTTCCAATTTACTTTTTCTTACTGATACAAGGGCTATTTCTGACATGGAGAGCAGTCCGTTAAGCAGTATCAGCGCAAGGATGATAATAATTTCCATTAAAAATTGAGGTTGTTATTATTGTTAAACGTAAAAATGCTAATATTATTTTGTTGAACTTATTGTTGTCTATTATATTTTTCAAATATGTCATCAAAAATTTTAAACTCTTTCATCTTGCCATTTATCAGGCATACGCATTCTACAACTGCTTTTAAACATAACTTGTTGTCAGGCAATCTGTATATGTCTTGATAAAACACGTATTTCAAGCATTCCTTTTTTATGTACAATCTGCATGCAAATACATCGCCTCCGCGTAATGGCGTCTTGTATGACAATGTAATGCGCGCGACAACGGGGTCTATGCCTTGCTCGTGAAGATCTGAAAACCTAATTCCTTCCTGTTCCAAAAATTCATGTCTTGCAAATTCAGCATAATGCTGATAATTCGCATTGTTTACAATTCCTTGCTGATCACATTCGTAATCTCTTACTTTTAATATAAGCTCGTATATATACTTGTCTTCATTCATGATATTTTATTGTTTTACACATTCACCATTAATAAATACTTTGTTTACTTTCACGTATGGTATTTCGTCTTTGTCTATTGTCATAATGTCTTTTTCCAAAATTACAAAATCGGCATATTTGTCACACTCTATACTGCCTTTGAATTTCTCTTCAAAAGACCCTTTTGCTGCCCATAAGGTCATTGATTTCAATGTCTCTTCTCTACTTAAAGCATTTTCTAACTGAAAGCCTTTAATATCTTTATTGTTAATATTTTTGCGTGATACCGATGCATAAAAGGTGTATAGAGGATTTATTTGTTCTATCGGAAAATCTGTACCGTTGATAATCCATCCATTTTGCTTAAGCAAGTCTTTGTAGATATATGCTGTCTTGATTCGTTCTCCAAGTCTTTCTTCTGCCCATGGCATGTCTGAAGTGCAATGGGTTGCCTGAATGGAAGGTATAATGTTGTATTCATTATAACGATTCAGGTCATTTGGATGTACTACTTGAGAATGTTCTATTCTCCATCTGAGGTCATTATGACCTATTAAATATTTGGAATAAATATCTATGGATTTTCTTACGCCGCCATCTCCAATGGCGTGGATACATACCTGAAAACCATTGTCGTATGCTTTTTTGCATACATTGTCGTAAAAGTCATCATTAAAAACTATAAAACCGTCGGTGTCAGGAGCATCATGGTAAGGCTCAATGAGTTTGGCGCCGCGAGACCCCAATGCTCCATCGGCGTAAATCTTGACTGACCGTACAGTTAATCTTTCTTTGCTAATGATGCCTTTACTCATGAAATAATCCATGGTTTCATCGTCGGAATTTATCATCGCATTGATTTTCATTTTTATACTGCCACATTCTTGAAGACTGTCGATAAGTTCTATTGTTTCTATGTCCAATCCTGCATCAGTGACACCTGTAAGTCCAAGTTCAATACAGTCATGTTCTGCTATTTTCAATGCTTTGATTTTTTCAGATTTCGATAGAGGCGGCACGAGCATTTTAGCCATATCGGCAGCATTGTCAAGTAAAATGCCGGTGCAATTGCCGTCTTTATCTTTGACAATCTGATTATTGTCAATATTTTCGTTATCGAAATTCATCATGCTGATTACGTTGTCAGATACGAGAACAGCGTGTCCGTCAATTCGAGTCAATAGTACTTTTTTATCTGGGAAAATGCTGTTTATCATCTCGTTGTTTGGAAAAACCTTTTCTTCCCAAAGATTTTGGTCCCAGCCGCGCCCCAAAAGCCATTCCGAATCGTTTTGATGCCGTTTCAGGCGCTCGATAACCTCATCAAATGAATGACAGTCGCGTAAATCGGCATAACGCACTTTGTTTTCTCCGTATCCGGCAAAATGACAATGTCCGTCAATGAATCCCGGATAAATACTTTTGCCTTCAATGTCAATGATATTATCGCTTGTATATTTTTCTAAAATATCATTGTCATTCGAGATGCAAACAAACTTGCCGTTTCTTATTGCAAAGGCTGTAGCTTTGTCGAAGTTGTCGTTAACAGTGTAAATGTTGCCATTAATTAAAATAAGGTCTGCTTTCTCTTTGCATGATGTCATTGTCATGATTAATGCCGTTGTTATTATTAATATATTGACTTTCATATTATTAGATATTCATTTGATTTCAGGTTGAAATATTCTTTTATGATGCCGTCGTTGATCATGCTTTCCGGGTTGCCTGATATAAACGGTTTATCGGGGGAAAGTATCCAGAGTTTTTTTGTGTAACGTAACAACAATTCCAAATCATGTGAACTGAACAATATGGTTTTTCTTTTCTCTTCAGTGAGCATTCTCATGATGTTGAACAATTCTATCTTGCTTGGATAGTCAAGAAACGAAGTGGGCTCGTCGAGTAATATAAGAGGAGTGTCCTGAGCTATGGCTTTTGCTATCATCACCTTTTGTTTTTCGCCATCACTTAATGTGTTAAAATATCTGTTTTTCAATATTTTAATACCAACTATTTCAAGTGATTCTTCAATAATGTTTCTGTCTTTTTCCTGAAGTTTTCCGAACAGGTTCGTGTAAGGAAATCTGCCTGCTTTCACTACATCGTACACTTTCATAAACATCTCATCAGGGCGTGTAGTCAATACTATGGACAACAAGGATGCACGTTCTTTGGGGGTATAGGACCTGATATCTTTTCCAAACATGACAATGTCGCCATTAATAGGTTTTATTGTGCCTGAAAAAGTCTTGAACAATGTCGATTTGCCGGCTCCGTTAGGACCTATAAGAGCTGTAAAGTCGCCTTTTTCCAAAGTGGCGTTAATGGCGTTGTTAAGTACTTTTTTGCCATAACCTATCGATAAATCCCGTGTCTTTAATACAATTTCCGTCATTGTTCTTCATGTTTTGATGTCTTGCCGAAGATAACCCAGATCACGACAGGAGCACCTATCAGTGCTGTCACGGCATTTACAGGAAGGTTGCCTTCCAAACCCGGCAATCTTGCTATTATATTGCAAAACAGAGCAAGGTCCATACCTATCAATGCTGTAGCAGGTATCAGAATCCTGTGGTCGCTGCTTCTGAAAAGAAATCTTGCTATATGAGGCACGGCAAGACCAATAAAAGCAATGGGACCACAAAAAGCTGTCACTACAGCAGTGAGATATCCGGAAATGAGTATTATCATGATGTTGTTTCTTTTGATGTTGAGTCCTAAATTTTCGGCATAACTGTCACCGAGAAGCATTATATTAAGATTTTTCGACAAGATAAAAGCCATGATGATACCTGTTGTCACAATGATGCTGAAAGTTAGCAGTTTTGAACTGCCTACTGCAGAGAAACTGCCGAGTCCCCATATCACGAATGCATGAATGTCTTCCTTGTTGCTGAAATATTTAAGGATATCGGTAATGGAACCGGTGAGATAGGCTATCATAAGTCCTATTATTATCAATGTTGACATATTTCGCACTCTGTTGGCAAATGACATGATGACGAATAAAACTGCGATAGCACCTAAAAATGCTGATAGTGAAATGCCTATGGTTGGAAACCATATTGTCGTGGACATGGCAGAGCCGGTGACAAGACCGGAGACAAGTACCACCATTGCAACGCCAAGACCCGCACCGCTGCTGATTCCCAACATGGAAGGGTCTGCAAGCGGATTGCGGAATAATGTCTGCATCAAAAGTCCTGCTATTGCAAGTGCAGCACCGGCTAACAACGCAGTGACAGATTGCGGCAGGCGATAATTGTAAACAATGGTATATATAGGATTTATCTTGTCCGATGGATTTAATAATATTTCCACAAACTCATCTGTCGGTATTATGACTGAGCCTATGAACATGTTGAGAATGAATAGCATAATTCCCAATATTATTATCCCGGATATTTTTATGATATTGGTTCTCATTTCAATAGTTTATAATATACGGGTTCATAATCTTCTTCTATTATTTCGGGATGAAAATGATAAATGAAATCCTTTAACAATATGTCAGGTTGATATTGTGATTGTTCGAAATACTCTGTCTCTTTTATATTGCAAACTATGAGTTGTTTTTTATTGAAAGCATCGAAAAGTTTGTACAACTCGTTTTCTGCCAATAATTTATCGTATGTAAAAGGTGTATTTGTAGAGTTGATGACACGCCAGAAATCGGCATGAGCGGCTTTGATAAGTACAGATTCGAAGTCGATTGGCACACTTCCGGAGGATTGGTTGTCTTTCCATACATAATTGGCTCCGGCATCATTAAATAAAGTGGCTATATAACTTCTTCCTCCAGGTACGTACCATTGTCCTTCAAAAGGAAGGTCTGAAAAAACTTCAGGTCTGTTGTTGATGTCAATGCAATTGTCTTTTAATGAGTTGTAACGTTCCACAATGCCATTGAACCATTGTTCTGCAACATCTTCTTTTCCGACAATTACAGCGATTATTTTGAGCCATTCGGCACGTCCAAGAGGATCGTTTTCAAGATAATCGGCGAAAGGAAATGCTATGGCATTTGTTAAAGACAAAACATTTTCATAAGAGTTTGGATAAGGCGTATATAATATTATATCTGGTTGTAAATGAATGATTTTTTCTATATCTATGTTGACTTCAGATCCCACATCTGTTATTTTGCCGTCTGCAATTAATTGTTTTATGGTTTTATTGTTGGTAAAATTGCTCTCCAAAATGCCTTTGACACGAGATATTTCATCAAGTTTTAAAAATACAGACCATTGTGTGGATGAATATGTCACCGCGGATTTTACTGGAGTACGTATTACAGTTTTATTTTCAAGATTTTCCGGTAATTCTAAACTGTCAGGGTATATGTAAAAATGACCGAGAAGCGTATCTTTTAACCATGGATTTTTAATGTCAACAACATACCCTTCTTTATATTTTTCTAAATGAACAAGTTTAGAGTAATACATTAAATTATTATTGTCAATTTTATCATTTACAGATTGTTTTGTATTATTATTACTACATGATGATAAAAGTAGAATGAAAGATAAAAATACAAAATGCAAATTTCTCATAATTCATGAAAATTTAGAAAGTAGTTTTAACATACAAGATTCGCAAATGCAATCATCATAGTGGGCATGTAAATATTCTTTCATTGAATCCGGTAATGAATAGTGACAACACCAGCAAGTGCTATTATGTTGACACTCAAATATTTTATTGCATTTTGGACATGTTTTCTGCATGATGTTGTTGAATAAATGATGTTAAAACATAAAAAGGATTTAAAACGGGAGCAAAAATACAAAAAATGTTTATCTTTGTGGACTAAAATAATAGATATATGTTTTATATATTTCACAGACCGGAACCACGTAAATTCGAATATAAGCCGCGGTATTATGATCCTGAGAAAGAGGCTTGGGAGAAAAGAAAAGCGGCGTTGGGTGCTGACGCTCAATTATCTGATCGTGAGAAACTTAGGCTTAAGATGCGTTCTTCTTGGGGAACATCTGATGAAGATGACAAGATGAAAAAGCCCGGCACTCGTTATAAAAGGATAAGATTTTTAGTGTATTTCGTCATTATTTTTCTCCTTATGTATTTTATTTTGGCGACTCCTTTGGTGGAAAATTTTGTCAACATGTTTTTTAAGTTGAGTGCCAAATAGCATTATTGAAGTTAAAACTATGTCTCTTGATATAATTAAGTTATTACCGGATTCTGTTGCCAATCAGATTGCTGCGGGGGAGGTGGTACAACGTCCTGCTTCTGTTGTTAAGGAATTGATGGAGAATGCTGTTGACGCCGGTGCTACTCAGATAGACGTCATTGTCAAAGATGCAGGACGTACCATGATATGTGTTGTAGATAACGGTTGCGGCATGTCTGATACTGATGCACGCCTTTGTTTTGAACGTCATGCTACATCAAAGATAAAAGAAGCAAACGACTTGTTCGCCATTAGAACCATGGGATTCCGTGGTGAGGCTCTTGCCAGTGTTGCGGCAGTGGCACAGGTGGAGTTGATGACTCGACGCGAAGAGGATGAACTCGGTACCAAAGTGCTGATAGAAGGCTCCTTGGTTAAAGACCAGACACTTAAACCTATGTCCAAAGGTAGCTGTTTTACAGTGAAAAATCTGTTTTTTAATGTACCGGCTCGACGTAACTTCTTGAAAACAAACGAGGCGGAAATGCGCCATATTACAGAAGAGTTCTTCAGAATAACCATGATGCACCCTGATATCGTTTTTACGTTGACAAGCAATGACAAAAAAATATATCATCTTAACAAAGGCTCTCTGAAACAACGTATAGTAGGGTTGATGGGAAAAGACTATGACCAACGACTTTTGTCTGTTTCACAAGAAACAGAAAACGTCTCCATAAAAGGTTTTGTGGTGAAACCGGAATTTCTTAGAAAAACAAGAGGTGAACAGTATTTTTTTGTCAATAAACGTTTTATAAAACATTCTTATCTGCATCATGCGGTGGAAAATGCTTATAAGGAATTGATACCTCAGGATTGTTTTCCGGGATATTTCCTAAATATTGAAATAGACCCTAAAGAGATAGATATCAATATACATCCTACGAAAACTGAAGTCAACTTCCAAAATGTCAAACTGATATATGCCATAATGCATTCAGCCGTGCGCAAGGCGATTGGACAGTTCAATTTGTCGCCTACTATTGATTTTACCGATAATCCTAATGAGACAGGCATAGACTTTGCTTTGGTCAGCGATAAAAAAATATCACCTATACAGCCTAAGATAAATTATAATGATTTATATAATCCTTTTATGGAAACCAAACCTGTAAATCAAAGCAAAGGCGATAACTGGAGACTTTTATATGACGATTTGAATAAAAATGAAGACTTTTCTCTTCCTTTGACGGCAGAAAGCATTCCGACTGAAACTCCTGATAGCTTGTATATTCAGTTTCAACCTTATATAGTGACTTCGATGAAATCAGGACTCCTTGTGATAAATCAACATTTGGCTCATGAAAGAATATTGTATGAGAAATATCTTAAGGAGATGGAGACTTCAGTACGTGCATCACAACAAGAATTGTTCCCTTTGCACTTGACATTGAATAACAAAGATGCTTCATTGCTTAAAGAATTGAAACCTGAACTTGAAAAATTGGGGTTCCAAATTGATGCTGTCAATGTATCTACTTTTATTATTAACGGTACACCGGCAGATTCTAAAGATATGGATACTATAGCATTGATTGATAAGATTTTAGAGAATTATAAAACAAATATGAATGATCTGCAGTTTGATAGAAAACTGAATCTTGCTCGTACCATGTCATCTCAAATTGCCATTAAAGAATCACAATCATTGACAATAAAGGAGATGCAGAATATAGTAGATAGTTTGTTTGCCTGCTCTGTGCCTGAGGTGGCTCCCAATGGCAAAAAGATTTATGTCATTTTGACTGCTGATGAATTAAAAACAAGATTTAATTGATATTATGAACGATAATTTCCAATTTCGACCAACAAGATTCTCAATACTGCCTAATGTTGTTAAAAATCTTTTGATAATCAACGGTGTGTTTTTTCTTGCCACTATTGCCATGGAAATGGTTTGGGGTATAGATCTTACTGATATGCTTGGATTGCATTATATTGGTGCTTCTGACTTCAGACCTTTTCAGCTTGTTACTTACATGTTCATGCATGGCAGTTTTGCACATTTGTTTTTCAATATGTTTGCTTTATGGATGTTCGGCAATACACTTGAAAATTATTGGGGAGGCAAACGTTTCCTTCTTTTCTATTTTGTGTGTGGCATAGGTGCAGGTCTTACACAGGAATTGGTTCAGTATATACAATATATTACTACATTGCAGGGTTATGATAATGTTAACATGGGGAATACCATTGTTTCCATGGACGAGTATCTCAACCTGATGACTACCGTCGGAGCCTCCGGCGCTGTCTATGGCATCCTCCTCGCTTTCGGAATGATGTTTCCCAACTCGAGAATCTATCTCTATTTCGCTATTCCGATTAAGGCAAAATGGTTTGTCTTGTTTTATGGTATATTAGAGTTGATTTCAGGTTTTACTTCTATCGACAATGTGGCTCATTTTGCTCATGTAGGCGGTATGTTGTTTGGTTTGGTTTTGATATTGTATTGGAAAAAGAAAGGAAAACTTTACGACTATGGTGAATAACCCGTTTCAATATAATGTTTTTGACAGAATAAAAGGCTTTTTCTTACAGAAATCAGCATTGTCGCGTCTTATGCTGATCAATATAGTTGTGTGGATTGTCGTCATGTTTGTCAATGTATTGACATGGCTTTTCGCTAAAAACAACACCTCGTTGATGCTTGACTGGTTTGCTGTGCCGGCCAATCTCGCCACCCTCGCTCACCGTCCGTGGACTGTATTTACTTACATGTTTCTCCAGGAAGGTTTTGGTCATCTGTTTTTCAACATGTTGGTACTGTATTTCGGAGGTGTCATTTTTTTGCAGTTCATGTCTCAACGGCAATTGGTTTATACTTATATTGTTGGTGGTCTTACGGGTGCTCTGTTTTTTATCCTTGCATATAATACTTTCCCGGTTTTTGAGGATGCCGTATATGCCTCGGTGGCATTGGGATCATCCGCTTCAGTGCTTTCCGTTCTGGTGTCAGCCGCTACGATAAGACCGAATTATGACGTTAACTTATTGTTCTTGGGTAAAATAAAAATGAAATGGGTGGCAATTATCTTGGTGGTGGTGGATTTCCTTAGCATAAACAGAAACAATCCCGGTGGTCATATAGCTCATCTTGGTGGTGCTTTTTGGGGCTTCCTATATACTTGGCTGCTGATGAAAGGTACTGATGTTTATATTATTTTTAAATTTCATTCTCACAAATATAAAAAAAGATATAAATCCGGAACCTTTAAGTCGCCTGATTACAATAAAAGACCTAAAACCGATGAACAATATAATAGAGAAAGAGCTGAAGAACAGATGGCTATTGATGATATCCTCGACAAGATCTCAAAATATGGATACTCGAGTCTTTCTGATTCTGAGAAAGAGTTTTTGTTTAAACAAAGTAAGAAGTATTGATTATGCCGGCAAATAATACAAAGAAAAAAGAACATTCATTCTTTCAAAAATTGTTCATTACTTTTTTCGTAATAATAGGATTATTGTGTCTTATATGTCTTTTCGTATGCCTTGTCAATCCGTTTGTCGATCCTACTCTTTTTGTTTATACTTCATGTCTTTCTTTGCTTTTTTGGCCTGTTTATATCGTTAATATTATAGTATTTGTTTCCTTGCTTTTTCTTAGAGCCGGAAGGTTTGTCATGATTCCGCTTCTTGCCCTGATGTTGTCTGTCCCTTGTGTCATGAAATCTTTTGGTTTTAGTTTTTTTGAAAAAAAAACCGAAGGCGAGTTTAAAATAATGTCGTATAATGTGGGCAATTATATGGATATTAAAAAGGAAAAAACTAAAGAAGAGGTAAAAGATAATCTCGTGAGGATTATTAATGAACAGAACCCGGATGTCATTTGTCTGATTGAAAGCGGATATTGGAATGATAAAAATGCTCGGGAGTTTTCTCAAAAGATAAAATGCGACTATTTTTATTTTAATGAAGAATTGGTTGGCAAGATATTGTTTTCAAAATATCCTTTGGAAGATATACAACAGACTTCCTTATTTAATAATGAGAATAAGGTCGGTATTATGAAACTTGTAAATGCCGGAGAGAAAGGTTCGTTTTTGATAGAAATGGTTCATCTTGTATCTTTTTCTATAACTAAGGAAGAGATTTCTTTTGTCAATGACGCAAAAAACTATGTCGATGGTTCTGATGTATATGGCAAGTCTTTGTTGAAAAAGTTGATGATGGGCTTTAAAAAACGTACAGCCGATACCGATTTTATTCTGAGTCATATTAAAGATGATGAGTTGCCTTTTGTATTGTGTGGTGACTTCAATGATACCCCCATATCTTATACTTATCATATAATTCGTAGTACCGGACTTCACGATGCTTTCATTGAAAAAGGAAAAGGCATAGGGGAGACTTATTGCGGTAATCTCCCTTTTCTTAGAATTGATTACGTGTGGTATAATAATAAAATTGATAATCAATCATTTAAAATAATAAAAGAGAAAATTTCCGACCATTATCCGATAGTAATGACTTTTAATCTTATTGGTGATGTCGTAAAGTGATTGATGACATTAGTTTTTATGTGTTATGAATTTCAAACTCGTATCGGATTTTAAACCTACCGGAGATCAACCTCAGGCTATAGAACAGTTGAAAAGAGGTATTCTTGAAGGGGAACGTTATCAGACTTTGTTGGGCGTGACGGGTTCAGGCAAGACTTTTACAATAGCCGGACTTCTATCTGAATTGAACAGACCTGCTTTGGTCTTGAGTCACAACAAAACACTTGCTGCACAATTATATAGTGAGTTTAAACAGTTTTTTCCTGAAAATGCTGTAGAGTATTTCGTGTCATATTATGATTATTATCAGCCGGAAGCATTTATTCCTCAAACCAATACATATATTGAAAAAGACCTTGCCATTAATGACGAGATTGATAAACTGCGGCTTAGTGCAACTTCGGCTTTGCTGTCCGGAAGACGTGATGTTATTGTGGTGTCCTCAGTGTCGTGTATTTATGGCATTGGAAACCCGGATGATTTTAGCAAAAATGTGATAAACATTGAATTGGGACAAAAAATTAATAGAGATGAGTTGTTGTTTCAACTGTCCAATTCGCTGTATAGTAGAAATGATATAGAATTTTCAAGAGGAAAATTCAGAGTGAAAGGCGATACTGTGGATATTTTCCCGGGTTATGCTGACATTGCTTACAGAGTGATATTCTGGGATGATGAGATAGATGAAATAGAATCCATAGATCCAATCAATGGCAGAAGAATGGAATCGTTGTCAACAGTGACTTTGTTTCCTGCCAATATTTTTGTGACTTCTAAAGACAAGATTAAGACTGCCGTCAATGAGATACAACTTGATATGTTCAAACAGACGGAATATTATCGTGAGATAGGTAAGATAGAAGAGGCTAAACGTTTGGAGGACAGAGTAAATCATGATATTGAGATGATTAGGGAACTTGGATATTGCAGTGGAATAGAGAATTATTCAAGATATTTTGACGGCAGAAGTCCCGGCAGTCGCCCTTTCTGCCTGATAGATTATTTCCCTGATGATTTTATTACCATAATAGATGAGAGTCATGTTACCGTTCCTCAGATTAGAGGCATGTACGGTGGCGACAGATCTCGTAAACAGGTGCTTGTCGAATATGGCTTTCGTCTCCCTTCTGCCTTGGATAACAGACCTTTGAAATTCGACGAGTTTGAGTCTTTGACAGGTCAAACAATATTTGTCAGTGCTACTCCGGCGGAATTCGAGATGCAAAAGACTGAAGGCGTATATGTCGAACAGATTATTAGACCTACAGGACTGCTCGACCCTGTCATTGAGGTCAGACCTTGCCTCAATCAGATAGATGACTTGCTAAATGAGATAAATAGGGTTATTGCTAATAATCAAAGGGTTTTGGTGACAACTCTCACAAAACGCATGGCGGAGGAATTGACACGCTATCTCAATAATTTGCAAGTGAAGACTCGCTATTTACATTCCGATGTCGATACTTTGGAAAGAGTTGAGATTATTATGGGTCTTAGAAAAGGCGATTTCGATGTACTTGTGGGCGTCAATCTTTTGCGTGAAGGATTGGATATACCGGAAGTTCAACTTGTTGCTATTCTCGATGCGGATAAGGAAGGATTTTTGCGCTCAGAACGTTCTCTTACTCAAACAGCCGGTCGTGCAGCACGTAACGCAGACAGTAAGGTTATTATGTATGCTGACAAAATAACGGAATCAATGCGTAAAACAATAGATGAAACACAAAGACGCAGAGAAAAACAAACTGAGTATAATATCAAACATGGCATTATACCTAAAACTATTGTGAAACCTATTGACAATACCTGGACAGAGACATTCGGAAAACAACAATCTGCTGAATATACTAATGTTGGGTCGAAATCAAATCTTGTTGCAGAAGATATAAATATCTCATATTCTTCTCTTAATGATATTAAATCAGCTATTTCCAATGCAAAGAAAAAAATGGAAAAAGCTGTCAAAGATTTGGATTTTATGACGGCTGCCAAATATCGTGATATCATGCTCGCTTTAGAGGAACGTCTTAAAATAAAATGATGTTTTTAGCAATTTTAAAGGCATTTATCAACAAAAATGATGAATTTATCGATGAGACGTGAAGTTTTTTAAATGATTTTGTAAATAAATTAACCGTTAACTTATAATATACAACCGTTAACTTATTTGTTAATGAATTTGTTGTACGAATAATTTATCTTTGCAAATGAAATTGGTTGGTTGTTTTGGAATCAAACATGCGGCATGTGAGTTATTTTTGTTGTTTTTGTCTTACGTGCATTTATTTCTCAAGAGAAAAATATGTTTGACCAAAATCTAAAGAGTCGATTCCCAAAAGTCGGCTCTTTTTTTATAACATAGAATACCGGATAATGTTCGAAAAATATAGGAATTTTTCCGAAAACTTAAAATATAATAACGATAACTTGTTGATGACGGTATTTTCTACAGATAGAGATGTACTTTTGCTTCAGTTTAATTAATAATATGACGTTCCCAGCGTCGGGTCTTCACTCGCCCTTGAAAGCAAATCGTTTTTTAGTTGTTTTTTTCGGTTTTCATATCTTTCAAGGGCTTATATTTGTTTTTATTTGTTAAATTTTCTCTAAAAATGTAATTTCTTCCTAAAAATGTTTATAATAGTAAAAACTTTTACTATCTTTGCAAAAAACACTACTGTCATGAATCTGATAATACTTTGCGATGCCTCTAAAACGAATTTGGTGATGTCGTTTGCCACACCGGAAGTTTGGAGTTGGATTATACAAATCGGAATTATTGCGATAGGGCTTCTTTTAGGAAATGTTCTGAGACGACAAGTGCCGTTCTTAAGGAAAAGTCTTCTGCCGTCAGCTCTTCTTGGTGGAGCCCTATTATTGATATTTAAAGCAATACCGGGTATGACGGGTTTGATTAATAAACAGTCGATGGAAATTATAACTTATCATGCTTTGGGTATAGGTTTTGTCGCTTTAGCTTTAAAGAATAATAAGATAGAGTCTAAATCAAGTACCATGACGGTAATAGAGACTGGAATCTTGACGGTGAACACTTATATAATTCAAGGTATAGTTGGACTTGTCATTACCATGGTGATGTTTTATTTCGGAAGTAAGATTTTCTATGCTGCCGGTTTGCTTTTGCCTATGGGATATGGTCAAGGACCCGGACAGTCGCTAAATTTTGGAATTATTTATGCAGAAAAGGCAGCCCAACAAGGTATAAATTTCTCAGGTGCCGATTTCGGATTGTCTATCGCTGCTATGGGTTTTATTGTTGGTAGTGTTGTTGGTGTCATTTACATGAATGTTCTTCGTAAAAAAGGTAAATTGAAGGTCAACACTACTGAATATAAACATGTCAATACTCTTGCTGATTATGAAAGTAAAAATGAAATACCTGACAGTGAGTCTGTTGACAAACTTTCCATACAAGTCAGTCTGTCACTTTTTGTATATATGCTCGTCTATTTGTTCATCAATTGGATACAAGGCATGGACCTTGGAGATTTCGGGACAAATACATTAAAACCTATGTTGTGGGGATTTAATTTCCTGTTGGGAACATTGTTCGGTGTGTTAGTAAAATGGGTGATGGGTTTGTTTAAAAAAGTTAAAATTATTGAACGTGAATATGTTAATAATTATCTTCTTAACAGAATCAGCGGTTTCTGTTTTGATGTCATGATAGTATCCGGCACTGCTGCCATAAGTTTTGCGGAGTTTAAAGATTTTGTATGGCCATTCCTGTTAGTATGTGCATTTGGTGCAGTGGTAACATTTTATTATGTTAATATCGTTTCTAAACAGATTTATCCAAATTATAGATATGAAGGTTTTTTCAGTATGTTCGGCATGCTGACTGGTACCGCAAGTAATGGTATGATTCTTCTTCGTGAAATAGATCCTAAATTTGAGACTCCGGCTGCAAATAATCTTGTGTTACAGAATTTTCCGGCAATAGCATTTGGCTTTCCGGTATTGTTGTTGCTCGGTTTTGCTCCGATGGGAATGAACCATGCCCTTATTACATTGATAATATTGCTGGTGTTGTTTGTTGTCTTTACATTGTTTTTGTTTAGAAAGAAATATTTTAAAAAGAAGAAAAAACAGTAATGATAAAGTCACTAAATCCAAGAATCATGAATCTGTGTCTTTGTTGCTTATCATCTCAATCAATTGTAAATCTTTTTTAAAGAGAAAAATTATCTGGAAAACACGAGAATACTGATTTGAAGACATTCGGCAATGCCGTTTGAAACTTCATATCCTCGCCATTGACGGGATGTTTGAAACATAATTTGAAAGCATGCAAGGCAAGACGACCGATGCTGTTGTCTTCATTGCCGTATTTTTTGTCCCCGACGACAGGATGACCTATGTCCTGAAGATGGACCCTGATTTGATTCTTTCTTCCGGTTTCAAGGCGCAGTTCGACAAGAGAATAACCGTCGGCTGCATAAAGTCTGCTGTAATGCGTTATTGCAAGTTTACCTCCGTTGTCGAATCTGCTTGAATGGGAGACGTACATATTGTCATCTTTAAGCCATGACTTGATGATGCCGTTTCCTTTTTTCATCTCACCCTGAACTACGGCAATATAACGTCTGTCATAAACTTTTTCTTTCCAGTTTTCCTCAAAATCTGTAGCAATCTTTTTATTTTTTGCAAAAAACAACAAACCTGAAGTATATTTGTCCAAACGATGTACCACATGTGCATGACAGCGTTGTTTGCTTTCTTCAAAATAATGATTCAAAATAGATTGTACGCTGATATCACTTGATTTTAAACTGTTGGTCAGTATTCCATCCTTTTTATTTACGACAATAATATATTTGTCTTCATAAACAATATGGACCCATTTGTTCTTGAAATTATATCCTCCTTTACCTGATACTATTTTAACTTTCATTCCGACAGTTAAAGGATAGTTGTATTGTGAAATACATTTGTCATTAACATATACAAAATGCCCTGAAAGCATTTTTTTAACTTTGTTTCGACTTATGCCTTTCATGGTTCTGATGATGAAAGACATTAACTCATCATCATTATTAACATTAAAAACCAATTCTTTAGGTTTATTCTTGTCTGAAAGATTTTTCATATTGAAAATTTATGCAAAAATATTAAAAAAGAATGATATCCAATATCGTTAAAAATTCTAAATTTGCAAAGAGAAATTTTAAAAAATAGAAAGATGAAGAGATTAAGTGTAATGGCATTGTTCATGGTTTCCTTATTTTTTATTTCATGCGGAAACAAGAGAGTTGAAGGTTTTATTAAAGAGATAAACGGTGAAAATTATGTCGTTCAGACAGAAGATGGCAATATTCTCACTGTTAAATTGGAAGGTGCGGAAAATTTAGGCATCAATAAACCGCAAATATGTGATGGTGTGACTTTGGATATGAAAGGTTCGAAGGTAGATGCATATTGGTTGAATCCTTTGGCAAAGGGATGGGTTGTTCCGCTTTCAGGTACTGATAAGTATTTTGGCATTAAGTTTTCTAACGGCAATGAAGCAAAACCGCTCGGAAAGACTTTGGCATACGAATATTATGAAAGAGGAAACGGCTATATTACTGTTGTGAGTGTGGTGCCTGTAAATAATAAATATCAAAAGGTATTTCAAAAATGGGATATTATTTCCATAACACGTGATGTTCTTAAGGTTAATATTGATGGTAAGCCACAAACATTTAAAGCTTGGGATAAAAAGACTATGAAAATTAATAATTGATATATGAAAATCGATGAATTGAAAGATGTTGCATCACAGGTGAGACGAGATATCATTCGTATGGTGCATGCATGTCAGTCGGGGCATCCCGGTGGCTCTTTGGGTGCTGCTGATATAGTGACAGCCTTGTTTTTTGACCAAATGCAGATAAATCCTGAAAAATTTACAATGGATGGTAATGGGGAGGATGTTTTCTTTTTGTCAAATGGACATATAAGTCCTATGTTATATAGCGTATTGGCTCGTAGAGGGTATTTCCCGATTTCGGAACTTGCCACATTTCGTCGTCTCGGGACTCGTTTGCAAGGACATCCGACAACAGCGGAAGGACTTCCCGGAATAAGAGTCGCAAGTGGTTCCTTGGGACAAGGATTGTCGGTGGCATTGGGTATGGCGCAGGCTAAAAAGTTGAATGATGACAATCATCTCGTTTTCGTCCTTATGGGCGACGGAGAACAGGAAGAAGGTCAGATATGGGAGGCCGCCATGTATGCTTCGGCGAAAAATGTGGATAACATAATTGCTATTGTTGATTATAACAAAAAACAGATTGACGGCTCTACAGATGACGTGCTTTCTCTCGGTGACTTGAAAGCTAAATATGAATCTTTTGGCTGGATGGTTTGGGAACTCAATGGCAATGACATGCAAGAAGTGGTGAATACTCTTGTAATGGCTCGCAACAACGCTAATAATGGTAAACCTCAGATCCTGCTTGCTAAAACAGAAATGGGTATGGGTGTTGATTTTATGATGGGAACTCATAAATGGCATGGCACACCACCTAATGATGAACAGGCTGCTAAGGCGTTGGCTCAACTTAAAGAAACACTTGGAGATTATTGAATATAGCGTACAGGTGATAAATATTTGTAAGTTGTCAAAATAAGAGATATGGAAATAAAAGTTCAAAATTATAAAGATACAAGATCCGGTTTTGGTGACGGATTGCTTGAAGTAGCCAAACATAATCCTAAAGTTGTCGGTCTTTGTGCCGATTTGACTGGCTCATTGAAAATGGGCGACTTTCAAAAAGCTTTTCCCGAGAGATTTTTTCAGGTTGGTATAGCTGAAGCCAATATGATTGGTATCGCGTCCGGTTTAAGCATTGGTGGGTATATTCCGTTTACCGGAACTTTTGCAATATTTTCTACTGCACGTGTTTATGATCAAATACGTCAGGTGGTGGCTTATTCCAACAAAAATGTCAAGATTTGTGCATCGCATGCCGGTGTAACACTTGGCGAAGATGGAGCTACACATCAGGTTCTGGAAGATATTGGCATGATGAAGATGTTGCCGAATATGACTGTCGTGGTACCTTGCGATTATAATCAGACGAAGGCGGCAACAATGGCGGTTGCTGAATATTACGGTCCGGTTTATTTAAGATTCGGACGTCCTAAAGTACCTAACTTCACCCCTGAAAATGAACCTTTTGTCATAGGAAAGGCACAGATGATTCATGAGGGTTCTGATGTGTCTATTTTTGCTTGTGGTCATCTCGTGTGGAAAGCATGGGAAGCCGTACTCGCATTGAAGGAAATGGGAATTAATGCGGAACTTGTCAATATACACACTGTCAAACCTTTGGATACTAATGCTATTTTGAAATCTGTGGCAAAGACATCTTGTGTAGTAACGGCTGAAGAACACCAGCGTAATGGCGGTTTGGGTGACAGTATAGCTCAACTTCTTGCAATGTATGACCCGAAGCCTGTTGAAATGGTCGCTGTTGACGATGTTTTTGGACAAAGCGGTACTCCGGAAGAGTTGTTGAAATACTATCACCTCGATACTGTGGATATTGTAGAAGCTGCCAAAAGAGCAGTGGCAAGAAAAAAATAACAATTAGTGCACTGCACCGCTTCAGAGCGGTGCAGTTTGGTTTTAAATATCTTAAAATGAATTATTTCGAGATAAAAACTGATGGCAAAGCCTATATTAGAACAGACAGTGGTACTGTAATAAGAGAGGTGGGCGACGGTGCCCCCGTGGCACATGCAGATTTTAATCATGACGAGAGCATGTTCTCAATTACTTATGAATCGGGAAGAGCTGAAATACGAAACTGCAAAAATATTTTGGTGAGGAAAATTGCAGATTATGGTGTTAGAAAAGTTTTCCTGAAGAAAAATTATTATATGGTTTATTATATCGACGGTTCTGAAAAGGACTTCGAATATTAAATTCTGTCAATAATGGTTTCGATATACATGCTGTTTTATTGTTTCAATGTACTCTTTTGTTTTTGATGGTTCTTGGGTGATGCCGAGAATCCACAACGGCAATGAGACACCTGTCTCGGAATAAGGTGGTTGTATGTATTCTTTTTCTAATACGGTGAAACCGTTTTTTTCATAAAACCTGATTCTTCTTATAGATATTTCATCGAGCGGAGGTTCTGCTTCCAAAAGAATGCTGCAAGGAAGAAACTTGTCCTTGAATAAACTCAGTGTCCTTTCTCCAAGTTTTTTGTTACGCATCTCAGGGAAAATAGCAAAATGTTCTATGTAATAGAAGTCCTTGAAATTCCAGTAAATCAACAAACCGCATAAAATATCGTCGTCGTTTATTGAAGTGAAATGCATGGCATCTGACGATTCGGCGAGTTTTAAAAGATAATTTGTGTCGCGCCTTTCATTATAAGGGAAAGATTCGATATATAATGATATCAGTTTGTTTGTCAATGATTTATCTTTTGTATCTTTAAAATTTATCATGATAGTTCAATGTGGTTATCTATAATAAACATTTAAAATGCCTGTACTATTGTGACATTTTGAAAATATTTAATAAATGTGAGTTTTTTTATTGTTTTCGATTATCGACAAAACAAAAAAATATCACTTTATGTCTTAAAAAAGTGAAAGAAATGCTGATTTTTAAGATTAAAGCATAAAATTTGAATATAAAAGGCAAGTCTTGTGAGATAGGAGAGAAAGTAATACAAGTAAATACATTATAGCACAAAAAAATCAGCAACTTATGTGAAGCGCTGATTCTTAATTGCAAATTTCGTAGCGAGGATGAGAATTGAACTCATGACCTCCGGGTTATGAATCCGACGCTCTAACCAACTGAGCTACCTCGCCTTTGCGAGTGCAAAGATAGACATTATTTTGATATGTCAAGCAAATTTTATGTTTTTTTTGAAAAAATAAAAAAAGAAAAAAGAGTTGTTTTTTGATAAATTTTGTATATTTGCATGTTTAAATAATGTGGATATGAAAAAAGTTTCGATTTTATTAAGCATGTTATTTGTTTTGAGTTTATGCTCATTCGGACAGGACGCAACAACTAATGGTCCGGAAATAACATTTAAAGAGACACTACATGATTTTGGAAAGATTACTTTCAATGGTAATGGAACATGTGAGTTTGTATTTGTAAATACAGGTAATGAGCCTTTGATACTTTCTCAACCACGATCAAGTTGCGGTTGTGCCGTCCCGGAATGGCCCAAACGCCCTATATTACCTGGAGAAAGCGACTGTGTTAGAGTTACTTATAAAAACACTAACAGACCGGGTTCTTTTAATAAGTATATTACTGTGTTTTCAAATGCCAAAGTTAACAATGAAGTGAAACTGCATATCAAGGGTACCGTATTGGAAAAGGCTAAAGATGCTGCTCCCCAAAAAGATAACAGCTCGAGCGGCAGCCCTTTTAATTCAGCTTCATCAAGAAATTAATATTGTCTTTTTTAGAAATTAGAGCCATCTTTGAAAAGATGGCTCTTTTATAAATTATTGTAATATGCCAAAAATTTCAATCAAGGGTCAGAGTATGCCGGCATCTCCAATCAGAAAACTTGTTCCTTATGCTGATGCCGCTAAACAAAAAGGTGTTAAAGTTTATCATCTCAACATTGGTCAGCCTGATATCGAAACTACTTCTAAAGCATTGAATGCTATACACAATTATGATGAAAAGGTTATCATGTATAGCCATTCTGCTGGTAATCTTTCATATCGTGAGAAATTATGCGAATATTATGCAAAGGTCAATATCAATGTAACTCCGGACGATATTATAGTCACTAATGGCGCATCGGAAGCTCTGTTGTTTGCTTTTATGACTATTATGAATCCGGATGACGAGGTAATAATTCCTGAACCTTTCTATGCCAATTATAACGGTTTTGCAATAACTTCGGGAGTGAAAGTGAAACCTATCTTTTCTTCTATAGAGACTGGTTTTGCTTTGCCTCCGATAGCAGATTTTGAAAAAGCTATCACTCCTAATACCAAAGCCATTTTGATATGTAATCCCAATAATCCTACTGGATACCTTTATTCTGAGGCTGAACTTGAAGTATTGCGTGAGTTGGCGATAAAATACGATTTGTTTCTTATTGCCGATGAGGTTTACAGAGAGTTCTGTTATGATGGCTCCAAACATCATTCTACTATGCATCTTAAAGGTGTCGAAGATAATGTTATACTTATAGATTCTGTATCAAAACGTTATAGTGCATGCGGTCTTCGTGTTGGCTGTTTGGTTAGTAAAAACAAGGAAGTCATCAATACTGCCATGAAGTTTGCTCAGGCTCGCTTGTCGCCACCTTCCATAGGTCAAGTTGCCGCTGAAGCTGCCATAGATACTGATGATGACTATTTCAAAGATATTGTGAAAGAATATGAAGCTCGTCGGAATGTAGTGGTCGAAGGTATCAATAAAATAGATGGTGCTTATTGCCCTTGTCCTAAAGGCGCTTTTTATATAGTGGCACATCTCCCTATTGATGATTCGGAGAAATTCTGTAAGTGGATGCTTACCGACTTCAATTATGAAGGCAAAACTGTTATGATGGCTCCGGCAAGCGGGTTCTATTCAACAAAAGGACTCGGAACATCTGAAGTGCGTATAAGCTATTGTCTGAATGTCAATGATTTGACTGATGCAATGAATGTTCTCGCTAAAGCTTTGGAGGTTTATCCGGGTAGAAAATAATTCTCATGATTTATGTTTTAAGACCTTGACATGCTTATGCTGAGGTCTTTTTTTAGTCTAAAAATCAGGATATAATAGATATTTTATCCTTATTTTTCGGTATTTTTCTATGCCGTCTTTCCAACTTATACGTATTTTCTTGATATTTTCTCCGGATTCGATTTGATTTTGCAACAACTTTGTCCCACTTAGTTTTATAAAGTAATTGTTGAAGAACACTTCTTTGTCTTTCAACTGATTATATGAGTCAACCAGCCAATCGAGCACTATTTTGCCTTCATGGTCTTTATTGTCATGGGCATATTTATTAAGGTTTTCACCATGACATAATTCATTTTCGTACAAAAGTACGGCACCACTGTTGTTATTTTTGGGTGTGAATGAAAAATCTCCTTTTATTTGAGGATGTCCGTAAATTTGGAAAGGCTTGTCAGTTCCTCTGCCTACACTTACTACAGTGCCTTCAAAAAGACAAAGTGAAGGATACAGATATACCGATTCCCAGTTTGGAAGGTTGGGTGAGGGTTTTACAGGTAATTTATATATGGCACGTCTGTCATAATTGCTCATGGGTATGACAGTAAGGTCACATTTTATTCCGTCTTTCAACCATGATTCTCCATTAACCATCATGGCATATTCTCCTATGGTGAGACCATAAACAATGGGAATTTCATTCATTCCGACAAAAGAAGAGTTTTCACTTTCAAGTACAGGTCCGTCGATATAAAATCCGTTTGGATTAGGTCGGTCGAGTACAATGACAGGGATGTCATTCTCAGCTGCAGCTTCCATAACGTATGTAAGTGTAGAAATGTATGTATAAAATCTCGTCCCAACATCTTGTAAGTCAAATAAAAGAATATCAATATCATTTAATTGTTCCGCTTTTGGTTTCTTATTGTTGCCGTATAATGATATTATTTCTATGCCTGTTTTATCATCAATTCCATTCGAAATATGTAATCCTTCTCCAATGTTTCCTCGAAAACCGTGTTCTGGAGAAAAAATTTTTTTTACGATTATACCTTCACTTACAAGGGTATCGATTAAATGTGTGTTGTGGTATATACTTGTTTGATTAGCTATTACACCAATATTTTTACCTTTAATTAAAGGTAAGTATGACTTTGTTTGTGATATTCCGGGACCCGATTCTTCGGCTTCAAATATTGGACGTGGACTTTGTGCCTGTAAATGAATGTGAATAAATATTAAATAAAAGAAAAACAAAAAAAATCTTGTCATGGTAAAATATTTGTATATCTTTGCAATATTAAGAAAAATATGAAAACATCGACGTTTATAGCTTCAAAAATTTTTTCTTTGTCGAAAGAAAATCTATCCTCTACAGTCATGCGTCTTGCTGTTGCAAGTGTAGCTCTTGGTGTTGCTATCATGTTGATTTCTTTATCTATACTTATTGGTTTTAAAAATCAAATTGAGGATAAAGTCATAGGTTTTGTTTCTCCTATTCATGTACAGGCATTGAATCAAAATGAGTCTTTGGAAGAGACCCCGTTTGTCTGCGATAGTGCTTTGAAAAATAGATTGGACTTTCATTTTATAGAATCATATCAGCAAACTGCGCACAAAGCCGGTCTTTTGAAGACAGAGGATGAGATATATCCTTTGGTTATGAAAGGTGTAGATGAAAATTATAATTGGGATTACATAACTTCGTATCTTATTGATGGAGATGTGCCTCAATATTGCGATACTCTTCGTTCCAACGATGTCTTGCTATCTAAAGTAATAGCTGAAAAAATGAAACTTAAAGTTGGAGATGATGTGAGGATCTGGTTTGTTGATAACGATATGAAAGCTCGTGGTCGTAAGTTTAATGTCAAAGGAATATATGAAACCGGACTCTATGAATGTGATGAGCGTTTCATATATTGTGATTTGAATCAGATAAGACGTCTTAACGGTTGGAAAGACAATCACGTCGGTAGATTGGAGATATGGCTGACAGATGAAAACAAGATTGATGAATACAATAATTTGATATATTATAGTTTACCACCGTCTTTAATATCTATGACAGCAAGAGAGACTTATCCGCAAATTTTCGACTGGCTCGACTTGCAAGATATGAATGTTGTTATTATTATAGTTTTGATGGTACTTGTTGCTGGTATTACGATAATAAGTATGTTGTTGATTATCATACTTGAGAAAACATCAACGGTGGGATTGCTTAAGGCAATGGGAGCTGATAACGGTTTGATAAGAAGTATATTTATGAGAAAATCTTGCCGGCTATTGCTAATTGGCATGTTGCTCGGTAATTTTGTAGGTTTAGGTTTATGCCTGTTTCAGAAATATACAGGCTTTATAAGATTGCCGGCTGAATCTTATTATCTTTCTTCCGTACCTATAGAATTGAATATATGGTATATATTACTTCTGAATATTTCAGCTGTTTTGTTGTGGATTTTTATGCTTATGCTTCCGACAGTTTTAATAAATAATATAAGACCATCTAAATCAATAAGATTTGAATAACCTAATAATATAGTTATGAAAGATTTAACGATTAAACCATTAGAAGGCTATGGAGAATTGCCATTCGGGATGTCGCTTGACGACGTTATCAAGTATTTGGGTAAACCTGATTATCAAGAAGAATTATTGCCTCTTGATGATTACAACAGATTGATTTCTTTTGACTATGAAGTTTTATGTATGAAGATCTATCTTGAAGGTGTTACAAATACTGTGATATCAAGTTTTTCAATTTGTAATGAGGAGGCATTGTTATATGGAGAAAAAGTCTTTGAACTTGATAAAATAGGTATTAAAGAACTTATGAGAGAGAATAATATTGTTGAATGTTGCGAAGAATGTGATGAAAATGGAGACTGTCTTATATATGATGATTTAAGATTGGATTTTTATTTTGAGTCTGGTAAACTTGTTGAAATAGTGTGGGGTGTTTCGGTCGATGCTCAGGGAAATATTGAAACAGTTTAAAGTAACACTTTAAATTCATATATTTAATAACAATATATTAAATTATTTACGGCAATGTGGATGAAAATCCATTATCACTTTTCTGAGATGTTCGTCTGAGACATGAGTGTATATTTCCGTAGTAGTGATGTTTGAATGCCCTAACATTTGTTGTACGGCGCGAAGGTCAGCTCCTCCTTCTAAAAGATGTGTCGCAAAAGAATGTCTCAATGTATGTGGACTTATTTCTTTTTTGATACCTGCTTTTTCAGCTGCCGATTTTATTATCAGAAATACCGATTGCCTTGTCAATGAGGTTCCTCTGTTGCTGATAAATACAATATCAGAATATTTTGGTGCTATATTTTGATGTACTCTGCATTGTCTTATATATAACAGCAAGGTGTTTATCGTATCGTGACATATAGGTATCAGTCTTTCTTTATCACCTTTGCCACAAACTTTGATAAATCCGTCTTCGAAATAGATGTTGCTTATTTTCAGTGATACGACTTCTGAGACTCTTAAACCGCAACTGTACATAACCTCAATTATAGCTTTATTCCTGTGTCCGAAAGTAGTGCTCAAATCTATTTCATCAATCATTATCATTATTTCTTCAAAAGTGAGAACATCAGGAATAAGCCTCGCTATTGCAGGAGTGTTGATAACAGCAGTGGGATTATTGTTACAAATCTTTTCTTGATTAAGATAACGATAGAAACTTTTTAATCCGGAAAGAATTCTGGCTTGTGACACTGAACTTAATCCAAGTCTGTAAATCTCTTCAAGAAATGATTCTATCGTATCGTACGATATGTCGTCAAGAGATTTTGTGTTGTTCGAGTTTTCAATATATTGCATGAATAAGGTGACGTCATGTTTATAAGACTCTATGCTGTTTTCAGATAAAGACAACTCCAAACGCAGATAATCAGTGTAATGCTTTATCAAATTATTGTCTAGAATCATATTCAACGGTTGAAAATGCAAAATTGCTAAAAATCTCGCAATTATCCTATTTTTGCTAAAAAAAAGTATTAATTTTGCACAATAAATAAAAATAGTTAATCATGAAGAAATTTTATCTGACTTTAAGTGCTTTTATTATGTTGTGCTGTACAATTACGGCACAAAATGTTGCTCGTGAATGTGTTTTGTTTGAAATATTTACAGGGGTCAACTGTCCATATTGTCCAGCTGCAGCCAATGGTATAGCTCAGATGTTGGAGGAAGGTCTTAGTATAGCGCCTGTTGCCGTACATACAAGTGCTTTTTCGACGGATGCGTTCTATACACAGGAAACCAATGCAAGAGCTAATTTTTACAGTATAAACAGCTATCCTACAGCTAAAGTGGACGGAATATTGACACACTCAGGAGGAGGTGACGCATCTCAATCCAATTATTCCGTTTATTTATCACGTTACCAGCAACGTATTTCTGTTGAAAGTCCTTTTACCATTGATTTAAGTTATGAATGGTTGGAGTCTTCTTTCTGTGAGGTTACTGCTGTAGTAAATAAGGTTGGCGATTGTTCCGCTACCAATTTAAGAGTGATGATTGCTTTTACCGAGTCGCATATTCAAAAATCATGGCAAGGCATGTCGGAAGTCAACTTTGTAGTTAGAGATTTTCTCCCTGACCAGAATGGTACGGTTTTTTCCGGCGAGTCGATGACAGTGACAGAGGTACTGGATATGAGTGGAATGTTGAAAGAGAATTGTGACCTTGTGGCTTGGGTGCAAGACTTTTCTACTAAGGAAGTCTATCAAACTGTGAAACTTTCAATGAAACCGGAACCGACACCAGCTTATGATGTGGCTTTTCTCTCTGTTGACGAAGTTGTGACAAATAATTGTTCCGGTGTTACTCCTGTACGTGTTTCTATGAAAAATTCCGGCACTGAGGCTATCAATACTTTGCATTTTGTAGTACTTGGAGATAATGATGATGTTATTTGGGAGGATGATTTGGAATGTAATATTCCGGCAGGTGAATCACAAGCCATCTCTTTGCCGGAGATTGATATTATGAATAATACAACTATTACAATATGTGTTACTGAAGTGAACGGAAATGACGATGCTTGTCCTTTTGATAACTATTCCACTAAAACCATTTCAGAAGCTCCTGAAATTGACGGCTATCTCAAAATGCAGGTCAAATCTCCAAAAGAACCGGAGGAACTTTATATAGAAGTTAAAAACATGACAACAAACGAATTGTTAACGACTTATACTTTCGAAGAAGGTTCTCATGCTTATACCTATGAATTGGTATTGCCCGAGGCAGACAACTGTTATCGTATCAGCTTGATAAGTACTACCGATAACGGCATTGGTGGAGGTATGCTTCTTATTACTGATTCCAATGGTCATAATCTTGTACAGGCAAATGCTATAACCAATATATTCGAACATGAGTTGTCATTTGATTTTACTTCTAATGGCACATATACATCTGTAAAAGAAAATACTGCTGAAGTAGTGTCAGTTTTTCCTAATCCTGTAAACGACGTGATGAATATAATAGGTGCTAATGTTAAGAATGTTACTGTTTACAATAGTTTAGGACAAATGGTGTTCGCTGTTTCAGGTAATTCCGATAATATTGCAATTGATGTAAAATCTTGGGCTAATGGATTGTATTATGTCAATATCACTGATGTCAACGGCAATAATACATCACGTAAGGTTTTGATTAGTAAATAATGAACAAAGTCCATTTTATAGCAGTTGGCGGTAGTGCGATGCACAATCTTGCTATCGCTTTGCACAGAAAGGGTTACGATGTAACAGGTTCAGATGACGAGATCTTCGAACCCTCACGGACGAGACTTAAAAATGAAGGTATTCTGCCGGAATCGTTAGGCTGGCATCCTGAAAAATTGGATGACACATACAATGCAGTGATTTTGGGAATGCATGCAAGGGTGGATAATCCGGAATTGCTTCGTGCTCAGGAATTGGGACTGAAAATATATTCTTATCCGGAATTTCTGTATGAACAGAGTAAGGATAAAATCCGTATTGTAATAGGAGGAAGTCATGGAAAGACTACCATAACATCGATGATACTTCATGTTATGAGATATGCCGGTATTGAGACAGATTTCATGGTCGGCGCTCAACTCGAGGGCTTTGATGTTATGGTACGTCTTAGTGAATCGGCAAAATACATGGTAATTGAAGGTGATGAGTATTTGACATCTCCTGTTGACAGAGTGCCAAAATTTCATAAATATAAGCCTGATATTGCAGTCATTAGTGGTATTAGTTGGGACCATGTCAACGTTTTTCCTACTTTCGAAAATTATGTAGAACAGTTTGAGATTTTTGCAAATACAATAATACCTAATGGCTGTCTTATTTATGACAAGACTGATACAGAGGCTGAAAAGATTGCTTCAAAAACACAATGTCTTACTAAGGGTTATGACATTCATCCATTTAAACATATTGACAATAAGATCTTTCTTGTCTTGCCTGACGGGAGTTTGCTTCCTGTCTTGGTTTTCGGTCAGCATAACATGAAGAATATAAATGCCGCCCGTTTTGTATGTAATGAAATAGGCATATCTGATGATGTGTTTTATAATGCAATAAGTACATTTAAGGGTGCATCGCGCCGTTTGGAACTTATTTTTGAGGATAAGACAAAATCTAATACAGTTTATCGTGATTTTGCCCATGCACCTTCAAAGGTTTTGGCTACAGTGAAGGCTTTGAGAGAGCAATACAGAGAAAAGTATTTACTGATTGTCTTTGAATTACATACATATAGCAGCCTTAGTGAGGTGTTTATTGACCATTATTCCAACTGCTTGGATGATTGCGACAAGGCAATAGTTTTCTATGATTATCATGCAGTTGAATTGAAGAGACTGGAAAATATGACGGATGAAAGGATAAAAAGAGGATTTTCTCGTGATGACATTCAAATAGTTCACACTAAAGAGGAACTTCTTGAACTGTTAGCCAAAGACAAGACAAATTCTGTTGTTGTCGGATTACTGAGTTCCGGAGATTTTAATGGATTGACTACAGATGATTTAAAAGACATTTATTCTGAGTCGTAGTTTTGTGTATATGCATGTAAATATTGCAAAAATTTGCATTTATATTCTATTTATGTCAAAAACAAGGTTGTATCAAAATAAAGTGATACAACCTTGTTTCATAATTGAGAAATATTGTTATTTGTCAATGGTCGCGATAAATTCTTCGTTGGATTTGGTTTTTGATATTCTATCTTTTAGGAACTCCATTGTTTCGATAGGTGTCATATCGGCGAAATGGTTGCGCAAAGCCCAAATTCTTTGGAGAGTAATATCATCGACGAGTAAATCGTCTCTACGTGTACCTGAGGCAACAATATCAATTGCCGGGTAAATACGTTTATTGGATAGACGGCGGTCGAGTTGGAGTTCCATATTGCCGGTACCCTTAAATTCTTCAAAAATGACTTCGTCCATTTTAGAACCTGTATCAATAAGAGCTGTAGCAAGAATAGTGAGGGAACCTCCATTTTCGATGTTACGCGCCGCACCGAAGAAGCGTTTGGGTTTTTGCAGAGCATTGGCTTCTACGCCACCGGATAACACTTTTCCTGATGCGGGTGACACAGTGTTGTAAGCACGTGCCAAACGTGTTATCGAATCCAATAATATAACGACATCATGCCCGCATTCTGTCAGTCGTTTTGCTTTCTCAAGTACAATATTGGCAATTTTCACGTGTTTATCAGCCGGTTCGTCAAAAGTAGATGAGATGACTTCAGCTTTTACGCTGCGAGCCATATCGGTGACTTCTTCGGGACGTTCGTCTATAAGTAAAATGATAAGATAAACTTCCGGATGATTAGCTGCAATAGCGTTTGCTACCTCTTTAAGCAACACTGTCTTACCTGTTTTAGGTTGTGCCACAATAAGACCACGTTGTCCTTTGCCAATAGGAGCGAACAAATCCATGATACGTGTGGAAATGGTACATCCATTGTGTCCGGTGATGTTGAATTTTTCATCAGGGAAGAGAGGGGTGAGGTAGTCAAATGGAATACGGTCTCTTACCTCTTCAGGATTACGTCCGTTTATCTTGTCAACCTTAATAAGCGGGAAATACTTTTCTCCGTTTTTTGGAGGACGAATCACTCCGAGAATCGTATCACCGGTTTTAAGTCCAAACAGTTTTATTTGAGATTGAGAAACATAAATGTCATCGGGAGAATTTAGATAATTATAATCTGCAGAACGAAGGAAACCGTAACCGTCTGATATTATTTCTAAAACTCCTTCTGCTTTTACGATTCCATCGAACTCAGTAATGGATTCTTCCCTTTTTATGTTCTGTTGATTTTGTATAAACTGTTGTTGGTTTTGACTCTGTTGGAAAGTTGTCTTCGGTTCGTAATACTCTCTTTTTTCCTCAACAGTATTATTAGATGTATTGTTGTTCTGTTTAATGTCATCAGTGACGGAAGTCTCGTCGCTATTCATAATGTTATTCTTGCGTTTGAGACCGTCTTCATAACGTGCTTTGGGATATGAAACATGTACGGTTTCATTATCGGAAGATTCAATGGAAGATTTTATTATTTCCGGTCTCTTGCTGATTCTTGGTCTCTTCTCACGTTTGGGTTTTACTTCTTCATCAATTTTTTCTTTGACATCATTTTCCGGTATCTTGTCATCCACAACCAAAGTTGGAACCTCTAAATCATCATTTTCTTCAGATGTCTCTTCCATTAAATTCAAAGATATGTCATCAATGACGTGTTTTTTGGCTGTAACATTCGTCTTCTCAACTTCTTGCGAGGCAGTGTTTTTTCGTTTTCTTCTTTCCGTTTTTACCTTAACAGTCTCATCTTTCGCTTTAGTTTCTACATTTTGCTTTTGATTATCGCTGTTGAAATTACATATTTTATAAATTAATTCTTCTTTGTCTGAACTGATATCATTCATTCCAAGTTTTAATGCAATTTCCTTAAGTTCGACTAATGATTTGTCGTTCAATTCAAAAATATCATACATAAAAGATCAAATTTCTTATGAAAAATTGATGGGAATTTTGTTCGACCCGTATTAAAGGGTGTTTTTAGTTGTTTTGCCAAGAAAACAAAAACCAAATCTTGTTTGTTCATTAGGCGCTGCAAATATACAAATTTTTGATAAAACCACAAAAAAAGTTAAAGAAATTCTAAAATTATGCATTTGTTTTTGTGATTTCACTATTTTTGCAAATAAAAAAGTAAAATGATTCAGCGTATTCAAACATTGTATTTATTTTTAACAGCTCTTATCACAGTCTTGCTGTTTTTCTTTCCGATTGCATCATTTGAACATATTGATACAAATATGGAGTTGACGGTATTAGGCATTAATAATCAAATAGATGCAACATATTTTAGTAAACTTTACACCTTGCCACTTCTTATCTTGACCATCATTTTGATTTTATTGCCTTTGTTTATCTCAATACGTTATAAACATAGAGAACAACAAGTGAAATTATGTCAGTTGGATATATTTCTTACTGTAGTATTCATTGGCGTAGTGTTTTTGTATTATGTATCAAACATTCAGAAAACCATAAGTTGCGAGAAAGTTTCGTACGAGTTCGGTATTTTTATTTTGCTCATCGACTTGATATTTCTTGTCATGGCAATAAGAGGAATCAAGAAAGACATTGAATTGGTAAAGTCTGTTGACAGATTACGTTAACAAGGCAATAATTATTTACAAGAACATGTTTGCAGAAACGTGTCAAATTCGGCATGTCGGTTTCAGTTATTGGCGGGTGGCTTCAAACAGTTCGAGGTTAAGTATATTTTTCCTTTCAATATCGAAACGTAACATGGTCAGTGATTTATGGAAACCGTTTTTACCGGCAGCACCAGGGTTGAGATGAAGCAGGTTAAGTTTCTCATCTCGCATTACTTTCAGAATATGTGAATGTCCGCTGACAAAAATATCCGGTTTCTCTTTTATAAGCAAATCTTTGATTCCTATTTCATAGTGTTGAGGATAGCCACCTATATGTGTCATGACAACTTTCACATCTTCCACAGTAAAAATTTGAAATTTAGGATATTCTCTGCGTACATCAAAGTCGTCGATGTTGCCATAGACAGCACGCAACTTTTTAAAAGCTGATAAGTCATCAGCTATACTGATGTCTCCAATGTCGCCGGCATGCCATATCTCGTCACAGTCTTTGAAGAAGTCGAAAACTTTGGGATTGAGCCAGCCATGAGTGTCCGATAATAGTCCTATTTTTGTCATTATCAAGGGATACTGTATGATATGCCAATACTAAGTACTTCTTTAAACTGAAGGAAAGATTCGCCTTCAATAGGCTTGATATCTTCATCATAAATGAGATGCGCTGTTACATTACAACTCAACCAATTGTTGATTTTCATAATAAGAGCATTGTCCCAGTCGAAATCCGGACGACATTTGTACTTCTCACCAAGAGCATTGAGTTTTCTACTGTGAATATAATCGCAGAATATTCCCAATTTCGAACTGAACGTCACATTTTCAAATATTTCATATTCAAATTTTGCTGTAATTTGAGCACCAAGTTCCAAGCGTGTCCGTTTCCCTTTTTCTATAATGTTTCCAAGTGTATCCGTTATTGCTCCTGTAACTCCAAAAGCGCCTTGATTTGCTAATTCCTGATCGTTGACAATAGTCAGGCGTCCTGTTACAGGCGATAATGTCAATGAAAAATGCTTACATGGAACCCATTGTGCACCAATGCCTAATGCCAAATATGCAGGCGCAAGGAATCCGGAAATCTTGTTGGTGCTGTCTTTTGAATACTCATAACCATTGGCAAATTGTGTCTTGAAACTCAATTCTGATGTCAGAAATAATTTGTCTTTTACTATATCATATCCGTAGAGAGAGCCTAAGTTGATATAATCGTCGGTTTTTACAGGCTTTTTGTCAAAATCGTAATATGTGTAGCCTAAGGCAAAATCAAAGTTGTTTTCCCATTTTGATTTGTCTTTCAGGTAATTGACTTTGTATTTCAGTATGCCTAATCCATTGATATTGTTTTGACCTCCGGAAGTCCAATTGTTGAAATAACTTTGGGAAAGGTTAATTCCAATTTTACCGCCATGAGTCCATAATGTATCTTTTTCTACATTTTGAGCAAATGTAACCATTGCAGAAATACAGAAAAATGACAGTAGGAAAAACAGTTTTTTCATGTGTCGATATTTTTTGGTTTACAAAATATTTACAATATTAATAGGTGTTGCCGTCGTGGTAATTTCTTTCACCGAATTGGAATGTTATTTCCTGTTGATATTTAGTCCTGACCAGTGAATCGTCAATCATTCCGGGTATCCATAACAAGTCTTGTACCAAACGTATGGCTTCGTTGTCACAACCTCCACCTACGCTTTTATCGACTGTAATATTAGCAACAGTGCCATCTGTTTCTATAGTGAAACTGAGTATTACAGTACCTGAGATTTCAAGTTCCTTGGCTTGTTCCGGATAACGCATTTCAGAAAGGAAATATCCGTTTAATGTGGCATTCGGATTGGAGAAATAGGGATGTGGTGCCGTTGTCAAGTCTTCCAATTCATATACTTTATTGTCGTTTTTAACTTTATAATCATCAAGAGGTACTTTTATTTTCGGAGACTTGGAATACATTTTGTTATATGCTTTTGCTGAAAATTCAACTGTATATTCATGTTTAGAGGGAATAGGTATGCCGTCTTTCTTTGCCGGAATCCATAAAATTTGTTTTACAAGACGTATTGCTTCAGCGCAACACTCCTCATCGAAACATTCTCTTACAGTGTAATTGGAAGCAATACCGTCTTTGTCAACATCGAAATAAACGGTCACTTTCCCATTTATTTTTGCGGCTAATGCACTTTCCGGATAAACAAGGTGGTTTTGAATGACTTTTCGAGTAGTATTCTTACCGGCGACAGGTTCGGCAGACATGTTTTGTGCATATATGTTGAATCCCAACATTAAAACAAGTCCTGTAAAAATGCATTTCATTGTTAATTCATTCATGTTTTAATTATTGTTCGTGGTTACGTATAATTTTATTTTGCAAATTTCGGAATATTTTTTAGATGATATGACAAAATCATAAAAAATATGCCGATTGTTTTTAATGGCGTTTCATACAACAGATTTGTTGCTGAATTAAATTTCCATCGAAGCCATAAAAACGTTTTAAATATGTCTGTTGATTGTATAAGTTAAAAATACCGATGGATTTCCTTTAAAAACGGTTCTTTAGACATATCGTTGGGATTTGTACCGTAAACGCCTTCAGGTATGGATTCACCGGATTTTTCAGACAATTCAATCCAGAACAAGGGCATATTGCCTTCTTTGTCTCTGAAATTCATAGGTTTAGTATTAAACAGATGTGTTCCGTCATCGTTAACGTAACATTCGTAAATCAATTCGGAACAATACATCTTACCGTTATCGGGTCTGAAAGACCAGTCGTATGGTTCTCCAATATGTCCTTTTGCTGATTCTATCACTTTATCCATGTCGATTTTGTTTTTCAATCTCATGACGACTATTCCCGGATTATCGTTTATTTTTGTGGCAGCATTAAGAAATTCAGTCCATTCTGTATAACCAACGCCTTTTTTTGTCGATGCTTCTATAACAAAAGCATTGTTATCGACAGTAACAAAAATGGCAACATGGTCGTATTGCAAGTCGTTTTGTTTTGCCGTAGCAGCCACTATCGCATCGCTCATGGCAGAAGATTCTGCTACACAGAATACAATATCTCCTTCTTGAGGAATGAACTCATTCCTTGAACATGATGTGACAATCATGCATATAACGAGTATAAGATATGGTGTAAATGTTTTCATTTGTACTTGTTCATTACATTGCGGCAAATAAAAAATTTTTGATACAAAAGTAAAAAAATCTATTCAAATGTACGCATACAATATGTTTGTAATAATTTGTATCGGAGTAGGATTATTTCATTAAAAACTGAAGTAATTGTCAAGTTTTTTTTATATTTGCAGAAACATAAGACACTAACGTTGTTTAAGATAACATTATGGAAAATAATATGTTTTTCGGGATACATCCCGTACAAGAATTGTGCAGGGCCGGCAAGGATATAGAGAAAATCTTTGTACAGTCAGGGCTTAAATCTCCACAACTTGCAGAGATTATGACATACGCAAAGACACATAAAGTACCTGTGCAGCATGTGCCTGTAGAGAAATTGAATCGTCTGACACGCAAGAATCATCAGGGAATAGTGGCTTTTACATGTCAAATCTCATATCAACTTCTTGAAGAAGTGGTGAGTATGGCTTATGATGAAGGCAAAATGCCGTTCATAGTGATATTGGACAGAGTTACAGATGTACGAAATTTTGGTGCGATAGCGCGTACCTGTTATGCAGCAGGCGTCGATGCCATAGTGGTACCTTCACGTGGAGCGGCATTGATAAATGGCGATGCCATGAAAACATCAGCCGGAGCTTTGTCATTAATTAATGTATGCAGAGTGGACAATATAAAAGATGCCATAGATTACCTCAAGTCATGCGGTTTGAAAGTGCTGGCATTTTCTGAGAAAGGCAGGCATAGCATCTGGAGATATGACATGAGCGGACCATTGGCAGTTATTATGGGATCTGAGGAAGACGGTATCAGTGAGGCATATCTGAAACGTGCCGATGAACATCTTATAATACCAATGGTAGGAGATATTGATTCATTAAATGTTTCTGTGGCAACAGGAATAGTTTGTTTTGAGGTTGTACATCAAAGAAATGCAGACATGTAATAAAAAAGCCGGTTTACAGATGTAAACCGGCTTTTTTATTTATTAAAATGAAGTTTTATTTCTTACGGATAACTTCTTTAATTCTTGCTTTCTTGCCACGCAAACCTCTCAAATAGTAGATACGTGCTCTTCTAACATAACCTTCTTTATTTTTCTCGATACTTTCTATCATTGGAGATGCTATAGGGAAAATTCTCTCAACGCCTATGTTGTTAGAAATCTTTCTAATTGTGAATGTAGCATGCGAACCTTCGCCGGCGCGTTGTAACACCACACCCTGAAATTTCTGCAAACGTTCCTTGTTTCCCTCAACAATCTTATAAGTTACGGTGATAGTGTCACCCGCCTTGAAATGTGGAAAATCTTTTACTTGTACCTGATCTTCAACGAATTGGATTAACGCATTTTTCATCTCTGATATAATTTATTTATCTTTAATCTTTACATGGAAAAAGTGTGCAAATATACAATTTTTTTGAATACCAACAACATTTATTACTTTTTTTTCAGAATTTCATACATTTCCGGTCTGCGTGCTTTGGTGCGCTCTATTGCCTGGTTTAGCTTCCATTCGTTGATAATCATATCATTACCTGATAAAAGCACTTCCGGAACAGTCCATCCTTTGTATTCTCGCGGACGTGTATATACCGGAGGTGATACCAATCCGTCCTGAAAAGAATCCGATAATGCAGAAGTCTCGTCTGATAATGCACCGGGAATGAGACGTACTATACTGTCAGTAACGACGGCAGCCGCAAGTTCTCCTCCGGACAAGACATAATTGCCGATGGATATTTCCCTTGTTACAAGATGTTCCCTTATACGTTCATCAATGCCTTTATAATGTCCGCACAACATTATCACACTTTCATACAATGAGAGTCTGTTTGCAAGTGACTGTGTAAAAATTTCACCGTCAGGCGACATGTAAATTACATCATCATATTCACGTTCTTTTTTTAGGTACGAAATACAATTGTCAATCGGCTCTATCATCATGACCATGCCTGCTCCTGCAGAAAATGCATAATCATCGACTCTTTTATGTTTGTCGTTACTGTAATCCCTTAGATTGTGAAGATGAATATCCACTATGCCGTTTTGGATGGCTCTTTTTATTATGGATTCCGTGAAAGGACCTTCGAACATCTCGGGGAATAAAGTTATTATGTCGATTCTCATCATTAATTACATTTTGTCGCAAAGATATGCAATTTTGTCTGACAAAAACAATACCTGTAATATCTTTGCTTTTTGAAATACGATGACATATTCGGTATTTATGAAATGTTTGTAATTTTTTCGCTTTTTTGTATCCCCCTATTTTTTTATGTGTATATTTGCATCTGAAAAGTGTTTCTGAAATTAATAAAAAAAGAAATATGATGAAAGTTAAAAGTTTTTTTTCTGCATTGTTTTTGTGTGGAATTATGTATAGTACTTATGCACAAATAGCGCCTGAAAAGTATTGGGTCCAGTTTACTGATAAAAACAATTCACCTTATTCAATAAATAATCCGGGTGAGTTTTTAAGTGAAAGAGCCTTGGAAAGAAGAAACAAATATAATATTGACATAGATGAATTGGATATACCTGTCAATGATACTTATATTCAAGGTGTTGAGCAAACAGGCGCTGTAATTCTCAATCCTTCCAAATGGTTGAATGGAGTTACAATACAGACAAATGATATTAATGTGATAAATGCTATCAATGCTCTTCCTTATGTGGAAAATACAATGAAATTTATTGATGGAGAAGTTAAACAAGTTATTAAAGAAGATATAGAAAACATATTTTATGACATTCCCGTAAATAATGAGGAGCTCGATGATTATTATGAGTATGCACTGCATAAAAAGAAAAATTATAAAAAGAAGAAACTTGCAAATATTAAAAAACTCGACGACTATTACGGATATGCACTGCCTCAGATTCAGCAATTGAACGGTATTAATTTACATGAAGCCAACTATAGAGGAGAAGGTATGCTTATCGGTATATGTGATGGTGGTTTCATGGGTGCTGATTCTCATGCTGTTTTTGAGGAGATTCGCAAGGAGAACCGGCTTTTGGGTACTAGAAATTTCGTAAATAAAGGTACTACGGTTTACGAATCTTCTTCTCACGGTACGTCTGTTTGGAGTCTTATCGGTGGCAATATACCGAATACATACGTGGGTACAGCTCCTAAAGCATCATTCTATTTATGCCTGACAGAAGATGCTCGTACAGAAAATCTTATTGAAGAATATAACTTTGTTTCTGCACTTGAACTTTTGGATAGTATTGGTGTCGATGTCATCAATTCGTCATTGGGATATATACAGTTCGATATGCCTCAGTGGAGCCATTCGTACAGCGATATGGACGGAGAGACTTGTATTATTACTATAGGAGCTGAAATTGCATCTTCAAAAGGCATTATAGTGGTAAATTCCGCCGGTAATGATGGAGCAAGTTGGACCTATCCGTATATAGGCGCCCCTGCTGACGGAGAACACGTTTTTACAATAGGTGCGGTTGATGTCAATGGAGAGCTTGCTTACTTTAGCTCCATAGGACCTTCTTATGACGGAAGGATAAAACCTGATGTCGTCGCTCATGGAGAAAATGTAACTGTCGCTTCTCCCGATGGTTCTTTTTATAATGGCAGTGGTACATCATACTCTACACCGGTTATGACCGGAATGTTGACATGTCTGTGGCAAATACGTCCTGATTTGGAGCCGGAGACATTGAAAGAGATTATAAGAGAATCAGCTAATAGAACTAATAATCCTGACAATTATTACGGATATGGAATTCCGGATTTTACCTTAGCCATGCAGACGTTATCTGTCGATGAAGTTAATGAAACGATTCCAATAATAAATGTTTATCCTAATCCTTCAAATGGAGTGGTAAATGTGGAATTTCTAGATGATGACATTTATGGTGTTCAAGTTTACAATCAGTTAGGAGTTTTAATCTATGCAGATGACTGCAGTGGAGACTCAGCACGTTTGCAGAACTTTCTTACAACACTTGGCAGTGGCATGTATTTTGTGAATGTGATGTCTTCATCAAATAACAATTCATTGAAAGTTGTTAAGTATTAAAGATTTACAAAAATAATTAAAAAAATCGCCGCAAAGTGTTGTACGTAATGAAAAATAATGTAATTTTGCAGCGGTTTAAAGCCCAGGTGGTGAAATTGGTAGACACGCCACTTTGAGGGGGTGGTGACGATTGCGTCGTGCAAGTTCGACTCTTGTCCTGGGCACTGAAAACAAAAGCCCATGTGGTGAAATTGGTAAACACGCTACATTCAGGGTGTAGTGAGCGTACGCTCTTGGAAGTTCGAGTCTTCTCATGGGCACAGCTTTAATCCGGTTGCTTGACCGGTTTTTTGTTATCTGTGAAATCATCAATAAGATTTTTTTCAAAATTTTATTTTCAATTATGTTTTAAGCATTTCTAAAATATCGTAAAATTATTTTTTTCGATACAACTTTTTAACAACAATTTTCTTAATTCTTCGTTATATTACAAATTCACTCGGAAATAATGCTTTTCAAATAATGAAATGTAAAAGAGTATTAAGTTTCTGAAAAAATGCAACAAAATAAAGTTAATAATTGTTAAAATCTGTCGAATATGGCCTGTTTTTACTTGTAATAATAGAAATTTTTATAATTTTGTTAAATCAAAAATAACAACGACTATGGAAAAAACAGTCATTTTATGGGCAGATGATGAGATAGAACTTCTTAAACCGCATATTTTGTTTTTGGAGAAAAAGGGATATGAAGTTGTTACTACCAACAATGGAAGCGATGCTGTTGAATTAGTTAAGGAACGTCATTTCGATATAGTTTTTCTTGATGAACAAATGCCGGGTATTTCAGGTGTTGAAACTCTTGAGGAGATAAAAAAGGAATATCCAAATCTTCCTGTAGTGATGATAACAAAAAGTGAGGAAGAACGTATTATGGAAGAGGCAATAGGCAGCAATATAGCCGATTACCTTATAAAACCTGTTAATCCCAATCAAATATTGTTGTCTCTTAAAAGAAATCTTGAGAATAGAAAACTCGTGGATGAGAAATCTACTTCAAAGTACCAGCAGGAATTTCGCAAAATAGGAATGAATCTTAATAATGACCTCGACTATGAAGAATGGATAGATGTATATAAGAATCTGACACGGTGGGAACTGGAATTACAAAAGTCTGCTGATGAAAGTATCAAAGAGATACTTGCCATGCAGAAACAAGAAGCAAACAATTTGTTCTCACGTTATGTCGAACGAAATTATATACAATGGGTACAACCTAATACTGCTAATAAACCCGTATTGTCGCATACTCTTGTTAAAAACAAAATTTTGCCTCGTTTGACTGATGACGACAATCCTTTGTTTGTTATTCTTATTGACAATTTGCGTTATGATCAGTGGAAAGCTATCCAACCTTTGATAGAAGTTGATTTTCGTGTCGAGGCAGATGATATTTATTACAGCATATTGCCTACAACGACTCAATATGCACGAAATTCCATATTTGCGGGTCTCATGCCTTTGGAAATACGTCGCCGTTATCCTAAATATTGGGTGGATGAGGAAGACGAAGGCACTAAAAATCAATTTGAAAATGAATTGTTGGGTGAACAACTGCGTCGTTATGGTAAAAATGTAAGGTATTCATATAACAAGGTCCTTAATCTCGCTGCCGGTAAGAAACTTTTCGAGCAAATGCCTAATCTGATGCAGTATAAACTTAATGTCATTGTGTATAATTTCGTTGATATGCTGTCGCATGCAAGAACTGAAATGGAAATTATCCGGGAACTTGCTTCTGATGAAGAGGCTTATCGCTCCCTGATGCTTTCTTGGTTTGAACATTCTTCTTTGTACGATATGATTCGCTTTATTGCACAAAAAAAATGTGACCTTATTATTACGACAGACCATGGCTCGGTCTGTGTTAAAAATCCTGTCAAGATACTTGGTGACAAGGCTGTCAATACCAATTTGAGATACAAATATGGCAGAAGTCTTAAATATAATGCAAAAGAAGTGTTTGAAATAAAAGATCCTGAAAAAATATATCTGCCTCGTATTAATGTAAGTACTTCATACGTATTTGCCCATTCTAACGACTTCTTTGCTTATCCTAACAACTATAACTATTATGTAAATTATTACAGAAACACTTTCCAGCACGGAGGAATCTCAATGAATGAGATACTTGTTCCTGTAACATTCTTAAAATCAAAATAAACATCATTATATGATTCCAAAGGTATTTGATATTAAAAGTGTTGATGAGTTGTCTGTTGTTACAGACTATCTTCTTGGTTTGAGAGAAAAATCCAATATCATGGCTTTTTATGGGCAAATGGGTGCAGGCAAGACTACACTGATTAAAAATATCTGTCATGCTTTGGGAGTGTCAGATGAAGTCAATAGTCCTACGTTTGCTCTTGTTAATGAATATTTTACAAAAGAAGGTGCGTCTGTGTTTCATTTTGACTTTTACAGAATAAAAAAACTTGAGGAAGTATATGATATTGGTTATGAAGACTATTTTTATGGAGGAGCCTTGTGTCTGCTTGAATGGCCGGAACTTATTGCTCCATTGATGCCCGAACACTATATCAAGGTTTCAATAGACCTTGGCTGTAATAATGATAGTCGCATTATAACTTGTGAACTGATATAATATATAATTGTTGTTTTGTAAAATATTGTTGTTATGATACATGATGAAAATGTTAAATATAGATTTGCAACGGAGACATTAATGTTGAAGAACACAAAAAATAAAAACAACGTCGTATTTGGCATCTTAAAAGAATATCATCATGATGAACATCGTATTCCATTAACTCCATCCGCAGTAAAAAAACTTGTTGACGATGGCAATGTAGTGCTTGTTCAGAAAGGTGCCGGGAATGCTGCCGGCTTTAATGATACATCATTTTCTGAAGCAGGGGCTTTGATAACGGATTCAAAAGAGGAAATCTTGAACTCTGATGTATTGCTTAAGATTTTCCCTCCTGAAAAAGAAGAAATTGAGATGATGAAAAATAATGCTGTCTTATTGTCATCTCTTTGTTTGCACCAAACCCAAAAATCATATTTGCAACATTTAAGCAGCAAAAGAATAACTGCTATATCGTACGAATTGATACAGGGCAAAGAAACTCATTTCCCATTGCTTTATGCCATGAGTGAAATAGTAGGGCAACTTGTAGTACTTATTGCAGCATCATATCTATGTGATTCAAAATGGGGATGCTCAACTTTGACTGGTGCTATTGCAGGATTGCCTCCAATTGATGTAGTTGTGATCGGCTCCGGTACTGTGGCTCTTAATGTGTGTCGGGTGGCTTTAGGATTGGGTTGTCGCGTTTCTGTTTTCGATACGTTGACAGACCGTCTTCGTAAACTTAGTAATACATTCAATAATAATATTTTCACTTATATGTATGACCAGGATGTGTTGACAAAGCTTTTGACTGATACTGAGATATTGGTATGTGCAAAACATACATCTGATTTCAGATCACCTTTGCTCGTTAAAGAATCTATGGTTCAACAAATGAAAGATGGCAGTGTATTGGTAGATGTCAGCATAGATCAAGGTGGCTGTTGTGAGACATCAATAATGACAACACATTCTTCTCCCGTGTTTAGTAAATATGGAGTAACACATTATTGTGTGCCAAATATTGCTTCTAAAGTATCGCATACAGCTTCAATGTCAATAAGTAATATTCTTGTTAATGAGATGCTTTGTCTTGGAAGAAACGGAATAAACGGATTGTTGCAGTTTAATGACGGATTTGCCAAAGGTGTTTATATGTATAATGGTAAACTTACCAATCGTAAAATAGGGGATATGTTGGCTCTGCCTTATAAACCATTGGAATTGTTCCTGCCATCGTTTCATGACAGTTGATAATATTATAGTTTATGATTTTGACAAAAAACGATATTGATGAATTCCAAAATATTGTAAAAAAATATGATAAGGTAATTCTTCTTACTGATGACAATGCAAGACGTTGTTGTTTACCATTATTTTCAGATTTGGTAGATACGAATAATTATGTTGTTGTTACTATCTCACATGGTGAAACAAATAAAAATCTGAAAACTGTATCAAAAGTTTTGAAGAAATTAATTGAAAATAATGCTTCACGTCATTCCTTGATGATAAATTTGGGAGGCGGCTTGGTAACTGATATTGGAGGCTTTATTGCATCAATATTTCTCAGAGGAGTGGATTTTGTCAATGTACCTACGACATTGCTTGCAATGACAGATGCTGCAATTGGAGGAAAAACAGGTGTTGATTTTATGAATTATAAAAATCTTGTCGGTAGTTTTGCTGAACCTCAGGCTATTTTGATTATAAATGATTTTCTTATGACATTGCCAAAACGAGAATTGTTGTCAGGTATGGTTGAGATGATTAAATACGGATTTGTCATCGATAAGAAAATGCTTGATTTGTCAAAAGATAACTATACTGATTTCATTATGCCGGCTGTATTCATGAAACAAAGTATTGTTGATTTAGACAAGAGGGATGATTCTGCACGCAAAATATTGAATTTCGGTCATACTGTGGGTCATGCCATAGAGTCATATTTTGTTGAGGATGAGAATTGTTTGTCACATGGCGAATGTGTGGCTCTCGGCATGTACTGTTCACTGTGGCTATCTGTGAAATTGATAGGATTGAACAAAGAAATATTGAAACAATACCGTCAAATATATAACAAGTTTTTTAATAAATTGATTGTAAATGATATGGATATAGACAGACTCATGTCTATAATGACTCACGACAAGAAAAACCATGATGGAGAATATAGGTTTGTATTATTGAAAGGCATGCAGAAGCCTGTAATAGATGTCATGGTTTCTTTTGATGAGGCAAAAAATGCTGTTGATGCTATGTTGAAATGGCAGAAGACATGTCTAAATGATAAATAACATTAAAATATAAAACATTTTGTGTCGATTAAGTTTTTCAGACCTTGAATGATAAAATTATGACAATAACGCCTATTAGAGGAAAAGCAAATGCTAATATTATATTGGATGGAAGTAAAAGCGAGAGCAACAGGGCTTTGATGATAAAGTATTATGGCGCTTTAAGTTCTGAAATTGACAATTTATCTCATTCAGCCGATACAATGTTGCTTAATAACTTGTTGGCTCTTGTTGATAAAAAACATGATTGTGTTACTGTCATTGACTGTGCCAATGCCGGTACGGTATTAAGGTTTATGCTTACAGCATTGACAATGAAAGAAGGTCGTTGGCTGCTGACAGGGGATGAAAGAATGTGCCATCGTCCAATAGGACCACTCGTAGAAGCATTGAGAAGTATTGGAGCATCTGTAACATACAGAGATAATGATGGTTTTCCGCCTTTGATTGTAGAAGGTGCTGTTATCAATGGCGGCAATGTTACTGTTGACACTGATTGCAGCAGTCAGTTCGCCTCTTCATTGTTGCTTGCTGCTCCATTGATGCAAAACGGATTACATGTTCATCTTACGGGAAATCTCAGTTCAATGCCATATATTGATATGACGATAAAAATGATGAATAGTTTCGGTGTCAATGCAGTTCGTGACGGCTTGAATATTACTGTACCGCATTCAAAATATTCTAATGTTGATTATGTCGTCAATCCGGATTGGAGTTCAGCAGCGTTTTGGTATGAGATAATTGCTATTCATGGCGATGCTACCGTTATGTTGGAGAATCTTGACATGTCATCTCCACAGGGTGATATGGCAGTAGCCGATTTTTTTCAACAACTTGGGGTAAATACCATTTGTGGAGAAAACGGTGTCTTGCTGGAACGTAACGAAATGGATGTTAAAAAGATACATTATGACTTTTTGAATACTCCTGATTTGTTTCCTCCTATTGCTGCTACTTGTGCCGCATTGAAAGTTGATGCTGTTTTTACCGGTATTGAAAATGTTACGATTAAAGAATCGGACAGATTGTCAGCTATGACGACGGAGCTGAAAAAGATAGGTGCTGACTTTGAACTATTATCAAAGGATATATTAATAATGAAATCTCCTGAAACATTGCCGGTGTTCGAGCCAGACAATCCTTTGAAATTCAATACTTACCAAGACCACCGTATAGCTATGGCATTAACTCCTCTTTGCTTTAAGATAAATGCAGTACAAATAGATAGCCATAACATTGTAGAAAAATCATACCCCTTGTTTTGGGAGGACTTGTCAAAGAACAAGTTTATAAATATTTCGGATTTATAATCAATCCTATATTATGAATATTCATATTTTGGAAAAATATTTTTTTGTTTAATCGCATTTTGTATAAATTTGCAGAAAAAATATGTCATGACAATAGATTTGTTCGTCTCTTGTATTGTTGATCAGTTTTATCCCTTGACTGCAATGAACGTATTGAAGTTGTTACATGCAGCCGACGTGACTGTGGAATATAATCATGAACAAACATGTTGTGGAAAAATAGCATATCATTCCGGCAATTTGGAGGATGCCAAAGAATTGGGAAAGAAGTTCTTGAAAGATTTTCCCAATAACAGACTTGTCGTTGGTATAGATGCTTCATGTGTGGGTTTTATAAAATCACATTATAAAGATCTGTTTCACAATACAGCTTCTCACTTGGAGTATAAACGTTTGGTTTCCAATATTTATGAATTTACTGATTTTCTTGTTAACAAGTTGAAATTCACAGATTTCAATGCATCATTTCCCCACAGGGTGGTATATCATGACTCCTGTTCATCATTAAGAGAATTAAATCTGAAAGATGAAGGACGTATCTTGTTGTCTCATGTCAAAGGAATACAAATAGTGGATTTGCGTTATCCGGAGATATGTTGCGGTCTCGGAAGAGGAATGTTTTCAATAAAACATCATGCCATTTCTGCAGCAATGACGGGACATAAACTTGAAGATGCAGTGAATTCAGGTGCTGAATATTTTGTCACCAACGACATGGCATGTCTGATGAATCTTGATTGCTATGCAAGAAAACAGAATATAGATATAAAAGTTGTCCATATAGCTGATGTGCTGGCTTCAGGCTGGTAATTCGAAGATTGATAAACATTTATTTCGAGTTTGAGTTTATGCTGCTTTGAAGGTTTATGCAATAGAGAATCTGTAGCAAAATCCTTAAAAACGATATAAAAAATGACATTACAGATTCTGTAATTATGGGAATTGTTCTATAATAATGCCGAAAATATCCAATGAAAGCGATTCTATTGTTGCTTTTTAATCTATATTAAAATAATTAAGATGTTTTTGGAGGACGTGTAAGTTTTAAAGATGCCATATTTATACAAGTGATTTTCAAAATTTTTTAAAATTTTCAAAAATATTATCATCCAGAACCTTTATAAATAAGATTTTCTTATCTTTGCCACTATAAAAAATGAGATTTTGAAGATAGCGGTAAATACACGATTAATGCTCAAAAACAAACTTGAGGGAATCGGCTGGGTGGCATACGAAAATCTCAAACGTATTGTTTTGCAACACCCTGATGTTGAGTTTTATTTTCTTTTTGACAGAGAACCGGATCCCATGTTCGTTTTTGCTGAGAATGTAAAGCCTGTGGTTTTGTTTCCTCAGGCAAGACATCCTTTTTTATATATCATATATTTTGAATTTTCTGTTACAAGAGCATTGCGTAAGATAAAACCGGACTTGTATCTTTCTACGGACGGATATTTGAGTTTAAGAACCAATGTACCACAACTTGCTGTATTTCATGATTTGGGGTTTGAACACTTCCCGGATGACTATCCTCGTCTTGCTTTATGGCATTATAAAAAGTTTTTTCCTCGTTTTGCACACAAGGCAACTCGTCTGATAACGGTGTCTGAGTTTTCAAAACAGGATATTTGCAAATGTTATGGCATTTCTCCTGATAAGATAGATGTGGTGTATAATGGAGCAAATGATGGTTTTGTTCCAGTTGCTGAAGACATAAAAAAGGAGATCAGAGACCATTATTGTAATGGTTATCAATATTTTATGTTTGTTGGGTCTCTTCATCCACGTAAAAATCTTGCACGATTGTTTACTGCATACGATATTTTTAAAAAGAATACCGGTTCGGACGTTAAATTGTTGATAGTAGGGGAGAAACGTTGGTGGACACAGCCTATTGAAAGTGCATACAATGCCATGACACATAATAATGATGTGGTATTTTGTGGACGATTGTCAGCAGATGAGTTGCACAAAGTGACTGCAGCGGCTTTGGCATCAATTTATGTTTCTTATTTTGAGGGCTTCGGAATACCTGTAGTAGAAGCTTTCCGTTGTGATACACCGGTGATAACTTCAAATGTGTCGTCCATGCCTGAGGTTGCCGACAATGCAGCTTTGCTTGTTGATCCTTTTAATGTGGATTCTATAGCTTCTGCCATGCAACAAGTCCTCAATCCTGATGTCAGAGAAGAACTTATACAGAAAGGCAGGGTGAGAAGAAATGATTTCTCATGGGATATGGCGGCAAAAAAATGGTGGAATTGTATGGAAAAAATAGTGAATAAGAATTGTTGAATTAAATTTTGATAAAATGAACGTTTTGGTTATTGGTTCAGGCGGCAGGGAACATGCTTTGGCATGGAAAATCGCTCAAAGCGACAAGGTGAATAATTTGTATATAGCACCGGGTAATGCCGGAACGTGTTCCGTGGGAGAAAATGTTAATATAGATATTTCTGATTTTCAATCTATTAAAACTGTTGTCTTAAAGAATAACATTAACCTTGTGGTAGTTGGTCCCGAACAGCCTCTTGTTGATGGCATAGTGGATTATTTTAAACAAGATAATGAACTTAAAAATGTAAAGATAATAGGTCCGGACAAACGTGGTGCCATGTTGGAGGGTAGCAAGGCTTTCGCCAAACAGTTTATGGAAAAATATTCTATACCTACAGCATCTTGTTTTACCGTCACTGCTGATAATTTTGAAGAAGGTATTCGATATCTTGATTCTCAAAAGCCACCTTTCGTTTTAAAAGCCGATGGCCTCGCAGCAGGAAAAGGCGTTTTGATTGTTAATGACAGAGATGAAGCTTGCACTGAACTCAAAGAAATGTTGTCCGGTAAATTCGGCTCTTCATCGGCAAAAGTGGTTATTGAAACGTTCTTAAAAGGCATTGAAGTATCCGTTTTTGTTCTTACCGATGGAAATGATTATGTCATTTTACCAGAAGCTAAAGATTATAAACGTATTGGCGACGGCGATAAAGGTCTTAATACAGGCGGAATGGGTGCTGTAACTCCGGTGCCTTTTGCCACTTCCAAGTTTATGGAGAAAGTTGAAAACAGAATAATTAAACCTACCATTAACGGTCTTAAGGCTGAGAATATTGATTATAAAGGATTTATCTTCTTCGGCTTGATGAATGTTGGTGGAGACCCTTATGTGATAGAATATAATGTAAGGATGGGAGACCCTGAGACTGAGGGTGTTATGACTTGTATAGATTCCGACTTTGCAGTTTTGCTTGCCGCTTGTGCCGAAGGCAACATCAAAAAAGTAGAGTTCAAAAAGAGTAATGACGTTTCTGTTACCGTCATGTTGGTTTCCGGCGGTTATCCCGAAACATATCGGAAAGGTATGATTATTAAGGGGCTTGATGATATATCTCCTTCCTGTTTCATAGCTCATGCCGGCACAAAACAAAATGAAAATGGAGATATAGTAACTGCCGGCGGCCGTGTTATAGCAGTGACAGCTCATGGTAACAATATAGAAGAAGCAAGAAACAAGGTATATCATAATGTTGAAAAAATAAAATTCGATGGCGTCAACTATCGTCATGACATAGGGATCGACCTTATGAACCTTTAATGTGTCATTATGGTTGTTTTTTTTCAACATAGTTTTCTGAAACAACATCTTGCCATTTTTGCAGTGATGATTTTATTTTGGTTGCCGGGTTTTATCATGCCTCAACAAATCACTGCAACTGAAGATTTGACAATGCCGTTGTATGATCTTGTTGCAAGAATACTCGACCTTTCCCCATACATCATGGAGACAACAGCATTCCTCTTGTTTATGTTGTCAACATTTTTGTTTAATTCCATTCTTACTGCCAATCAGTTGATTGGACGCAATAGTACAATGGGAGCATTGGTATTTATGATGTCGATGTGCTCTTTCAACGCAACTGTATTGTCGCCGTTTATAATGGCTTGTCCTATAATACTTTTGGTATTGCATATCATGTTTATGATAAATCAAACCGAAAAACCGGAGAATTATCTCCTTAATGTGGGAGTACTTCTGTCATTGGCATCATTTATATATACTCCTTCTGCCTATCTGTTGCTATGGGCTGTGTTGTCTCTTTTGTTCACAGGTTTTGATAGTCTTCGGTATTTGTTGTTGCCTGTAACCGGATTTGTTATGCCATATCTTTTGTATGCAGCTTTTTTATACATAAACGGCAATTTGATGTCATACTATTTTGCCTATTCATCTTATTTTAGCGATTTTTCATTAGGATTGCCAAAATTGACAGCAATGGAATGGTGTGTATTTTTGACAAGTGTAATATTGGTATTGTTATCAATGCTAAAAATAAATGTTTTTTCTGCGGACAAACCTGTTCTTGCCAGAAAAAGAATTGAGATAGGCATAATAATGTTGCTTATTGCATTATTCTTGTTTTTCAAGAAAAACTCGACTGTGAATGATTCTGTTTTCTTTGCTGCGGCACCGATTTATTATTCCATGGCATTGTCCAATGTCAATAAGAAAAAGATTATAACTGTTCTTATGTTTATTTTATTAGCTGGATTAATGATAAAACAATATATCGCATTGATTGGAATAGCATGAACTTAAAGGCATTTTATACTGATGAGATGATAGAAGCAGGCTGTGATGAGGCTGGCAGGGGATGTATAGCGGGTCCGGTAGTTGCAGCTGCTGTGATACTAAAGAAAGGCTCCGACTACCCTGAATTGGATGATTCTAAAAAGCTGTCGGAGAAAAAACGTGAGATCCTCAGAGAAATGATAATAAATGAAGCTCTATCTTACGGAGTCGGCATAGTGTCACCGCAGGAAATAGATGAGATAAATATACTTAATGCCTCTTTCCTTGCAATGCATCGCGCCTTGGATGCTTTGTCGGTGAGATTTAATTTGATTCTTGTCGATGGAAACAGATTTGTTCCTTATCATGATATAAGTTTCAAAACTATTGTAGGAGGAGACTCGAAATATCAGTCTATAGCTGCTGCCTCAATTCTTGCAAAAACAACTCGTGACCATTTGATGACGGATTATCATAAAAAATATCCTCATTATAATTGGGCAAATAATAAAGGTTATCCTACTTTGGAACATAAAAATGCAGTGGCTCAATATGGTGTCTCTCCACTCCACAGACTTACTTTCAATATGTCTATCCAACTGAAATTATGGGACTGAAATGTGCTCTCTAATCATATTTGTCATTACGTGTGTTTGTATTTACAAAGATGTTTTGATGAAATAATTTAAAACCACACTCATTGACAGACAACTGCCGGTAAAACAGCAAGTTGTTTAACATGCTTTTATGACATAAAGACTGTCTGAAAATGTTTTTCAATGATGTCTTGGCATTATAAAGCAAAGCATTATCGATAACAAAAGCCGATATTCGCTAAGAGGCGAGTAATATCTTGAAAATAAAAGGTCATGAGATGATTTTTTTTGATTATATAGTAAATCAATGGAAAATTTAACTTATATTTGCAGAATTAATTGTAAAAAACTTTGGAAAATCGGGAAAGATATTGGGATTTACAATGATTTATAATTTTAAAATATTGATAACTAATAAATTATACTATATATGAGTGAAGGATTATATTCAATGGAAGCTAAGGATTTTGACAAGACCTTAGATTTGACAAAAATAAAACCTTATGGAGATACCATGAATGACGGCAAGGTTCAGTTGAGTTTTACACTACCGGTGCCATGTGGCGCTGAAGCTGTAGAGGCTGCAAAATTGATAATGAAGAAAATGGGTCTCGAAAATCCGAGTGTAGTTTATTATAAGGAACTTACTCCAGGTTTCACATTCTTTAATTGTTATGGAAGTTGTTCTCATACAGTCGATTATACTACGATTTATGTCCCGAAGGTCGAATCCAATGTCATGGACATGTATGAAACAGATAAATATATCAAGGAGAATATAGGTCGTAAGATTGTTATAGTCGGAGCAAGTACCGGAACAGATGCTCATACAGTAGGTATAGACGCAATTATGAATATGAAAGGTTATGCCGGACATTACGGATTGGAGCGTTATGAGATGATAGAGGCATATAACCTTGGTAGTCAGGTGCCTAATGAGGAATTTATAGCCAAAGGCATAGAATTGCATGCTGATGCCTTGATAGTGTCACAGACTGTAACACAGAAGGATATTCACATCAAGAATCTCACTAACCTTGTGGAACTTATGGAGGCAGAAGGTCTTAGAGACAAAATGATACTTATCTGCGGAGGTGCGAGAATAACACATGAATTGGCGAAAGAACTTGGCTATGATGCCGGTTTCGGCATGAATACCTATGCCGATGATGTTGCATCGTTCGTAGTACAAGAGATGGTTAAACGAAATATGAAATAAACGTAAAAATTAAAATACAAAAATAGTATGGATAAAAACGAAATGAGAGAAGTTATCGCTAAAAGAGCAGCCAAAGAGCTGCACGATGGCGACGTTGTTAACCTTGGTATAGGTATTCCAACATTGATTCCCAACTATCTTCCTGAGGGAATCACAGTGACGCTTCAATCTGAAAACGGTGCCATGGGCATGGGTGCTACACCGGAAGAAGGAAAAGAAGACAAAAACCTTATCAATGCCGGAGGCGGTTATATCACTCTCAACCCCGGAGCTTCGACATTCGATTCCGCAACATCTTTCGCCATCATTCGTGGTGGTCATGTCAATGTTTCATTGCTCGGCGCTTTGCAAGTTGATGAGAAAGGCAATCTTGCCAATTGGATCATTCCCGGTAAGATGGCTCCGGGTATGGGTGGCGCCATGGACCTCGTGGTAGGCGCCAAACGCGTTATCCTCGCAATGGAACATACTCAGAAAGGTTCACCTAAAATATTGAAAAAATGCAACTTGCCTCTTACTGCTGCTGGACAAGTCAATATGATTATCACTGAAATGGGTGTTATGGAGATTACTCCAGAAGGTATTGTGCTTACTGAAATACACCCGGAATTTACAGTAGAACAGGTGCAGGCTGCCACTGAAGCGACACTTATTATTTCTCCGAACCTGAAGTCGATGATAGATTGATGACCATGGAATATAAGTTCTTGAAAAGCGAGTTAAAAGATAATGGTATATGTATATTGACAATATCAGCGCCAAAGTCTCTTAATGCTTTGAATTCAACAATATTGTCCGAAATTGATGATTTCGTCAGCAATATTGACTTGTCGAAAAACAGAGTGCTTATAGTAACAGGCGATGGTGAAAAAGCCTTTGTGGCAGGTGCCGATATTTCTGAGATGAGAGATATGGACGACGCTCAGGCACTTGAATTTGCAAGACGTGGAGCCAATGCTTTTAAAAAACTCGAAGATCTCAACATCCCTGTCATTGCTGCTGTCAATGGTTTTGCTTTGGGCGGCGGTTGTGAGATTGCAATGGCTTGCGACATACGTATCGCCTCTTCTAATGCTAAATTTGGACAACCGGAAGTGGGTCTCGGCATAATACCGGGATTCTCAGGCACCTATCGTCTTCCTAAATTGGTTGGACCGGCTTATGCCAAAGAATTGATATTCACAGGCAAAGTCATTGATGCTCAAGAAGCTCTACGTATAGGCCTTGTCAATGCTGTTTGTGAACAGTCTGAACTTATTGATATGGCTGTCAAAATGGCAGAGCAGATGCTTAAAAATGCTCCACTCGCTATTGCTGCTTCCAAAAGATGTATCAATGATGGTTATGACTTGTCTGCAAAAGAAGCAATGGCTCTCGAGAATGTATATTTTTCACGCTGTTTTGCTACAGAAGACCAGAAAAATGGCATGACAGCTTTTTTATCAAAACAAAAAGCAGTATTTAAAGGAAAATAAATTAAAAAAATACTATCATGAAAATCTATGTAATAGGTACAGGAACAATGGGTTCTGGTGTCGTTCAGGCTTTTGCCCAGGCAAACCAACCCGTAGTTATGAAAAGCAGAACTCAGGCTTCGTTGGATAAAGCCGTCGCTAAAATATCGAAATCATTGGCGAAATTGGTCGATAAAGGTAAAGTGACTCAGGATTATATGGATGCCACTTTGGCAAATATCTCGACAACAACAGATTATGCCACTTTTGCTGACGCTGACCTCGTTATCGAAGCTGCATCAGAAGATATGAATCTGAAAAAAGAAGTGTTCACAGAGCTTGACAAGATTTGTAAACCGGAAACCATTTTCGCTACAAATACATCGTCACTGTCGATAACAGAGATTGCTGCTTGTACTAATCGTCCTGACAGATTTATCGGTATGCATTTCTTCAATCCGGCACCCGTGATGAAACTTGTAGAGGTTATTAAGGGACAGAAAACTTCCGATGATGTCTGTAACAGGATTATGGAACTGTCGTCTGCCATTGGGAAGACTCCTGTCATGGTGAAAGAAGCTCCCGGTTTTGTGGTGAACCGTATCCTTATCCCTTTAGTGAATGAAGGAATAGGTATTTATGCTGATGGCATTGCAAGTGTGGAAGATATTGACAACGCCATGAAACTCGGTGCCAACCATCCTATGGGTCCTCTCGCTTTAGGAGACCTCATCGGACTTGATGTTTGTCTCGCAATAATGGAAGTGTTACACAATGAGTTCGGAGATGATAAATACAGACCTCATCCGCTTCTTCGTAAAATGGTAAGAGCCGGTTTGCTCGGAAGAAAAACAGGTGAGGGATTTTATAAATATTGATGAAAAGGTATTGTAAAATTTGAGATGTCATATCAGATGCTGAGATGTGCATGACAAATTCTTAATTGACACATCTCAACATCATTTTTAAATGACACTCCAAAAAATAACAGAAATGGATTTTAGCTATTCAAAGACAGAAGAATTGTTTTTGCAGATGATAAGATCATTTGCAGAAAACGAAGTCAAGCCTTTGGCAGCCGAAGTTGACGAACAGGAACGTTTTCCGGAAGAAACCGTCAAGAAGATGGCAGAATTGGGTTTGATGGGTATTCCGGTTCCTAAACAGTATGGCGGTGCCGGCGGTACAGTACAAATGTATATCATGGCAGTAGAGGAACTTTCAAGAGTATGTGCCACTACCGGCGTTATCCTTTCAGCCCATACATCATTGTGCGTTGCTCCTATATTGGAAAACGGCACAGAAGAACAAAAAATGAGGTATTTGCCAAAACTCGCGTCCGGCGAATGGATAGGCGCTTTCGGTCTTACTGAACCTAATGCAGGTACCGATGCCGCAATGCAACAGACAACAGCTGTGGATGCTGGGGATAAATGGATACTCAACGGATCCAAGATATTTATTACCAACGCTGCTTATGCCAATGTCTTTATCGTCATGGCTATGACCGATAAATCAAAAGGTACTAAAGGCATCTCGGCTTTTATTGTGGAAAGAGGATACAAGGGATTTTCAATAGGTAAAAAAGAGTTGAAGATGGGTATTCGTGGTTCAGCAACCTGTGAGCTGATATTTGAAAACTGCGAGGTGCCGAAAGAAAACCTGCTTGGCGAGCTCGGCAAAGGCTTCAGCATAGCCATGAAGACTCTCGATGGTGGTCGTATTGGCATAGCATCGCAAGCTCTCGGTATAGCTCAGGGAGCTATGGATGAGACGGTGAAATATACCAAGGAACGTAAACAGTTTGGCAAATCAATATCATCATTCCAGAATACACAGTTCCAAATGGCAGATCTTAAGACCAAAGTGGAGGCTGCTCGTTTGTTGGTACGTAGTGCAGCATGGAAAAAAGATATGAAATTGCCTTATTCTGCTGATGCGGCAATGGCAAAATTGTTCGCAGCAGAAACAGCAATGGAAGTGACAACAAAAGCAGTACAATTCCATGGCGGTTATGGATATACACGTGAATATCCGGTGGAACGTATGATGCGTGACGCCAAGATTACTGAAATATATGAAGGTACTTCTGAAGTACAAAGAATGGTTATTGCAGGTCATTTATTTAAATAGGAGGGAGGCAGCATGAATATTATAGTATGTATTAAACAGGTTCCTGATACTACAGAAATTAAAATAGATCCGGTAAAAGGCACATTGATACGTGACGGAGTGCCGAGTATCATGAATCCGGATGACAAAGGTGGCCTTGAATTAGCTCTTCGTATGAAAGACCAATATGGTGCTCATGTGACTGTAATAACCATGGGACCGGCACAAGCAGATGTGATACTTCGCGAGGCTTTCGCTATGGGCGTTGACAGAGCCATATTGCTCAGCGACCGTAAATTTGCCGGTGCCGATACTCTGGCAACATCCTATGCCTTGGCAGGCGCCATCAAAACTTTAGACTATGACCTCATTATAGCAGGGCGTCAGGCCATAGACGGCGATACGGCTCAGGTGGGACCTGAAATGGCTGAACATCTCGGACTTCCTCAAGTGTCATACGTCATTGATGCTGAGAAAACCGACCATGGTACTTTTATTGTGAAAAAAGAAAATGAAGACAGCACTCAAATACTCGAGGTGGAGGGTAAATGTGTCCTTACAGTACTCGCTTCTGCATTCAAGGCTCGTTATATGAATGTTGCGGGCATAGTAGAGGCTTACTCCAAAGAGGTTGAAGTATGGGGTGCCGACAAAATCGATGTCGATGAGTCTAAACTCGGTCTCAAAGGTTCGCCTACCAAGGTGTTCAAATCATTCCCTAAAGCCATGAAGGCTCCGGGAGAAATACATGAGGTTAGCGAAGAAGAAGCAGTGGAAATTATTGTTAGAAAACTTAAAGAGAAACATATCATCTAAAAGTTAAAGTCATGGATAAGAAAGATTATAAAAATGTATATGTGTTCGCGGAACAACGCGGTGGAGTGATTCAGTCCGTTGCTTATGAACTTTTAGGTAAAGCACGTGACCTCGCTGATGCTCTCGGAGAAAAGGTGGTGGTGCTTCTTCTCGGAAGCGACATTAAAAATCAAGCTCAGAATCTTATCGAGATGGGTGCCGACGAAGTAATAGTTTCCGACAGCCCGGAACTTAAAGATTATCTTACAGAACAGTATTCTCAAGTCGTTTATCAGATTATTCAAAATAACAAACCTAATATCGTTCTCTTCGGTGCAACTACAATAGGCCGTGACCTCGCTCCTCGTCTCGCTTCGAGACTTAAGACCGGTCTTACTGCTGATTGTACACGTCTCGAGATAGAGGAAAAAGAGGATACCCATGAAAAAGAATTCCGTATGACGCGTCCTGCATTTGGAGGTAATTTGATGGCTACTATTATATGTCCGGACAATCGCCCTCAGATGTCAACAGTACGTCCGGGTGTTATGCAAAAACATGTCCGCGAAATTGGAAGACAAGGTGTCGTCACAATGTTCGAACCCAACTTCGACAAGAGTAAATTTAAGGTTAAACTTTTGGAAACCAACATGAATTGTAAATGCTCCGACGATATTGCCGATGCCAAGATACTCGTTTCAGGCGGTCGTGGAGTTCATGACAGAGAGGGTTTCGACAAATTACAAAATCTTGCCGACGTACTCGGCGGTATGGTAGCTTCTTCGCGCGCAATGGTGGACGCCGGTGTAATGGACCACTGCTATCAGGTGGGACAGACGGGTAAGACGGTACGTCCTAATTTGTATATGGCTTGCGGTATCTCAGGCGCCATTCAACATCTCGCCGGCATGGAGGAATCGGATTATATCATCGCTATCAATAAAGATAAATATGCTCCTATTTTCAGTGCAGCAGACCTCGGTATTGTTGGCGACCTCCATAAAATCGTGCCCATGCTTACAGAACGTTTGAAAAAAGAAATGGAAAAATAACACTTTGTTATTAACATAAAACTTTCTGTTATACATAAACATCTTGATGTTTTAAGAAAAAGAGTTCGGTGTTTGTCCGGACTCTTTGCTTTTAAATACTCGTGTATAATTATTTTATGACTTGTATAGTTGAAAATCATAAAAATAGCAAGTGTAATATTGACGATATATTTATTAAAGTCTTTACAAATTGTCATTAGTTGTAAGATACAATGACATATTATGATTTTCATTAAAAAACATTTTTTTATTGATAGAATAAGATGATAAATTTGATAGGAATATTTCCATTAAATCATGCCTGAAAACTATAAAAAATGCCAAAAAAGTTGTATGCAACCTTTTAATGAAATGAAAATTTTTATTACTTTTGCTATTTGAAATAATGATAGGAAATTAGAATATGGAAGAACAATTTGAAGGCGAAAGAATCGTACCTATTAACATTGAGAATCACATGAAGACATCATATATCGACTATTCCATGTCGGTAATTGTCGCTCGTGCACTTCCTGATGTGAGAGATGGTTTGAAGCCTGTACATCGTAGAATTTTGTATGGCATGTTGGATATGGGAGTTTTGTCGAATAGACCATATAAAAAATCTGCAAAAGTAGTAGGAGAAGTGTTGGGAAAATATCATCCGCATGGAGACTATTCTGTATATGATGCTATGGTACGTTTGGCACAGGACTGGAACATGCGTTATCCGCTTATAGACGGACAAGGTAATTTCGGTTCCATAGATGCCGACCCACCTGCGGCAATGCGATATACAGAGGCAAGGTTGAGAAAACTCGCCGAGGAGATGCTTGTCGATTTGGACAAGGAAACTGTCGATTTCCAGAATAACTACGATGATTCCGAGACTGAACCTACAGTGTTACCTGCATTGATACCCAATCTTTTAGTCAATGGAGCAAGCGGTATAGCTGTCGGTATGGCAACGAATATGCCTCCTCATAATCTCTCAGAAGTCATAGACGGTATTATTGCGTATATAGATAACAGAGATATTACAATAGCAGAACTGATGCAGTATATCAAGGCTCCGGATTTTCCAACCGGAGGGATAATATACGGTTACGAGGGTGTTCGTGATGCTTTCGAAACAGGGCATGGTCGCATCGTTCTTAGAGGTGAAACAACAATAGAAGAACATAACGGACATGAACGTATTATAGCGACATCGGTGCCTTATCAGACCAATAAAGCCGACATGATAAAGAAAACGGCAGACCTTATCAACGAGAAAAAACTCGAAGGTATTGCTGATATCCGTGATGAATCAGATCGTAAAGGTCTTCGTATAGTGTATGAACTTAAACGCGATGCCGTGTCGAGCGTGGTGCTGAATAAATTGTATCAAATGACAGGTTTGCAGAGTGCATACAGCGTTAATAATGTTGCTTTGGTCAATGGTCGTCCTCATACACTTAACTTGAAACAATTGATAAAGTATTATGTCGATCATCGTCATGAGGTTGTGATACGTCGTACGGAACACGATTTGAGAGAAGCGGAAAAACGCGCACATATACTTGAAGGTCTTGCCAGAGCTTTGGATATTGTTGATGAGATTATTGCTACTATCAGAGCATGTAAAGGAGGTCAGGCAGAGGCCAAACAGGCTATCATGACGGCTTTCGGATTCGATGACATTCAGGCTTCAGCTATAGTCGCTTTCCGTTTGGGTCAATTGGCAGGTCTGGAAATAAAAAAGATAATGGATGAGTTGGATGAAGTCCATAAAACCATCTCGAAACTGAAGGAAATTCTCGCCGACGAAAGTATTCAGTTCGATATTATAAAAACTGAACTGCTTGCAATTAAAGAAAAATACGGCGATGATAGAAAAACAAGCATTGTCCACACCGCTGACGACTTTAAAATTGAAGACCTTATAGCAGATGACCCGGTCGTCGTTACCATATCGCATCTTAATTATATAAAACGTACCAATTTGAGCGAATACAGAAGACAGAGTAGGGGTGGCAAGGGCTCAAAAGGATCAGACGCCAGAGAAGAAGACTTCATAGAACAATTATTTGTTGCCACTAACCATAATTATATGCTGTTCTTTACCGAGAAGGGTAAGTGCTTCTGGCTCAGAGTGTTTGAAATACCGGAAGGTACCAAGACAAGCAAGGGTAGAGCAATACAGAATCTTATCAATCTGGATCCAGACGATAAAGTCAAGGCTTGCCTGAATATTCCTACATTGAAAGATGAGGAGTTTATCAATAACAATTTTATAATTCTTGCAACGAAAAAAGGTATTATCAAGAAGACGAGCCTTGAAGCTTATTCGCGTCCACGTGCCAATGGTATTATAGCTTTAACTATAAGAGATGATGATGAACTTCTCGAGGCAAGACTTACAACCGGCAAACAGGAGGTGTTGATGGCATTGCGTTCAGGCAGAGCTATACGCTTTAATGAGAGTACTGTTCGTCCTATGGGCAGAACGGCATCAGGAGTGAGAGGCGTGACTTTGGCAGACGATAATGACGAGGTGGTCGGAATGATTTGCGTTGAAGATGATAATACCAGCATACTCGTGGTATCGGAAAAAGGATTCGGTAAACGTTCCGACTTGGCTGATTATCGTATCACCAACCGTGGAGGCAAAGGTGTCAAAACTATTAATATCACTGACAAAACCGGTACTCTTATAGCAATAAAAGATGTTAACGACGGAGATGATCTTATGATTATCAACAAGTCGGGAATACTTATCAGAATAGCTGTAAGTACTTTAAGAATAGTCGGAAGAGCAACACAGGGTGTCAAACTTATTGATTTGCGTGATAACGATTCTATTGCAGCCGTGACAAAGGTAGAAGCCGACAATATAGGAACAGATGATAATAATGTTGAAAATATCGAGGAACCGAAAGATTATTTTAAAGATGATGTTCCAAAGACTGAATAGAATAGATTTCGGTATAATATTTGTTAGTAGAATATAGATTTGTATATTGAATTTGAATATGAATTATTTAAGTAAATAGATTTGTAAATTAAATTTGATTTAGTATGAAAAAATTAGTTTTAGTATTAGCTTTGGGTTTCATTGGACACCTGGCTATAGCTCAAAATCTTCAAGTGCAAAATGCATATAATCACAATAAGTCAGCACAGCAGTATATTGAGCAAGCAGAAGTCTTACGTACACAGAATCGTATCGAAAAAGCCGATAAACAAATGAAAAGCGCTAAGGCTTATATCCAAAAGGCAAAAGAGGCTATAGACGCTTCTGTTGCTAATGAACAGACAATGAATGATGCCAAAGCATGGCATTATTATGGTGTAATTTATTATAAAATAGGAATTTATCCGGAATTTTCAGACCTCGATCAAGATGCTTTCCAGAAAAGTTTAGATGCATTTTCTAAAGTCCAAACTTTGAATCAAAAGTATTATGAGGATAATATTGCCGAAATAAGTCAATATATAAAATCAATTGGTTCAGCATATTATGATAAAGGTGCAAACAATTTCAATGAATCGAATTTTGTTGATGCTACGACAAACTTTAAAAAAGCATACGATGCAGCTCTTATTATAGGAGAACAAGATAACAGTGCATTGGAAAATGCAGCATTGTCATCGATGAGAGCCGGAGACTTTGAAAAGAGTTGTGAATATTATCAAACTTTGTTGGATAACGGTTATGATAAGGCTGGTATATACCAGAATCTGACTATTGCATACCGTAATCTTGGCGATAATGATAAAATGTTGGAAACAGTGCTCAAAGGAAAAGAAAAATATCCTGAAGATGCCAATATTATCAATGAAATGATTAATACATATATCACTCTTAACAGAGAAGCAGAAATCATCGATGAATTGATAGCAATAGCAGAGAAATTCAATACAGAACCGGTTTATTACTTTATTTTGGGCACTATTTATGGCAATTCAGAATCCGAGTTGTTCAATATTGATGAAGCAGTCTCATATTATACTAAAGCTATTCAAATTGATCCTAATTATGAAAATGCTTATATCAACATTGGCAGTTTGTACATTGACCAGGCGGCTCAACTTTATAACAAGGCTAATGATCTTCCCATTGAGATGGTGAAGGAATATGATCAGTTGATATCAGAAGCAAAATCATACGATGAAAAAGCATTGCCATACGTAGAGAAATCATACGAATTACTTCCTGATGACGAGGCTATCAAACAAGCATTGAAAACATTGTATAATCGTTTGAAGATGACTGACAAGGCAGCTGAGTTGAACAAGTAAGAATACAAAGGAGAAAAGAACCCGGGCTTGAATTCCGGGTTCTTATTTGCAAATATAATTTAACATAATGTATATTATTTTACAAAATAGCAAAATTGCTTTTCATATCATTATTGAAGAAAATTATCGCTTGCTTAATACCTTTTTTACACATAACATACGGATAATTTCCCTTTTATTTTGAAAGGTTAATTAATGTAAATTTTTCGTTTCTTATAAAAATTTTTATATCTTTGCATATCATTGAAAACTAAAAAATATCTTATAAAGATTTGAATTTGAAACAATTAAAATCACAGAATATGCAGATTATAGGGAAATTAATTCAGCGTAACGAACCTGTCACAGGTACGAGTCAACGTGGTGAATGGAAAAAAATGGAGATTATCATTGAGACAATTGAGACATATCCCAAGAAGGTTTGTATAATATGTTGGAATGAACGTGTCGATGAAGCCAATGCTTTTGAATTGGGCAAAACTCTTGCCATAGATATTTCCATTGAATCACGCGAATATAATGGTAAATACTACACTGATGTCAGAGCAATCCGTTTTGACAACAGCATTCAACCGCAGCAGAATTCTCAGGTACAAAATTACCGGCAACCTGTGAATCAAGACTACCAGCAGAATCAGATGCAGCAAACTTATCCTCAACAGCAGAATTACATGCAACAGCCTCAGCAGCAACAAATGCCCGGCATGCCGGATAATTTTTATCCTCCTGTCGATAATGACGATGATTTGCCATTCTAAGATTGTTATAAACATTTTTAATAATTTTCTGTTTTAAAAGCAGCCGTAAATCAACGGTTGCTTTTATTATTATGGAAAATAGAACTGCTTATGCTTACATTGCAGCTGCTGTCTCTGCAATTATTTTCGGGCTCGATTTCGTCGTGCTTAAATATCTAATGCCTCAATACATTACACCTAAAGCTCTTGTGGGATTACGTACCGTTGTTGCTGCAATAGTGTTTTTTGTAATATCCTTGTTTGTAAAAATAAGAAAAGTCGATAAAATTGATTTGATTATCATAGCATTAACAGCTATTTTGGGACTTGCGATACGATTTATAATATATTTCACAGGACTGTCAAAAACATCCGCTATAGATGGCAGTATAATTATGGTCGGCGTCCCGGTCATAGTTCTGATACTATCTGTAATATTTCTACATGAGAAACTTACCGTTGGCAAAGTGACAGGCGTCTTGTTTGGACTTGTTGGGTCTGTTATTCTTGTCAGTTACGGACACAAGTTATCAGGTTCTTCCGCTTCTGCTGAAGGCAACGTCATGGTTTTTGCTTCAGCTCTGATGCTTGCCGGATATAATATTATCGTAAAGAAATATATAGGAAAATATGGTTCTTTTACCCTAACATTTTATATCTTTATCTTCGCTTCCTTGATGATAATTCCTCTTACTGCAAAAGAAATATTTGAAACAAACTGGCAGGCGTTAAATCTAAAACATTGGTTGTTGATATGTTATGTTGTTATCATTGTAACTGTGATAGGTTATTTTCTTAATACTTTTTCATTGCAGAATCTAAAAGTGACTACAGTAACAAGTTTCAGTTATCTTCAACCGGTCGTTGCAGTGACATTCTCCTACATTTTTCTTCATGACAAACTTAACATAATGCAGCTGATATGTGCTATTTTGATAATTTTTGGAGGTTTTCTCGTTGTGAAAAGCGGTAAAAAATGATACAAAACCTCTTCCCTGCTCTATATAACAAGCGAAGCAAATCTGGAAAGTTATTAAAAAACATCCTGATTCACTTCACTTATGATAAAATCTTTATCAATATATTCTATTCTCTCGATATAGAGATGATTTGACCGGTATTTGGATCGAATTTTATTTTCATTTTGTTCATTACACACGATAATATGACACCGAACTGGCTTATTTTGACTTGTTTGCTTGCAAGTACTTCATTGTCTAACAAAATCTCTACTGTAGTGTTCCGGGGTATTCTGTACAACAATTTATTGTTGAAGTTGGAAGTCTTTATGGCTTCATCTGTTAAATAATTGACATCCTTGAAGTTATTCTCATTTTTAAACTGCATTTTTATAATTTCGCCTTTTTTTGCATTGACAGGCAGCAAGCCGTCTGAAGAAGAGAATCTCGCCACGTTTACAGTTTCCTGTCCCGGTTCCGGTGTGATATAAATTGTTTCTTTAATGATCCTTCTCGAAGTTTTTCCGGTAAATAAGCATTCATATTCATTTTTCAGTTCCAAAGTTTTTTGGACCATGAATTTCATGGTATTGCCGTAATTTACTTCCTGATAGCCGGTCACCAAGTCGTAATATGCCTGTTGGATACGGTTTATATTATCAACAGCGATAACAGCCTGTTCCTCCAAAGTCAATTGACGTAACCCGGAATTTTCATCTTCATTATCAGGATTCATCAGTATTTTTATAAAAGAGACTTCCTCGTCTTTTTTAGGGAATAAGTCTTTTTCATGAGGTCGCTTTTCTTTAGGATGCTCTTCTTTTTCTTTTAAACCAACATCTGCGGGAATCATGTCATCTCTATATCCGAAAGAAGTTATCACGCCATCAGGTGTAAAATTGAAATTAAGAGGAGATGCATCTCTGTTTTTATCTTCCACATATACTTGAAAACATAAGTTAGGATCTGGTTGTGCAATGGTAGAAATCTTAATATCTTTTATTGAATACGAAACACCGTCAGTTCGGATATAGTCATAAACGCCTAACATTTGTTCCGCATATTCTGCAAGAGGACCTTTATGGTAATCGGTTTGTTCCACCATAATATCTATACGCAACACGTTTCGTGGCAGATAGTAGTAGATACCATCGGTTTGTTTGGAGAAATCATTTTTTGCATGAGTCGTAATATATTGTGCATTAGCATAGAAAGATGCACAAAGCATGATTAAAAGAAATAATTTTTTCATGGTATTTCATTTTGATTATTAACTGTTTTTTTACTTATTGCCAATAAAGCCATGAAAGTTATCAATCCATTGACTATAAGAATTTCGAATCCGAATTTATATCCGAAGAACAATTCCTCGGAATAAAGGTTTAACAAATAACTTATAACAGGAGACAACACTGCTATATAAGGAACTAATTTGTCGTTCGGAGTCCTGTTTTTCACAAAAAGACCAAAAGAATAAAGTCCGAGTAAAGGGCCGTATGTATAACCGGCTATATCGAAAAGTTTATCTATGAGAGAGTCATTGTGAAAAGGTCTGAAAAGTATGATAATGAGCAAATACAGTACTGCAAAGCATATATGAATGATTTTACGGCGTTTGGCTATTTCGTTTTCCGTCAGTTTTGTATTTTTGTCAATATGCATGAAGTCGAAACAGAATGTCGTTGTCAAGGCAGTCAGAGTGCCGTCAGCACTGGAATAACCTGCCGCTATTATACCTATTATGAAAAAAATGCTTGTCAAACTGCTCAACGAGAATGCTATTGAAGGGAATATCATATCATTAATCACAACATTATTTTCATTTACAGGAAGTTGGAATCCGGTTTGTTGTGCATAAAATATCAGAGTGGCTCCAAGACAAAGAAATATTATATTGACGATTATAAAAAGCAAACTTGATGTCATTACATTTTTCTGAGCATCGCGCAATGTTTTGCAGGTGAGGTTTTTCTGCATCATATCCTGATCGAGACCTGTCATGGTAATGGTAATGAAAGCGCCACTAAGTATTTGTTTTACAAAAAATTTATTGTTTGTCCAGTCTGTCTCGAAAACTTTTGTTATGCCTTTTTCTGCAGATAATGACAACACTTCGAAGATTGACATATCTAATTTCTTAAGTAAGAAAACCACAGTAAGGACGGCAGCAAGTATAAGAAATGTAGTTTGCAGAGTGTCAGTCCAGACTACAGTTTTGATACCTCCTTTAAAAGTATAGATAAGTATTAAAGCGACAAAAATGATAGCCGGAACGAAAAACGGTATTCCGAAAGTCTTAAAGACAAATTCATACAACACAAAGACGACTAAATACATACGCAATGCAGAACCAATAAGGCGCGATATTATGAAGAAGGCAGCACCTGTTTTCTCGGAATTTTGTCCGAAACGCATCTCGAGATATGAATAAATGGAGGTCAGTTTCAGTTTATAATATAAAGGCAATAAAATCCAGGCAATGACAGCATATCCTATGACGTAACCGAATACAATGCCCAAATACGTAAAATGCCCGGTATAAACGCCGCCAGGCACCGACATGAATGTTACTCCCGACAATGAGGCTCCTATCATGCCGTATGCAACAACAAACCATGGAGATTTACGATTGCCGTTAAAAAAAGCTTCGTTTGTAGATTTCTTTGACGTGATATGCGCTATCAACAGAATAAGTATGGTGTAAACTATAAAAACTGTAAGTATTGTAGTTGTCATAAATATTGATAATCAATGTATTTTATATATATATTTAAAGTATCACTATAATATCATGGAAAAGTCTGCAAGAGTATCGAAAACAGCATCTGGTTTTGTTTTGACTGCCTCATCTCCAACGAGTACAGTGTACATACCGGCATTTTTCCCAAATTCAATGTCAGAATCAGTATCCCCTATCATAATGGATTTCGAGAGGTTGACATTGAAGTCTCGAACTGCCATATATGCCATCTCAGGATTAGGTTTTCTATAGTTACCCAAAGTAGATTTCAACTGTGTACAACAATAAATTCTGTCTATTCTGCCCCCTGCCATGATTATTTTCTTCATCATAAAACCATTGACATCATCAAGTTCGGCATCTGTCATAACACCCTTTCCGACACCTTGTTGATTGGAGACGATGAATATTTTGTCGAATTTCTCGGCAAATACACGGAACGCTTCAATTACACCGTCAATAAATACAAACTCATCGATTTTTTTAACGTATCCGTCAATGATGCGTTTGTTTATCACTCCATCACGGTCAAGAAACAGAGACCATGTTTTGTCTATAGAGTTAATCCAGTTGTTTGTCATTGTTATCTTGGGAAAATTATAGATTCTATTATCTCACAAATTATATGACCTATCATGATATGGGCCTCTTGTATCCTTGGCGTACAGCTACTTGGAACATTAAGCAGGACATCACAACAGTCTTTCATTAATCCCCCACTCGCCCCTGTCATTCCTACAACTTTGACATTCAGTTGTTTAGCTGTCTCAATAGCTTTTAAGATATTCTTTGAATTACCTGAGGTACTTATGGCAAACAACACATCACCTCCGTGAGCAGTACCCTTTAGCACTCTGGCATAAATCTCATCAAAAGAATAGTCATTACCAACAGCCGTGAGATAACTGGTATTGACATGCAGAGCCTCCGCATTTAAAGGAGGTCTGTCATAGTAAAATCTGCCACTTAATTCGGCGGCAAGATGTTGTGCATCAGCTGCACTTCCGCCATTGCCGCAAAAATGAATCTTGCCTTGATGTTTTAATGAATCCACACACATAACGGCAGCTGCATCTATTCTTTCAATAAGATAATTATCGTTGAATATCTGTTGTTTTACGTTAATAGATTCAGAAATTATATTTTGTATGTTGTACATATTTGTATTTTTTGCAAACTTAGTCAAAAATCTTTAATTGTCGTTAATGTTGTTTAAAAGTCAATTGATAAAACTACATAAAGTATAACATGATTTTTACATTTTTATTACATTTGAAGAACTTATAGTTATAATAAATATTCAGAAAAACGTTGTGTTAAGGATAAGAAGCACGGAATTTTGCAAAATAATGTTAAAAGTATTAATATTTCAAGAATTCTCAATGATGATTTACGAAAATAGTTGATATTTGCAGTGCAAAAACAAAGATTGTAAGATACAAAAAGATTTTTTATAAATTATTGAATTTTAAATAGATATGAGAGGACTTTACACTGTTTTATTTCTTATTGTTTCAAATATTTTCATGACATTTGCATGGTATGGCAACCTTAAATTGACCGAGATGAAGTTGATAGATAATTGGCCATTGATACTCATAGTAGTATGTAGTTGGGGTGTTGCTTTTTTCGAGTATCTGTTTATGGTTCCGGCTAACAGGTTCGGTTCATCAATAAATGGTGGACCTTTTTCCCTGGTGCAGTTGAAAGTGATTCAAGAGTGTGTAAGTCTTACGGTTTTCATGCTGATAAGTATTTTGGTTTTTAAAAATGAAACCTTACGATTGAACCATTTGGTCGGTTTTGGTTTTCTTGTTCTTGCTGTGTACTTTATTTTTAAGAAATAATTGTTGTTTTATATTAAGAAAAGTATTATTTTTGAAGTCTAATGTAAAAAAGTATAGGTATGAAATTCTATGACATTGATTCAATCTTTACCTTTGGAAAGTACGAAGGAAAGACTTTGGCTGAAGTGTTTGAAACAGATCCTAAATATATCAAGTATTGTCAAGAAAACATAGATGAGTTTTATATAGCTCCTAATGTTTTGAAGGAGTTGAAAACTGTTGAACGTGACAATAGATTATTATCTGCCAATCTTGATGAGATGAGTGATGACGAGTTGGCGGATTTCGTCGATACCATGAATGATATTGACGATTTCGATGAAGCTAAATTTGAAGACGATTTCGATTGGGACAAAGAAGAAGACATGCTGATGGATGATGATTTCGAAGACGAGTATTATGATGAAGATGACTTCGTAGATGACAGTTATAATGACTATGATGACAATTTTGACGGATATTGATTACCGTAATATGATGTTTATGTGATATTGAAAATAAAAAAACATCGTGTTTATTGTCTTTTACGTTTTTTTATTTAATAGAGCGACTCAAAGACTGAGTCGTTTTTTTATTTGTATTATATAATTTTTTTAATATCCGATTCTAAAAAAAGAAATTTTCTTTAAGTCCCAATATTTTGATTTTCAATCTATTCTCTCTGCTATCCCGTATTGTTTTTTGTTTGGAGCCATAGACTGAATCATTTCGGCAAGAAATCCGGCAAGAAAGAACTGCACACCTATTATCATGTTTATCAATGCGAGATAAAACAAAGGTCTGGATGTCATTCCAAATACCGAATTTACTATTTTTTGATATGCGAGATAAGCTCCCATGACAAAACCTATGATAAACATTATGGTACCTATGCCACCGAATAGATGCATGGGACGTTTACCGAATTTAGAGATAAAAGATATTGTCAGCAGGTCGAGATATCCGCGTATGAATCTGCTCATGCCGAATTTTGAAGTGCCGTATTTTCTTTTTTGATGATGAACAACCTTTTCTCCTATATGTGAATAACCTGCCGCTTTGGCAATGACAGGGATATAACGGTGCATCTCACCATAGACTTCAATACTCTTGACAACTTCGCTTCTATATGCTTTAAGTCCGCAATTGAAATCATGCAATTTTATGCCTGACATTTTTCTTGTTGACCAGTTGAAGAATTTAGATGGTATGTTTTTAGCTATTTTGGAGTCATAACGTACTTTTTTCCAGCCGGATACCAAGTCGTAGCCTTTATCCATTATCATGTTGTACAATTCCGGTATCTCGTCCGGACTGTCTTGAAGGTCCGCATCCATAGTTATCACAACATCGCCATGAGACATTTTAAAGCCCTCGTTTAGGGCAGCGGATTTGCCGTAATTTCTTCTAAAACGAATACCTTTTACAGCATCGTTTTTCAAAGACAATTCTTTAATGATATGCCATGAAGAATCAGTAGAGCCATCATCTACAAATATTATCTCGTAAGTGAAACCATTATCGTTCATGACACGACTAATCCAGGCTTCCAATTCCGGAAGAGATTCTTCTTCATTAAGAAGAGGGATAATAACACTAATGTTCATACCGACTTGTTTTGTTTTGCAAAGGTAGCAATTATCAGAGAATAAACAAGGTCTAAAATGATATTAACCACCAACATGGACAGAGAAGTCGCAGCAGGTGACAGTAATTGCATTGTCAATTCATTATTTTGCAATGTAATATCTTCATTATTATAAGACAAGATACCCAATGAAAATTTCATGTCCAGGAAGTTGAATATGTTATATGAAAACAGCATGAATAAACTCAGTATTATCGAATACAGCAGACCTATCATAAAAGTCATCAAGAAAGCCGACTTGAAAGAAAACGACTCCCAAACGAAGAGATGTTTAAACAAGGCAACAGCAATGGAAAGAAGTAAGAGAGGCAATATATACAGCAAACTATGCCAATATGAGTTTTCCATACCGAAAAAATACAACAAATAAGAATGTGTCAGTATCATGATGACACCGATACAAAGCCCTGACACTATGATAGAGAGCCAAAATTGTTTATTTGTGTATGTAGGGTTTGTAAACATAATGACGAAAAAGGGTAAGCTACTCATATCGCACCGCTCGACCATCTACCCTTGCTACCTTCCGGTCCTGGGGGATTTGACAGGAGCTGGTCGTATAAGACTTACCCAATGCAAAAATAGTAATTTTATTATTATGTCAAACTTTTTTTTGTTTTTTTTATTATCATGATAATGATGAAGTTATAAAAAACAAGACGGTCGTAAAAAGACCGTCTTATCTATTTTAACATAGTTTTTGCGACGAAAAAGTCATAGATTATTGATTTTTGCAGCAACATTTGTTACAACCGAAGAATTTCCATACCAATGCAGCAATGGCAGCACCGATGAAAGGTCCAACGATGAATATCCAAAGTTGACAGAGAGCCTTGCCACATTCAAACACTGCAGGAGCTATACTTCTTGCAGGGTTTACCGATGTGCCCGTGATGGGAATACAAACTATGTGTACCAAAACCAAAGTAAGTCCAATAGCAAGTCCTGCCATGTTGCCGGCTCCTTTTTCGGAATCTGTAGAGCCGAGAACAACCAATACGAATATGAAAGTGAATACTATTTCGGCAATAAGACCGCCACTGACGCTGTTTGTAACGTTGGCGCCTGTCTCAGTGGCGTAAGTCATGTCTATAGTAGATGTCAAAGCATATAGTATTGCCGAACCAATGAATGCACCTATTACTTGAAACAACATGTAACACAATGCATCTTTGCCGTTCATTCTTCCCGATATCCAAACACCGAGAGTGATGGCAGGATTGATATGACAACCCGATATACCGCCTATGGCATACGCCATGGCAACAACGGACAAACCAAAAGCACAAGCCACTGTCAAAACTTGGGCAGGTGTCCCGCACCCACCGATAAATACCGCGCTTCCGCATCCCATAAGAACCAATACCATGGTCCCTATCATTTCAGCTAAATATTTCTTCATATCAGTAAATTTTAGATTTTACATGTCGTTAAACTATGTTAATTGTTTTTAATTTGCTTATTATCAATGTCGCCATAGACAACAATTGTCTTCAATGTGGATTATTACACTTCTTTTAGATTATATTCCTACTTGTCATGGCAAATATAACAATTTTGTTCATGTTTTTGTCAATTTTCATAAAGGAAATGACAAAAAATTTATCAAACGTCAAAAAAATAAATTATGGCAGCATGATTGGTTTTGTCATATATCAGATTTATGGTACTTTAATAAGCTGATCTAAAACAGCATATCGTTTATCTGATAACGGAATATTTGTAATATCAAGAATGTGTTTTGTATATTATGGTTTTGTTTATAAAATAAAATACGTACCTTTGCAGTGAGAAAAGTCGTTTAAACAAATCTTTATTCACATAGGAATCATGGAATTGAATGTTTCATATTGTTCAGACAAGTACCAATATACCATGGGAAAGTCGTTTTATGACAACGGCATGAAAGACAGGCGTGCCATTTTCAATTTGTTTTACCGCAAGGCACCGGATACTAACAACTGGGCTGTTGTCAGCGGAGTCAGCGAAGCTTTGAAGATGATAGAAGGTCTTGGCAATACCGATGAACATTTCTTCGAGAGTTTCTTGCCCGGAGAGGAGTATGCCGAAATAAGACGTTATTTCTCGACTATGAGATTCACAGGTAATGTTTATGCCATGCGTGAAGGTGAGATAGCATTTCCTAAAGAACCGATTATTACAGTAGAAGGTCCCGTTATTGAAGCACAGGTCCTTGAGACTCCGTTGTTATGTATCATGAATCATCAGATGGCTATAGCCACCAAAGCTTCGAGGGTTACACGAAGCACCACCAAGCCTGTCAGTGAATTCGGCAGCAGACGCGCCCATGGTCCATGGGCTGCCATTTACGGCGCCAAAGCAGCTTATATAGGCGGTTGTCAGAATACATCCAACATAGTCACCGGCATTGAATTCGGGTTCCCTTCGACAGGTACCATGGCTCATAGTTTCGTGACAGCATTCGGTTGTTCTATTCATGGAGAATATCAGGCATTCGACTGTTATATCAAATCTCACCAAAAAGAAGTGTTGATATTGTTGGTCGATACATACGACACCTTGAAATGCGGAATAAAAAATGCCATAAAAGCATTTAAAGACAATGGCATAGACGACTCCTATCCATACGGTTATGGCATACGTCTCGACAGTGGCGACTTGACATATCTATCAATAAAATGCCGTGAGATACTCGACGATGCAGGATTAAAAAACTGTAAAATATTTGCCACCAACGCACTTGACGAATATCTGATCACTGATTTGGAAAGACAAGGTTGTAAGGTCGATTCATACGGTGTAGGCGATGCCATAGCTACAAGTAAACACAATCCATGTTTCGGTAATGTTTACAAACTTGTTCAAATTGATGACAAACCTGTATTGAAACGTTCTGAAGAATCTTCAAAATTGATAAACCCGGGGTTCCAGATTACTTACCGTATCATCCAAAACAACAAGTTCAAGGCTGATGTTACTTGCCTTAGAGGCGACAAGTTGTCAAAAGACATAGAATACGGAAAGACTATTATGTTAAGAGATGAGCGTGACAGATTTAAAAGCACCACTTTCCAAGCCGGTAAATATGGTTTTTCTGTTTTACAGCAACAAGTAATGAAAGACGGTGTCGTTATACTCGACGATGTCAGCATTCAGGAAAAACGCAATTATTATCTCGAAAATCTCAGCCGTCTTGACGATACGGAGAAACGTTTGGTAAATCCTCATTTTTATAAGACGGACATATCTGATGACTTATATGATTTGAAAGAAAATCTTATCAATAACTTAGTTAAAGAAATAGAGAATTTTGAATAATGAAAGAAGACGGTTTCAACCAATGACAAACCGCCTTCTTTTTTTAATTGATAAATAGCGTATTACTTCAGTTTTCCTATAAGATTTATCATTTCTATCGCTGTAGTCACAGCTTCGAAGCCTTTGTTGCCGGCTTTTGAACCTGCGCGTTCGACAGCCTGTTCAATATTGTCAGTGGTAAGCACTCCGAAAATCACAGGAACGCCTGTCTGCAGAGATACTTGTGCTATGCCCTTTGTTGTCTCGTTGGCGACCATGTCGAAATGAGGTGTTGCACCTCTTATCACAGCACCGAGACAAACCACAGCATCATAACGTTTAGATTCAGCCATTTTCTTTGCCACTACCGGTATTTCAAATGCACCCGGCACCCATGCAAGGTCAATATCGTCTTCTTTACCGCCATGGCGAACAAAGGCGTCGATGGCACCACTCAACAGTTTGTTGGTGATAATTTCGTTGAAACGGCTTGCCACAATAGCTATTTTGTGACCCTCGGCCAAAAGTTCTCCTTCTATAATATTCATAATGTTGTTATTTTGTTGTATTTTTATTTTCGTAGTTTTTATCTGACAAAGTTATGTCTTTGACATGTAATATATGTCCCATTCTTTTATATTTGGTGTACAGATAGAAAGCGTCATTATCGTTTGAGTCTATTTCTATTGGTTCTCTCCCTACTATTTCTATGTTATAAGCGCCAAGACCTGTTATTTTATTAGGGTTGTTGGTCATAACAATTATTTTACGTATTCCGAGGTCAGCGAGTATTTCAGCACCGGTGCCATAGTCACGCATATCGGCAGCGAAACCAAGAGCGAGGTTGGCATCTACTGTATCCATGCCTCCATCTTGCAGATGATAGGCTTTCAGTTTATTCATAAGACCTATGCCCCTACCTTCCTGACGCAGATAGAGGAGAACGCCTCTGCCCCTTGCTTCTATACGTCTCATTGCCTCTTGCAGCTGGTCTCCGCAGTCACAACGCAATGAGCCGAAAGCATCACCGGTGAGGCATTCCGAATGTACACGGCATAATACAGGTTCATCTCCGCTTAAATCACCTTTCACCAAAGCCACATGATGTTCTTTTGTTATTTTATCTATATAGCCTATAGCTTTAAAGGTGCCGTATTTAGTAGGCAGTTCTGCTTCTGCTACTTTCTCTATCAACACTTCTGTCTTTCTTCTGTATTTTATAAGTTCAGCTATAGATGTTATTTTCAGATTATTGCGTCTTGCAAATTCGAGCAACTCCGTTGTACGCATCATGGTACCGTCATCACGCATTATTTCGCAACACAATCCACATTCTTTAAGTCCGGCAATCCGCATGAGATCGACAGTAGCTTCTGTATGTCCTCCGCGTTTCAGCACCCCTCCTTCTCTTGCCTCAAGAGGGAACATGTGCCCCGGACGTCTGAAATCTTCAGGACGGCTATCATCTTCAACGACTTTCATAGCAGTAATGGAACGTTCTAATGCCGAGATGCCTGTCGTGGTATCTATGTGGTCAATGGATACTGTAAATGCAGTACAATGGTTATCGGTATTCTCCGTAACCATCTGATTTAGTTTCAACTTATGTGTATAATACTTGCTCATAGGCATACATATAAGACCTTTGCCGTATGATGCCATGAAGTTCACGTTTTCCAAAGTGGCAAATTCTGCAGCACAGATCAAATCGCCTTCATTCTCGCGTTCCGGGTCATCGACGACAATAACCATCTTTCCTTCGCGAAGGTCTTGCAAAGCTTCTTCAATAGTGTTAAAACCGTTATTCATAATCATTATCTTAAATCAAAATCCGTTTTCCAATAAAAAATTATATGAAATGCCCTTTTTCTTTTCTTCAGGACTCACAAACCGCATGACATATTTGCCGATAATATCATTTTCAAGATTTACGGTATCGCCAATATGTTTTGATGTCAATGTAGTGACAGACTGAGTATGTTGTATCACTGATACTGAGAAAAATTCGTTGTTCACTTCAGTAACAGTCAACGATATTCCATCTATAGCGATAGAACCTTTTTCAACGATAAGACGCAATATTTCAGGAGAGGTGGCAATGCTGAGACGTACGGCAGTGTCATCCTTGACGATGCGTGTTATTATCCCTGTTCCGTCAATATGGCCGGACACTATATGGCCTCCGAAACGACCATTGGCAGGCATGGCTCTTTCGAGATTTACCATATCATTGACTTTCAAGTCTTTGAAATTGGTACGTTTCATCGTCTCCGGCATGACATCAGCAGTAAAACTGTTAGTATCGAAAGCCGTTACGGTAAGACATATACCATTGGTGGCTATACTGTCTCCAATTTTGATATCTTCAAGAATCTCAGATGCCTGTATCGTCAGTTTGATACTGTTATAATGTCGTACCACTGATTTCACCTTGCCTATTTCTTCTATTATCCCTGTAAACATATCTTTCATTTTTTTATTTTACCATTGACGAGTATATCGTCGCATATCATTTCTGTTTTAATGTCCGTAAGTTGAATGGCATTTGCCATTAAGTCCATACCGTTACCTTCCACCGGAGTTTTGGCATTGGCACCGCCTATTATCTTAGGTGCTATAAAGAACATCACCTCATCGACACAGCCTGCTTTAAGGAAAGCCTCATTGACTGTGCCACCACCTTCAAGGATAATAGAATCTATACCCATAACTCCTAATTTCATCATCATATCTCTTATATCGACATGGTTTTCAATCTCCTCGCATTCCATTGTTTCGATATTGAGAGTGTTAAGCATTTTCAGTTTATCCTTATCAGCAGAAGTACCATGAGCCACAATAGTTCTGTATTCCTTTGCAGTTTTCGCTATTTTAGAATCTATAGGTATGGAGGCTTTAGTGTCTATGATGATACGTGCAGGCTGGCAGACATGTCCTTGCAATCTACAGTTAAGCAAAGGATCGTCAGCTATTACGGTGTTTATGCCGACTGCCACTGCCATAAACTCGTTTCTCAGTTCATGAACAAGTTTTCTGGAGTTCTCATTTGATATCCATTTTGAATCTCCTGTGAATGTAGCAGTCTTGCCATCCAAGGTCATCGCGCATTTCATCAACACGTACGGTGTTTTTTTTGTGATATATTTAAGGAATATTCTATTCATTTCCCTTATCTCATCCTCACACAGACCGCATGTAACATTGACGCCATGTTCCTGAAGTATTTTCATGCCTTTACCCGACACCACAGGATTTGGGTCCGAAATGCCGACAAAAACGTTTTTAATCCCTTTTTCGATAATAATATCGGTACAAGGAGGAGTTTTACCATAATGGCAACACGGTTCAAGTGTAACATAAAGTGAAGCATTATAAATATCGGTATTACAATGCATTATAGCATTACGTTCTGCATGTAATCCACCATAATATTCATGGTAGCCCTCGCCTATTACCATATTATCTTTTACTATGACACAACCCACGAGAGGATTGGGGTGAACGAATCCCCCGCCTTTACGAGCCAAAGAGACAGCTCTTTGCATAAATTTTATATCTGTTTCGTTATATGACATAAAAAAAGCCCCTTAGTGTCAACAGGGCATAATACATATAATGAAAAACCAAAGTCTTCTCTCATCCGGACTATCACCGTCGGTTTCGGAATTTCACCGAATCAGTTCCATAAGGAAGTCGCGGACTATCACCGCCGGAAAGGAATTTCACCTTGCCCTGAAGACATTGCAAAGATAAACATTATTTATAAGATGCAACACAAAATATTAAAAAAATTAAACGAGACGAGAAATTTTATTCAACAAGACAAAATCGAGTGTCACCATTGCTGTCAGTGCCTCTACTATTGGCAGCACACGGGGCACCACACATACGTCATGACGTCCTTTGATATTGATAACCACAGGATTTCCCTTGACATCTACGGTATTTTGCGGAAGCATAACAGAAGGTATAGGTTTGAATGCCACATTAAAACAAACTGTTTCGCCATTGGTGATACCTCCCTGTATTCCTCCGGAATGGTTACTATCAGTATGTATCTGAGCATCATGGCAGATGAAAGAGTCGTTGCATTCAGAGCCTGACATGGAAGCTGCATTAAAACCGTCACCATATTCAAAGCCTTTGGCTGCGTTGATACTCATCATGGCATGTGCCAGGACAGCATGAAACTTGTAAAAGGCAGGTTCTCCGAGTCCGACAGGAATGTTATGTATCTCACAGTGAACCACAGCGCCTACTGTGTCGTTCTTATCTTTATATTCTGCTAATATGACCTTTATCTCATCAGCAGAAAATCCACTGTCTGAAGTATGATTTCCTATACGGATTACGGAAGAAGATATAACAATATCATTCATATTCAATATCTGACGAGCTATACAACCAGCCACAACGCAAGGCAGCAATGTGCGGGCAGAACCACGTCCTCCTCCCCTGTAATCACGAATATCATATTTCTTATAATAGGTATAGTCGGCATGGGAAGGTCGAAAGACGTCTTTTATATTTTCATAATCCGAAGAGTGATGATCTTCATTCTTTATGAAGAAAGCTATAGGAGCACCCGTTGTCTTTCCTTCAAACAGTCCGGACACGAATTGGACCTCATCAGGCTCTTTACGTGCAGAAACAACAGTATCATTACCGGTCTTGCGTTTTTCAAGTTCCAGTGTTATCATTTCATTATCTATGATAAGTCCAGAGGGACAACCATCTATGACGCCACCTATCGACATCCCATGAGACTCGCCAAACGTCGTAAGACAAAACAACTTACCTATGGTATTGACATTCATGTTTCAAATATTAATAAAAAAAAGCTGCACAATGGCAGCTTTTCCATGTTAAAATTATTTTACTGCTCGCTAAGTATTATCAATTTCTTTTCCAAAGATTTGACTTCGGCTTTAGCCTTATTGATTTTCTTCTCATATTCAGCTTTCATGATTTCAGACTGTTTGCTGTTGGAGAAAAATCCAATATTGTTTTCGAGAATACTTATCTCCTCACGTATTTTATTGATTCTGTTAGTAATATTAAGACGTTCTTTCTTTATCTTGTTACGTGCGTCGGGATCGTCTTTCAGATTCTCGACCATATTGCGGAATATGGCTGCTGAAGTCTCATCTTCAGACAGTTTCATTTTCTCAAATATAGAATCTATGGCAGCACGGTATTCTGTTTGGATAGATTCTTTCATTTTTATTGGAACATAACCTATGGCATTCCATTCTTTTTGGAAAGCACGTATAGCTTCCATATTATCGTTACGTTCATTTTGGATTTCGTATGCTTTAATACGTTCTATCAATTCTTTTTTCAGTCTAAGGTTTTCATCTTCCTCACCTTTTATACCGGAGAAAAATTCGGATCTATTTTTGAAGAAAGTATCGCATACTGTATGAAAACGATTCCAAAGTTTCTCAGAATGACGTTTCGGCACCGGACCGATAGATTTCCATTCTTCTTGGAGTTTCTTCATTCTTTCAGCATCTTTATTCCATTCCTTGGACTCTAAAAGTTTCTCAGCCTCAGCACAGAGTTGCAACTTTTTGTTGTAGTTTTCCATCTGTTGAGACTTCATATCGCTGAAATGTTGTTTCTTATTTTTGAAGAAAGTATCCATTGATGACTTGAAGCGTTCCCAAACCTCATCATTTTGTTTCTTTTGAGCGGAACCTATTTCTTTCCACTCATTAAAGAGTTTGTTAACCTCATCGGTTTTCTTTTGGTAGGCAGAAATAGAGTTGATAGGTTCTGCGAGCAGACTTTCTATCTTTTCGCAGATAGCGACTTTTGCGTTATAGTTAGCTTGTTGCTCTTCCTGTATCTTGGAATAATGGTCACGGCGAATCTGATTGATTTTGTCGGTTGTATTTTTAAAACGTTCCCATATCTCTTCTTTTTTGTCTTGAGGAACAGGACCTATCTCTTTCCATTCGTCATGATATTTCTGTAAGAGTTTAAAGGCTTTGGTAAGAGACTTCTCAGTCAGCAATTCTTCTGCTTTGGCACAAAGTTCCAATTTTGATTCAAGATTCTTTTTAAGGTCGAGGTCACGAAGTTCACGGTTGATTTTCACCTTATCATAGAACTTCTCAACGAAGAAATGATAACTATTCCACAGGTTGGAGACCTCAGTCATAGGCACTTGGCCTATTTCTTTCCATTTATCCTGCAATGCTCTAAATTCATCGTATGTCTTTTTCAACGTCTCATTTGAATTGACAAGATTTTTCAGTTCCTCAATAATACCGAGTTTCAACTGAAGATTTTCCTGTTTTTGTTTTTCGAGGTTTTCGTTGAATTTGATTTTATTATCTCTATAAATATCGAATGCAGCCTTAAAACGAATCTCCAATGGGTCTTCTGAATGTTCGTAATTTTCTTTTTCGCCACCATCGAGAAGGAATTGAGCGAGTTCTCTGTCGCGGTCTTCCTTATTAAGTCTAGTAAAATTAACTTTGATATTCGTGACTTTATCTTTAATTTTTGCCACGTCGGCATCCTGAACGGTAGCTTCGAGAAGTTCAACAAGTTGTAGTTTGTTGAGGTTGGAAAAATCGAAATCGGAGTTCTCCTCTTCTTCTATTTCCTCCACACCAAGAGACAAGTCAACAACTTCTTCATCCTGAGGAATCATTTCAATTTCGGATTTAATTGTCGAATCGGCTGTATTTACATTTATTTTAACAGCGTCAGGCAATGTGTTAGGCTGAATCAGCTCTACAATTTCTTTACGTTCAGTAGCGTTCATATCTTGTTATTTATATGTAACCTTTTAAGGTTTAATTATTTATCTTAGATAATACCATTGTTTTTTAGTGGAATATAAGATCGTATCAAATACATATTCACAAACAATTACGCTGCAAAGATAAAAAATATTTCATGCAAAAAAATAATTCGCAAATAATTTTATCGTTGCAGCGTAAAAAACACTCAAAAAACATCAGTGTCATGCCATTTCGAGGGCATGTGCCAGGTCGGCGATAATATCTTCCACTTCTTCAATACCAACAGACAGACGTATCAAGCCGTCGGTAATGCCGGCACTTTCGCGAGCTTCTTTAGATAGCTTGGAGTGCGTCATGCTTGCCGGATGCTGAATAAGAGTTTCTATACCACCCAAAGAGACAGCGAGGAGTGCTAAATGTACGTTATTCATCATTCTTCTTCCGGCTTCTATTCCGCCTTTCAGACTGAATGTTATCATAGAACCGGGACCTCTCATCTGACGTTGTGCAAGTTCATATTGAGGGTGTGATTTAAGACCGGGATAAAGGACCCAGTCAACCTTCGGGTGATTCTCAAGATATTCAGCCACTTTACGGGCATTTTCCTGAGCTTTTTCTATACGTAAGGCAAGAGTCTTGAGACCGCGACGTGTGAGCCATGCCTGATGTGGATCCATGTTGAATCCCATATTGACCATGATATTACGTAATTTAGTATATGTCTCTTTCTCTTTGGCAATAACAATACCTCCTACAATATCGGCATGACCGTTGATAAATTTGGTCATGGAATGCAAAACCACGTCAGCGCCGTATGCCAACGGTTGTTGCAGATAAGGGCTGCAAAACGTATTATCTACACAGACAGGGATATTGTGTTCATGAGCTATCTTGCATATTTTCTCTATATCCATAATTCCCATTGTCGGATTAGCCGGAGTCTCGAGATATATTAATGCTGTATTAGGGCGTATGGCATTTTTCACATTATCGACATCAGTAGCATCGACAAAAGTAGATTCCACACCAAATCTGGGATATATAGTCTCCATGACACCGCGTGAAGGACCATACAATGAGTTATGAGCCACAAGGTGTTTACCCTGTGAGAGAAAAGTAAGATATACTGTGTTTACTGCAGCCATGCCTGAACTTACAGCGACGCTGCCGAAACCACCTTCTAATGCTGCTACAGCATCCTCCAATTCTGTTATCGAGGGGTTGCCTATTCGGGTATAAATATATCCTTTTTCTTCGCCGGAAAAACATCTTGCTCCATGTTCTGCATCCTTGAAACGGAATGTTGAAGTCTGGAAAATAGGTGTCACGGCACTACCAAAGCAGTCTATTGCACCTGCATGAACGGCTTTTGAGTTAAAGCCATATTCTTTTTCGTTATCCATGATGATATTTTTTAATTCTTTTTCATCTGCAAAATTACATTATTTTTATGATTCGCAAATAAAGATTCTATCAAACTATATGATATGAGAAATATTTTTCCGGACAATAATACGTTTAACTTTATCATAACTTCATTTTCTGTTTTATTTTATACTTTTGCAATAAAAAACAAAGTATCTCAAATCAAACATAAAATCATGAATAGGCTTTTCATATTATTGACATTAACCGTTTTATTTTTTATTGATGTCAATGCGGAACAGAAAAAATATGTAGTCGAAAGCGACACCGACGGGTTGCCGTTAAGTGTAATGGTTGTAACATCGGACAATGCAAAAGTAAAAGGCATTTTACAGATCGTTCATGGTATGGCTGAACATAAAGAAAGGTATATACCTTTTATGGAATTTATGGCAAATAACGGATATGCGTGTGTTATTCATGACCATAGAGGGCATGGTGCCTCTATCTTGTCTTCCGACGACTTGGGCTATTTTTATGATGGAGGCTATGAGGCAATGATTGCCGATGCTATTCAAATCGGAGAATGGATGCAACAACAATATCCGGAAGTACCTTTATATCTTTTCGGACATAGTATGGGTTCAATGGTAGTACGGTCTTATACTAAGCGTTATGATAAAAATCTTGATGGTCTGATAGTATGCGGAAGTCCGAGTTACAATATTGCATCCGGTGTAGGAATACGTTTGTCTGCCAAAGCGGCACGCAAATATGGAGACCATTACCGTTCGGAAAAACTACATAAACTATCATTCGGTTCTTTTAACAAAAACATTAAAGATGCCACATCTTCCAACTCATGGATTTGTACTGATATTGATATAGTAAATCAGTATGATGACAATCCTTTGTGTAATTTTGTCTTTACTACCAATGGTTTTGAGAATCTTTTCCGTCTTATGCGCGACACATACGATAAAGAGAACTGGAAAATGGAAAATCCCGAATTGCCAATTTTATTTATTGCCGGAAAGGATGATCCTTGTATTGTAAATCAATGCAAATTCAACAAAGCTGTAAGGTTTATGGAAAAAAGAGGCTATTCCAATGTCCATTCCAAATTGTATGATAATATGAGGCATGAAATTCTTAACGAAATTGAGAAAGAAAAAGTTTGGAATGATATCTTAGCAACATTGAATTATTGGAACAAATAAAATAAACATTAAAAAATCAAGGTGGTGTAAATCATGAATGACACACCACCGAATTTTATTGTCGATAATCAAAAAAATCAAACTCTCTTCCGTGGTTTGGGAGCGGGCTTTTTATCTTTCTCAGGTTTTGGTTTGTCCAAGTCTTCCGGTCTTACCTTGTCTTTTGGACCAGGTTCCGGTTTATCCAAGTCTTCCGGTCTCACCTTGTCTTTAGGAGCCGGTTTGAGTTTGTCCAAGTCTTCCGGTCTTACCTTGTCTTTTGGACCAGGTTCCGGTTTGTCCAAATCCTCCGGTCGGACTTCGACTTTTGTGTTAACCTCAGGATCAGCTTTGTTAACAACTTTTGGTTCATTCTGAGGGTCCGATTTCTTGATTTCCTTATCGTTGACTTGTGCATAAGCACAAACACAAAACGAAGAAACCACCATCATTACAATTATAAACAATGTTTTTTTCATATTAAAAAAATTAAATGTTTATATAATAATTTTTTTCAAAAAATAAAATATAGAAATAAACATACAATTCACACCTTTTTTAATTGCAAATTTACAAAATGTTTGCAATAAAAGCAAATTCAAAATTTATATCAATAAAATTATAAAATCATTTCTGCCAATATTTTCTAAAAATCACTATTTTTGTAACGCTTAAACAAAAAACTGTCTGATGAGAAACAACATTGAGATATATGATGTTTTGCGAAAGTTGACAAAAATATCGACCGGGGAAGAAATCACCGGCATCAATACCCTTCCATTATCAGGTTCTTCTCGTCACTATTACAGAATATTTACTGATAATCAAACAATTATTGGGGTATTTAATGACAATATCGAAGAAAACGAGGCTTTTTTTACTTTTACTGAACATTTTTACAATATCGGATTAGCTGTACCAAAATTGTTGGCAGTTAATGAAGGTAGAGATATTTATCTTCAAGAAGATTTAGGAGATGACAACTTGTTCAATCATGTAAAAAAATGCCTTGACAATGGTGTTTTTGACGACGAGACCATAAATCTATATAAAGATGTTTTGTCACATCTTGTTGTTTTTCAGATAGATGGTCATAAAGGATTAGATTATTCCGTAGCTATGCCGACGCCTTGTTTCGATGTGGAATCTATTCTTGAAGACCTAAACTATTTCAAATACTGTTTTCTGAAAATACATTCTGAAATTGTCTTCAATGAAGTCAGACTCAATGCAGATTTCAAAAAACTTGCCATGTTTTTAGCGGAGGCTCCGTCAGATTTTTTCATGTATAGAGATTTTCAGTCACGTAACATCATGATAAAAGGCGGAAAGCCGTTTTTTATCGATTATCAAGGTGGAAGGAAAGGACCATTGCAATATGATGTGGCATCTCTTTTGTATCAGGTTAAAGCATGTCTGCCTCAAAAGTTGAGAGATGAACTTGTAAGACATTACAAAATGGTCTTGTCCGAACGTTTTGATATGTCTTCTTTGAATTTCGACAATTATTTTCAGGCATTTGTTGTCCTGAGACTTATGCAGGTTCTTGGAGCTTACGGATTCAGAGGCTTGTTGCAAAAGAAGGCTCACTTCATCGAGAGCATTTCGTATGCGGTAGATGAATTGACAAAACAGACGGAAGCGTTGAAGTTGCCCTTTGTGACGCCGGAGTTAGACAGTGTTTTCTCTCAATTTTACAAGCTGCATGACAAATACAAGAAAGAAGAATATAATGGTCTGACGGTGACAATCAGCAGTTTCTCATTCAGAGATGGAGGCTGTCCCGTTGATTTCAGCGGCAATGGAGGCGGCTTTGTCTTCGATTGCAGAATATTGCCGAATCCGGGACGTATTGACATGTTCAAGTCCCATACCGGATTGGATAAAGACGTACAGGAATTCATAGAGAAGATACCGGAAGCTATGGATTTCTTCTACCATGTCAAGGAAATGGTGACATTGGGTATTGACACCTACAGAACCAGAGGATTTAATAATCTTATGATTAATTTCGGTTGTACGGGAGGACAACACCGGTCGGTTTATTTTGCACAAAAAACGGCAGAATATTTAGTCGGCAAATATCCGGATGTAAAAGTCGTTCTCAGACATTTGGCACAACAGAAATATCATGTTTTTGAACCGGTGATAACATGACAATATTATGAATAATGGTGGACACAAAACGGCTTTCATTCCGGCTGCCGGCATGGGAACGAGACTCAAGGAACTCACTCAATCCATGCCTAAAGCATTGGTGCCCTTAAATGGCAAACCCATGTTGCATATTATCATAGATAATCTAATATGTCAGGGATTCGACCATTTCGTCATTAATGTACATCATTTTGCCAATCAAATAATGACGTTCATCAGCAAGATGAATTATCATGACATTGTCATCGACATTTCAGATGAGAGTAATGAGTTGATGGATACCGGAGGTGCAATATTGAAAGCCTTGCCCTTTTTCAAATGCAGTGAAGCAGTCTTGATTCACAATGTCGATATAATAAGCGACATTGATTTCATGCCATATTATCAATCATTTGTAAAATCTGAAGATGCAGTATGGCTGTTTACGCAAAAACGTAAAAGTCGCAGAATGTTGGCTTTTGATGCAAATGACAATTTCTTGGAAAGAGTTGTCATGGAAGAACCTACGTTGAAAGAAACGGGAGACACAACAAGACATTTGTATGCTTTTTCCGGAATACATTTGATAAAACCGCAATATTTTGCAGAATTTGAGATAAAACCCTGTTATGTATTCGATTTATATACCGAAATGGCAGCAAGACACAGTATTAAATCAATGCCTGTCAATCCGTTATTTTGGTTTGACATAGGTACCAAAGAAAAATTGAAGGAGGCTGAATCATGGCTTTTACAAAAAAGATAGTTGAGTATGTCAAAAACAACTATGACCTCAGGAATGATGTCTTGAATATAATATTTCCAAATAAAAGAGCTGCGCTTTTTCTCAGAAAAGAGCTTGTCGCTGAAATACATGATACTGTTTGGCTGCCCAATATAATGTCGGTTCAAGAGGCTTTCGCTGAATGGAGCGGACTGTCGCTCATCGATAACGACAAAATCATTTTTGATATTTTAGAGATTGAGATGATTCTCAATAATAAAAATACTTTGGACAATGGATTTTTCGGATTGGCATCACAGATGTTGAAAGATTTCAACGAGATAGATTCCTATAAAGTCGATGCAAAGAATTTGTTCGGAAATTTGCTGAATATAAAAGAAATCGATGCTTGGTCTCCTGATGAAACAAATGAAATAGAAAGCGGTTACATCAAATTTTACGAGTCTTTATATACCTATTATATAAAGTTGAGGGATAAATTATTGTCAGAAAAAAAAGGATACTATGGAATGATATCACGGCATTTGGCAGAGTTAAGTGTTGAGGAATTGATTGATAAGGCTGTCAAAAACAAAAAGGTTTTGTTCGCCGGATTCAACTCGTTGACACGTACTGAAGAAGAAGTTATTGTGAGACTTGTGGAAACAGGCAAAGCTGCCATACTTTGGGATGTGGATTCATATTATTATAACGATGAGATGCAAGAAGCCGGCAAACTTGTTAGAGAATTTTCTAAACGACACCCCAACATTCCAGTAAATTTCGTCTCAGATAATATGACAACGGAGGAAAAAATTATCAACATAATAGAAACTTCCGGAGCTACACTTCAAGCCAATGCTCTAATGGTTCAACTCGACAAAACGAAAAATGAAAACAATACCGTTGTAGTTTTACCTGATGAAAACATGTTGATACCCGTACTGAATTCCATTCCGGATACATACAAAAGCATACATGTTACCATGGGTTATCCTTTCAACAAAACCCCGGTGTTTAATTTCATATTACAACTGTTCAACTTTCACAGGAGATTAAGCAAAACCAATGATAATATTTATCTATGGTCGTTATCCCATATACTGAATTTGGAATTTGTAAAACTCGTTTTTAATAACACACAGTTAAAAAAATTATCGTCCTGGATAGAAGATTTAACGAGCAAAAATATCTTCAATGTTGAAAAATCAAGTTTAAATGACTTGAGAGACGACAAAATATGTAAATTTATTGACTTGATAACCAAAAAATACAGCAACAATATAGATTTTCTTGAAAATTTGAAGGACATACTTGGATTTTCATTGTCGCTGACAAAATCTGAAGATTATTTTTTGAGAAACCAGATTGTCACTGCCGATAAAATAACAAACAAAATGTACAATGTCATCAAGAAATATGACGTAATCATTCAACTTGTTGACTTACAATTATTTTTCAAGCAAGTGTCGCAGGAAACCAAGTTGAATTTAAAAGGAGCTTCAGATGGTTTGCAGATTATGGGGATGTTGGAAACGAGAAATATAGATTTCGACAATGTTCATATCCTCGATGTCAATGAAGGTGTCATTCCTCAAAGCAAAAGCTACAGCAGTCTGATTCCATTCGATTTAAAGATGGCATTCAATATGCCTACATACAAAAATATTCAAGCTGTCAACGCTTACAATTTCTTCCATTTGTTTCACAATGCCAAAAATATAAACCTGTATTACAACAGTTCGACACAAGGAGTAAAACAGGGCGAAGCAAGCAGATTTTTGAAACAAATCAAAACGGAATACGCTAAAAATAAAAATGTAAAAATCGAAGAATTTCTTTTCACCACTGCCGAAGTTCCTCAAATAAATCAGGAAAACAGTATTGAGATAATTAAAAATGATGAGATACTTTCAAAAATAATGAATAAATGCTCAAAAGAAGGTCTTACACCCTCTTCTATCTCGATATACAGAAATTGTCCATTGCAGTTTTATTTTAAATATGTTTATATAGATGAAAAAACAGTGAATACTCTTGATGAGGTGATACAATCCAATGTCATTGGCAATATCGTGCATGACACATTGGATATATTTTATGATGCCTTAAAAGGTGAAAACGGGACGATAACAATAGATTCTTTCAAGAAAAACAGAGAAAAACTTATAAATGAAAGTTTTAAAAAATCTCTTGAAAAAAACAATTTCAATCAGGGACTTCCAAATAACGGATTCAATTATCTGATAGGAAAAGTAATAAACAGAATATTAGAATCATTTTTGAATGCTGAAGAAAAATTTTTGGAAAAACATGGAAGTATCACCATATTAGGTCTTGAAGGCAAGTTGGAGTATAACTTTAAATATAATAATGAAAATATCAAATTGTCAGGACGTTACGACCGTATGGACAAAGTAGGTGACAATATAAGAGTAATAGATTACAAGACCGGCAAAGTAGATGAATCAGACTTGAATATAGGAAAGAAAGACTTTGCGGATATTTCAGATAAAGCCATGCAACTGTTGATATACAAATATCTGTATATCAAGAATAATGTTGATGTGATGCCGAATAATGTGACAGCCGGCATCTTTGGCATGCAGAGACTCAGCAAAGGACTCTTCGAATTGAAAATAGATACCGGCATTCATCCTGATAAAAGTTTTGTTAATGAATGCGAAACCGTCTTCAACGAGTTGTTCACAGAATTATTCGACCGTGCCAAGCCTTTCAGCAAGACAGAAGACATTTCACATTGTACTTATTGCGATTTCAAAGTTATATGCAAACGTTGATATAAGTATCTGTTTCCCTGCTTATTTTGCAAGGTCCATATATACAGGCAGATGGTCGCTGAATCCGCCGTGATATTTTGGTCCGGAATAAGTCCTGTAAAGTTTTAGGCCTCCATAAGTCTCATCTTTAACAAACAGATAATCAGTATGAAATATGGCTGCACTGCCTTTTATATAATGCAGTTCATTTTCATCATAAAGCAGACTGCTACTTATAATTATTTGATCGAATATCTGCCATCTGTATTGATGTTTCAATGTACCTTCGAATCCCAGATCTTCAGATTTTGTAAAAAGATTAACAAGAATATCATCTTTTGAAAGACTGTTTAAAGACTTTGCTTTCAATACTTTATAAATACTGTCATCGTCAGGAGTATCGTTAAAGTCTCCCATTATGATAATTTTAGGGACAGTCCGGGGCAATGAAATCAAAGAGTCTATCCTATGGCGCAACACTCTTGCAGCCAAAGCTCTTTTGTTTATCGTCTCCATCTCACCTCCATAACGCGAAGGCCAATGATTTACAAAACAATGCAACGTATCCCCTTTTCTGTCGCTGAACACTGTATATAAAATGTCGCGCGACACTGTACGTTCAACTCCGTCATTCAAAGGTATCGCTTCACTATAAACGAGTTGTAGTTTATCCATACAATAAGCCAAAGCAACATCAATGCCCCTGCTGTCTTCGGATTCATACAGTACATATCTGTAATTAAATCTTTTCAATGGAGTATCGTAAAATATCCTGTTAAGTACATATTCGTTTTCCACCTCTGCAACACCTAACAAAGCCAAAGCCTTTCCTTGGGAAAGATGTAAAAGCGTCTTGTAAATATTATTGCGTTTTTTATAAAATCGTGACGGCGTCCATCTATTACTTCCGGATACTGTAAATTCGTTGTATTTCCGTGTACTGTCAACAAAAGTATCGAAAAAGTTTTCAAGATTCCAAAAAGCCACTCTCAAAGTGTCATGGCACTGTGCATGAGATTTATGGCATAATGCGACAAATAAACAGAAATACAAAACTACTTTTGGTAACTTCGATGATTTCATATTTCATAAATTTTGGTATTCAAAAATAAAGAATATTTTTGTGTTGTCAATAATCTGAAGTATTTTTGTGCGTTATGTTAAAAATTTTTATGAATCGTCTTTGGCTCATCATAATATTGTCGTTGTCACCTTTATTAGTTTCGGCACAGTCTGAAATAAGGATTATCCTCGACAAAGAATATGACAGCATATTCTATCTAATGGGCTACAAAGGCAAGAAAATAACCGTAGCAGACACCGGATTTTGCCATAAAAACAAAGTCGTATTCCGCAACAAAGACATCAATCCCGGTATTTATGTTCTTACAGATTCGAAAAAACAATATCTTTTAGAGTTTCTCATCGGTAATGACAAGAAGTTTACCATTGACATTAAAGACATTGAATCGTACAATTCCATAACTGTCAAAGGTTCTGAAGAGACGTCTTCCTACTTCGACCTCATGAAAGAAGCACAACATGTCAATCTGTATCTCAAAGCGTTGGAAAGCGAGATGCAATATAATCCCGGCAATGTGTTGAGAATGGATTCATTGAGAAAAACGCTCAATATGTATCAAAAATCTCTTTTACGGAAAAACGAGGATTCGTTTTTAAACACTTTTATACTTTCCATTATGCAACCTGAACTGCCGGACAGTTTGCGTTCTGCGGAAGATTCCCTACTCTATCTCAGACTCCATTATTGGGATTTTTTCCCTTTCTATGATGAAAATGTATTGAATTATCCTTTGATAGAGAATAAATTGGATTATTTTTTCGATGTCATGTTGCCGGTGAATCCTGATATTATCATCATAGAGACAGACAAGTTGATAAAAAGAGCCGAAAACAACACCAAAGTACGGGATTTCATATTATGGTATCTGTATTCCAAATATCAGACTACAAAATACATGAATCTCGATGCAGTTTATGTACATCTTGTAGAGAATTATTTCGCCGTTTCAGACATTGAAAACGTAACGGAAAATATTAAAAAAATGATGATAGACAGAGCCGAAGTATTGAAAGGTCTCTTACTTGGAGTGAAAGCGCCGCAAATGTCATGTACAGGTATTGACGGAGAAACGCATGAACTTTATGATATAAAATCGCCATATACCATAGTATATTTTTATAATCCGGATTGTCCTTTATGTAAAAAGGAGAAAAGAATATTAAACGAGACAGTGACGCGGAGGAACGACATCATCATTTATGCCGTCAATTTGTCGCAAGACGATGCCGGCAATGAATATTGTTTTGACAATGTATCATGGATTTGCGTCGGTGGCTGTTTGTCACAAGAAAAAGATTTGATATCTTTGTACGACATTAAGACGACACCTTTAATATATGTGTTAGATAGCGAGAAGCGAATAATTGCAAAAAAAATCAAGGCAGAACAGATTGAGTTGTTTATAAAGTGAAGATCATGAATATTTTTGGAGAAGATACCATTTGTGCCATCTCTACTGCGTCAGGAACGGCAGCCATTGCCGTGATACGTCTGTCGGGACCACGCAGCCACGAGATTGCCTTGTCTATATTTACAAGACACGGCAAGACGTTGAACATAAACGACATAAGAGCATACGGTGTTTATTATGGCGAGATAAAAGACCCTGATGAGGACACTGCTGTAGATGATGTGCTGATGACATTTTTCAAGGCTCCGCATTCATATACCGGAGAAGACAGCGTTGAGATAAGTTGTCATGGTTCACAATACATACAGCAACGCATCATGGAGCTTCTCGTACAGAGAGGAGCACGTCTTGCCCGTGGAGGAGAATATACCATGAGAGCTTTTGCCAACAAGAAGATGGATTTGGTTCAGGCTGAGGCGGTGGCAGACCTCATTGCGAGCCGTTCGAGAGAGGCTCATGACATGGCAGTGGCTCAGATGCGAGGAGGCTTCTCCAAGAAAATCAACGAACTCAGACAACAGCTGATAGATTTTACCGCATTGATAGAACTGGAGTTGGACTTCTCGGAAGAAGATGTGGAGTTTGCCGACAGAGAACGATTCAAAGTCTTGATAGAATCTTTGAAACAAGAAATCAAACAGTTGACAGACAGCTTTAAGACCGGCAATGCCATTAAAAACGGCATTCCTGTCGCCATAGTAGGTAAACCCAATGTAGGAAAAAGCACCTTGTTGAATGCACTGCTCCACGAAGACCGTGCCATAGTAAGCGATATACCGGGCACTACACGCGACAGCATAGAAGACACATACGTCATCAACGGCCATACTTTCCGTTTTATAGACACTGCCGGCCTGCGTAAAGTTGACGACGTGGTGGAAAACATTGGCATAGAACGTACTTACCGCAAGATGAACGAGGCTGTCATAATATTGTATATGTGCAACATCACAGAGTTCGACATAATGGAACTTAAAGAGTTCGAACAATATATAAACAACAAGGACAAACATTTTATTTTGGTAGCCAACAAGACGGACTTGCTTGACAAAAATACATCGCTCGAGATAAATATCCCCAATATCGATGTCGTTTACATATCGGCAAAGAAAAAGGACAACATACAGCAGATAACGGACATGCTTGCATCACAGGCAGAAAAGATGTATTCAGAACAAGATGTCATTGTGAGCAATGTAAGGCATCATGAAGCGTTGACACGTACATATTCCGACCTCGAAGCTATAGAAAAAGGCATGGATGACGGCATACCGACCGACCTTATGACTACCGACATAAGGGCTGCCCTATTTCATTTAGGCAGCATAACCGGCGAGATAACAACCGACGACGTGCTGCAATCAGTGTTCAGCAGGTTTTGTATTGGAAAGTGATTGCGCATAACTGACTGCAACGAATTAGAACCAACTATAACGAAGCCGCTGTAAATCAGCGGCTTTTTTATTTGTCCAAAATCCGGCTGACAGTAGTCGGAGACAGTTGTTCACCCTATTTTTCTACCGTATTTCTACCACGAAACAAATCGAGATTTGACCCCGATGTCACACTGACGCAGTAGTTGACGTGTGTTGACAATGGTTTACGTGAGTAGACAAAAAGGGAAATTATCCAAGCTGTAAAAAGCTCATGTTTAACGAAAATATGGAGGACAAACGACATGGAAGTAAAAAGAATCTGCCAATGGTGCGGTAAGCCTTTTATTGCGCAAAAGACCACCACAAATTATTGCAGTCCGCAATGCTCTAAAAGAGGTTACAAACACCGCATGAAAGAGCGGAGAATGGAACTACGGCAAATTCAGGAAATGGTTGAAGTAAAGAAAAAGCTGGAGAGTCAGGAATACTTCACTTTTTCCCAAACGGCCAAACTGATGGGTGTCTCCCGTCAGTATGTTTACAAGTTGGTGAAAGAAGACAAACTCCGTGCTTCCCGACTGAGTTCGAGAATGTCTCTCATCCGCAGAAGCGACATCGAATTGATGCTGAAAACAAAACCCTACGAAAGCGTCAAGCCCAAAGATGATGTCGACATTACCGAATACTATACCGCCGAACAAATAGCGGAGACATATAAGGTAAACACCAAATGGGTATGGACATACACCAGAGAGCATGATGTTCCAAAGGTTAAAATTCGCCAGTTCAACTATTATAGCAAGAAACACATTGATGCGGTATTTGCCAAGTACAAGACGGACGATGCCCTGACGGAATGGTACACTCCCGAAGAGATTGAGAAGAAGTACGGCATGACACGGGTCGCCATCCGCTCTCATGTCTATCGCAACAACATACCTTCAAAGAAAGAGCACGGGCAGATATTCTACTCCAAACTTCATTTCGACCTGTCCAAACAGACCGCCGAAGAGGATTCATCAGAATATTACACTGTGCAGGAAGCCATGAAGAAATACAACCTCACACGGGATTCGGTTTACGGCATCTTGCAATTCCACGAAATCAAACGGGAGAAGAAGGGCCGCTTCGTGCGCTTTCTGAAAGTGGAATTTGACCACATCATGGGAGCCCGTTAGTGGCTAAATGCAACCGACTGTAATTATCTGGAAATTATTTCCTGCTGATTACGGTCTGCATAACATCATTAAAGATTTTCGCAGCAAAAGTCAGTTATAACCATTTAATATTCATCATTATGTCAGAATGCAAAACAGTTACATTGAGGACACGCCCTTTGAAGAAAGGTATGCTGTCTTTCTACCTTGATTATTATCCGGGCTACCGGGATCAGGAAACGATGAAGACCATCCGGCATGAGGGATTGAACATTTATATCTATGCCAATCCGAAGAACCAGCGTGAACGCGACTTCAACGCCGCCATGTCGGAAAAGGCGGAAGCCATCCGGTGCCGGAGGTTCGAAGCTATCGTAAATGAACGGTATGATTTCTTTGACAAGCATAAGTTCAAATCCGATTTTCTGGAATATTACCGCAAGCAACTACGCAAACACGACCCAAAATGGGCGTTTGTGTACCAGCACTTCTACAACTTCGTTCATGGCAAATGTACTTTCGAAGAGATTGATATCGACCTTTGCAATAAATTCCGTGAATACCTGCTTAACGCAAGGCAGCTAAAGCGGAACAGGCCGGTTTCAAGAAACTCCGCTGCGGGTTATTGGTCTACATTCAGAGGATTCCTGAAGATCCTCTATCGTAACAGGATGATCAAGACCAATGTCAATGACTTTCTGGACAAGATTGAAACAGAAGATATCGCAAAAGACTATCTGTCGGTCGAAGAACTATACAGACTGGCCGAGACACCATGCAAGATACCTGTTCTGAAAACCGCTTCCCTCTTTTCGTGTCTGACCAGCCTGCGGCTCAGTGATGTGCTTTCCCTTTGCTGGGAAGAAATCGTTGACTTTGCCGCCGGAGGAAAATGTGTTCATACCATCACGCAAAAAACAAAGACAGAGGACATCATCCCGATAAGCGATGAAGCGTTGAGACTGATAGGTTACAGTTCGGAAAAGACAGGACTGGTTTTCAAAGGGCTGAAACGGAGTTGGACACAACATCCGATGAAAGAATGGATCCGTTCTGCCGGAATCACGAAGGACATAACTTTCCACTCATATCGTAGAACATTCGCCACCTTGCAAGCTGCTGCAGGGACAGATATCCGTACCATTCAAAGCATGATGGCTCACAAGTGTATTACTACCACGCAACGCTATATGAAAGTCGTGGACAGCAACAAGCGTGAAGCGACCACTAAAATCACTTTGACGAGGAAGGGCTGACCAGCTTGTCATTGCCCCATTTTTATCGGTTAGAATATGATTTTCAGCGCAAAATCATATTCTAACCATATTTTTTCTTAATTCCCGATTGATTTTCTATCGTTATTTATTACTATCTGCAAACGGGCATCTAATTTTGTCGTAGTAAAATTTCAAATAACGATAGTCTATGGCAGATAACAACAGACACACCATCAAAAAAGTAAGCATTGTCCTTAGTGTGATATGCATCATTTTCGCAACAGTTGCCACAATATTGCATAAGAATCATCAGATTGACTTAATTAGCTACTCCGCCCCATTTGTAATTGGAACGGTAGTGACAATCCTAACATGCGCTGCACTACAACGCCTGTTCTGCTCACTGCTCGCCAAAAACTATCTTTCTTTTGGCTGGAATACTTCTATCAAGACAGAAGCCGTTGCATTGAAGATAGATATAGACAACCTCGATGAATTCTCGCAACCAGACAATACAGCCAGTACGGTCAATGTTGTAGTGCAGAGACCTTCCTATCTTGAAAAATATGACGCACGGATGGAAGAACTGGAGCGTACCAAAAGAGAAAAGCGGACTGCAATAGTCAGCACCATTCATGACTATACTACATATATAATGGCAGAGTTTCTCACCAAAGAAGAACTTGAAACGCTCCATGAGAACATAGATGCTTTGGCTTACGGACAACCGGAATTATACAAACCAATCCGTTCTAAAGACGATAATCCCATCAAGTCTCCGGCACTAAGGCATTTTGCATGGAATATCGGAGAGAGACTTGATATTCCGCTAATCGACAGGGCAAAATTCATAAAAGAAATATTCCCACACGAACTGGGAAACGCAACAATCGAATATCTTTCCAAGAACCTCCGCGACTCTGTTACAAGCAAAATCAAGATTGATGTGCCTGAAAACGAAGACTACCGGTTTGACTGCATGAGGAATTTTGCTGACGAGAAAATTAGTTCCTGCTGATTATAGTCTGCGTAATATCATTGGATTGGTTTGCAGCATGTTAAACAATTAAATCGTTTAGTCATGCTAAAAGAAAACCTTACATTCAATGACCTGCCGGAAATGGTAGGCAGACTGTGTGAAAAGATTGAGAGTTTAGAGAATACTCTGAAGGAAAGTCTCGCCAAAGAGCCGCCAGTCAAAGAAAATCTTCATGTTCCCATGACCGTGGAAGAAGTATGCAGCTATCTCGGAATATCTAAGTCATCCTTCTATTACAAAGCCAAGCACGGAGGGATTCCTACCATTAAACAGGGCAAGCACCTGTTTGTCTATCGGGACGAACTGGACAAATGGTTGGAGACCGGAAGGAAAGGCCAGGTGCCACTGAGCATTGAGGAAGAACACGAGCAGATACTCGCTGCGACAAGACATAAGGCAAAACCAAGAGAGTTGTAGGAATATGGAAAAGATGAACAACAATATTCCTACCCCGGAGGAACTGAAAGCTTACATAGACGAATCGGTCATCAGCGTAACCGGGACATACGAGCAATCTGCTTCCGTGCTGATGGTGGATGATTCCGTAATCGGGACTCTGGGGAACTTCAGCGCATCCATCGGGAAAGCCAAAAGCAAAAAGACCTTCAATGTCTCGGCCATCACTGCGGCTGCTCTGATAAATGGCACTGTGCTGCATTACCGAGCCTGCTTCCCGGAAGACAAAAGGAAGATTCTCTACATTGACACGGAACAGGGTAAGAACCATTGCCAGATTGTTCTGAATAGAATCCTAAGACTGGCAGGACTACCGAAAGGTAGTGATGCTGACAATTTGAAGATGCTGGCACTCCGAAAATATTCGCCCGAAATAAGAATGGCAATAACAGAACAGGCAATCGGCATGATACCCGACTTGGGACTGGTCATCATCGATGGTATCCGGGATTTCGTCTATGACATCAATTCACCCGGAGAGTCCACCGAAGTAATATCCAAACTCATGCGATGGACTGACGACAGGCAGATACACATCCATACCATCCTGCATCAGAACAAGAATGATGAACACGCACGGGGACATGTCGGCACAGAACTGAACAACAAGGCGGAAACCATCATGCAGATTGAAGCGGACAAGGACGACAAGTCTATAAGCGTGGTAGAAGCCCTGCATATCCGTGACCGTGAATTTGAGTCTTTTGCTTTCCGGATAAACGATGAATGCCTGCCCGAAACGGTGGAGTTCTACCAGCCACAGAAACGACAGGCAGGACGACCATCCAAAGAGCCATTCGACCCTTACAAGGAAATCCCGGAGGATATGCACCGTTCCGCTCTAAACGCCGCTTTTGAGGACGGTAATATCAACGGCTATGACAACTTGCTCGAACGGCTGAAAGATGGCTACGGACGACAAGGAATAAAATTGGGACATAATAAGGCAGTTAAGCTCGCTACATTCTTGAGCAACATGCGTATGGTTGTAAAAGAGGGCAAGGAATACAGGTTCAACCGAGATTTCCATTATTGAGCCGATACCGCAAAACGCCATTGGTGTGACATTTTTTTTGTGACATTTCCCGGCTTTACTTTATTGCCGGGGTGTAGATATGAGAATAAAGCAAAGTGATGGCAGGTTTCACCATGCAGGTGCAATCTGCCATTTTCCTTTTGTATGTACGCTGGCATCCGGACAGACCCCGTGCTGTTTGAGATGTGGTATCAATCCATTCCGGGCTTGCCCGTGTGCCAGTAGAACTCCGTAGGGGGAGCCTAATACCCCACTAGCCTTTCGGCGGCGGGATGCGTTCCACTTGAAACAGCAAGCTGGGCATGGGAAAATCGTTGTCGAATTTGGACATGCACAAAAGATTCTATCTCTCGTATTGCCGACTATGACAACTTATATTTTGCTTATAGCTCAGCAGAAGAACAGGTCAGGAGTTTAACCAAGTTATAATTTCGAGGAACTGTTACTTTAGGGCAAAAACACATCAAAGATACCCATCGTTATCTAAGCGGAAAATCGTCACCAAAGCATACGGATTTATTCGGCAGGACATTGTACAATTCAACACCATGACTATTGGATATGATGTTGATTTTGTCTCCCCTATTTTCGAACATGGTTTGCCGTGCCGATACCCAAACTCTCTATCGGAACCAAGCCGGGAATATCCAATGCGTATACCGTATCCTCACCTACAAAGATTCGCTTATGTTATGGCAGATTTCTATCATGGGCTTTGGTAAACAAGATTTCCTCGACTGGATAATCTTTGCCATAAATGCACTTTGAGAATCCGACAAACACTGATACGACATCTGGCAGAGTTAGTTGATGCATCTGCACAATATGTTCAAATCAACAATGTCTGAAAACCATCTCCATAATTTACTCAAACTAGGCAGTAGTGTATTAGGAACAGATGAAAAATCAGATTAAATCTGGTAAATCTTATAAACATAGTAATGACCCGTCAACCCCAAACAGTAATGGATGACGCATATCTGTACATACGCCCCATTATGAG
>NZ_DBMCYK010000003.1:0-189772 GCF_056978975.1 Candidatus Limimorpha avicola
ACCTTTTTTCTTTCTCTACAACACTTTTTTAAACTTTTTTTTATTTATTTTTATCCCTATTGATTATCACTACTTTATACCTTACTCTACCCTCACTCCTACCCCCGTTTTTGCCTCTTCCTGCCCCCTTCCTCCTCTTTTCTTCTCCTTTTTTTACATCGTTTCTACTCCTTTTTCCCACTTCCCATCTTTCCTCTTTTCACAACTTCCCTTTTTCTCCTCCTGTTACTTGTTTTATACCTTATTAATATAACAACGATTTTTCCGTTTCATGTCCATTTACAATTAGAGTAAAAACACAATTTACTATTATAACATGTTAAGTTTAACTCTTTTTATATATCTTTGCAAAGTGAAAAAAATACTGTTCATATCATTGTTTTTATTACTTTCCTGCCGATTTTTATGGGCAGCGAAAAATGACATATTTTCAAATGACAGTATCGCTGTCGATTCAACAAAAGTAAGCTATTTTTATCAGAACTTTGACAATCAATATCTTGGTAAGATAACAGAATATGATACCACTACATTATCAGCTTCATTTTATGATCCTGTCAATACTGAGCATGAGATATACCAGACATTAAGCAATCCGGGATTGGCACATAAAAAATTAGGTTTTCATCATAATGTAATGATAGGATTCAATAATAGACTTCCGGCATTCAACAACTATATAAAAACCGAAGACGATATTATATATCCAATTATATATCAGCCATTTACAGAGATAAGATATATGATGGGAGGTAAAAAAGAGCAGCATTTGAACTTATTATTCAGCCGTGAATTCCTTAAAAATCTGTTTATTACAATAAATTATAACATAGATTTCGCTCCAACTGTTTACCAATACAGCAAGGCTCAGAACACATATTTTACTGCCAATTTACGTTGGAACACACCTAATCAGCGATATGGAATAACCGGATATTATTTTCACAACAAAATAGACGTTCAAGAAAACGGAGGAATAGTTGATGATAATGTTTTTATTGACCTTATCGAAGAAGACAAGACTGTAATAGCCGTCAACCTGCAACAAGCCAACAATCTCATAAAAGTGTCAGGATTTGGATTAAATCAATATTTCAACATACTAAGTCCGAGAGCAGAAAAAAAAGACGATAGCCTAACAACAAAAAAAAGAAAAATCGAGCTTGGAAGAATAAATTACAGTTTCGGTTATCAACAGAATAAATACGTGTATTCCGACAAAAATCCATTATCATCATTTTATCAGAGCCATGATACAGTCATTGACTCAGTCATGACATTCGACAGTATTTATTTTCATACCATAAAAAATTTCATTACGTGGAATACATTAGGTTACAAAAAGTTCCACAATGACATCCCATTTTATCTCACATTAGGTATAGGGCATTGCTATTCCCATCACGCCGGATACAAAGACCTGATAACAAATGAATATTTCGGCAGTCATGACTATTCTGATTTCAGAGTCAATGCCGGAATCATTATCAATCTGTTCAAATCGACAAGATTAACCGGCAATGGAGAATTGATAATAGATGGTTATCATGCAGGAGATTTCAACATTATCGGAGAATGGAGACAATTTTTAGGAACTTCCAACAAAAACATAGGAGCATTGGTTTTCGACCTCAACATTTCGAGAGAGTCTGCCGATTGGTTCGAAGAATCATATTATTCAAATAATTTCAGATGGAATAACAATTTCAGTCCGACGACATATTTAGGGCTTGCCGGAAGCTATGAATTGTCATGGTTAACATTAGGATTGAAACACAACACTATAGACCATTATATATATTTCAATAACGATGCGAAACCAGCACAACACACCGGAACTATCAATATCAGTTCTATTTTTGCATATTTCAACTTAAAATTAAAACATATAGAGTTATCGAGTCATCTGTCATTACAAAAAGCCGACAATGAATCTGTAGTACATCTTCCTTTATTTTACGGCAAATTAAAATTCGGATGGAACATCACTTTGGTAAAAAACGTATCCATGATGCAACCGAGCATCACTGTACACTATTTTACAAACTATTATGCCGATGCATACATGCCGGCGTTAAGGACATTTTACCTTCAGGATGAAGTAAAAATCGGCAATTTCCCATACATAGACCTCTTTGTCACCTTTAAAGTCAAAAGGGCAAACATTTTTGTCGGATACACCAACCTATATTCATTGACAAAAGACAACAGATATTTCACGACTCCACATTATCCTATGAGGGATGCGAGATTCGTGATAGGTGTAAGATGGAGATTATACAAATAAAAAAGTCATCACAAAAAAATGTGACGACTAATTAGAATTGGTTTGTAATTATCAAAATATTCCACGTTGTTTCTTTATTTTCTCGTAAGCATCATTAACTTCTTTAAACTTCTGTTCTGCTGCTTTACGAACGTCGTCACCGAGATAAGACACCTTATCCGGATGATATTTTTTAGCCATTTCGCGATAAGCGTTTTTAACTTCATCATCAGATGCAGAAGGAGACACACCGAGAATAGTATAGGCATTATCGACATTTTGGACAAACATTGCCTTAATGGATTCAAAATCAACATTAGATATTCCCATTGAAGTTGATATTACATTAATAACATTAACTTCACTCTCATGAACAGAGGAATCAGCAGCAGCAATACCGAAAAGATAATGCAACAGTTGAAGTCGCGAAGAATAATCCATATAATGTCCTATCTGCCGGCTTATATCAGTAATATTAAAATCCTGTTTTAATATCTCGCGAAGCATAAGAATATAGCGTTCAGCATGTTGTTGTCCGAAATTGCGAAGGAAAAACTGTTTCACGTAGTCGAGTTCCGATCTTTTCAGAGTGCCATCTGCTTTCATAACGGCGGCAGAAAGCACCAAAAGACTTACATTGAAATCCTGTTGTTGTGTACTACCTCCAATATAATCGGAAATATTACGATTAGAATTGGAATTACCGAAGAAAGAACCTAAAGCGAAGCCTATCACTGCGCCTAAAGGACCGCCAAAAGCCCACCCAAGACCTCCTCCAATCCATTTTGAATAATTACCACCTTTATTATCTGTTTTATTATCAGTATAATTCGTTTTTTTCTTAGGCTTTACACTTTTATACAGGAAATAAACGATAACCAAAATTGCCACAATGCCAATAATACTCATACCCATAAAATACAATTTATCAATACAATAACAATAATCAGGCCAATTTATAAAAAAATGATAAAACATGCCAAAATGGCATATAAAAAATTTTTACAAAACGACAATATTTTTCTTTGAATTATCAACTATTATTCTTATCTTTGCGCGACAAAAAAAACATCTTCATTATATACCAAGGTATAAGAATACAATATATTAATAATATAAAAAATCAACAAAAAAATCAACAATGGAAAAAATCAAGTATGTTTATTCTTTTGGCAACCGTACAGCTGAAGGAAACTCTACGATGAAGAATTTATTAGGTGGCAAAGGTGCTAATCTGGCTGAGATGTGTTTATTAGGTTTGCCTGTACCTGCAGGATTAACCATCACGACAGAATGTTGTACAGCATATTATGCCAATGGCTGTCAGTTACCGGAAGGTTTGATGAATGAGGTTCATGCCGGGATTAAAAAAATGGAAGAAATCATGGGAATGAAATACGGTGATGCAGAGAATCCTCTTTTAGTATCATGCCGTTCAGGTGCGCGTCAGTCAATGCCGGGAATGATGGATACTGTATTAAACATAGGATTGTGTTCAAAGACCATCCCCGGATTGATAAAAAAGACCAACAACCCAAGGTTTGTATATGACTCATACCGTCGTCTTATCATGATGTACGCTGACGTCGTTATGGAGAAAGCTGAAGACAAGGAGCCTGCTGAAGGTAAAGGCATCCGCAAGATCTTAGATGACATGCTTGATGAATTCAAAGTAAAAAAAGGTTATAAATCTGACACCGACATCAATGCAGATGAATTGTTATATCTCGCAGAAGAATTCAAAGCTACCATCAAAAGAGTTTTGGGAACAGAATTTCCCGACGATGCAGAAATGCAACTCGAAGGCGGTATAAGAGCCGTATTCAAGAGTTGGAACGGAAGAAAAGCCGTATCTTATAGAAAAATAGAAGGTATTCCAGAAGATTGGGGTACTGCCGTTAACGTTCAAACCATGGTTTTCGGTAACATGGGTGAAAATTCAGCGACAGGTGTAGCATTCACACGTGACCCTGCAACAGGAGACAACAAATTTTACGGCGAATGGCTCATCAATGCACAAGGCGAAGACGTAGTAGCCGGCATACGTACTCCTAACCCGCTCAACGATGACACCAAAAACGAGAAAAACAAAAACATGCACTCGATGCAAGAGTTGATGCCTGAGACGTACAAAGAATTGTGCGACATACGTACAATATTAGAAGACTTCTATAAAGACATGCTCGACATTGAGTTTACCATTCAGGAAGGTAAATTGTACATGTTGCAATGTCGTGTTGGGAAACGTACAGGTGTAGCTGCTGTCAATATGGCATTAGACATGCTTCATGAAGGTTTCATCGACGAGGCTACAGCTGTTATGAGACTTAATGTCAATCAGATAGATGAATTGCTTCACCCTATTCTCGATGCCAAAGACGAGAAGAATCACTCAATATTGGCACACGGTCTTCCTGCAGGTCCCGGCGGCGCAGTAGGAAAAATCGCTCTTAGCAGCGAGAAAGCCAAAGAGTTACGCGAAGCCGGTCTCAACAACATATTAGTCCGTGAAGAGACTAATCCTGAAGACGTAGAAGGCATGCGCGCTGCAGACGGCATTTTGACAGCCAAAGGCGGTATGACCTCTCATGCAGCTTTGGTGGCCCGCGGCTGGGGCAAATGTTGTATTGTAGGTTGTGAAGACGTCCATATCAACGAGAAAGAAGGCAAAGTGACAATAGGCGGCAAAGTTTATAATGAAGGTGACATCATCAGTCTTAACGGAACAAAAGGTTATGTATATGATGGACAAATAGAAATGATAGATGCCACAGAAAATCCGCGTTTTCAAGAGTTCATGAGACTTGTTGACAAATATCGCAAGATGGGTGTACGTACCAATGCCGACAATCCGGATGATGCAATGAAAGCTATCAGTTTCGGCGCAGAAGGTATAGGACTGTTCCGTATAGAACACATGTTCTATGGTAAGAACAGCGAAAAACCGCTTAGCAAATTACGTAATATGATTCTTGCCAACACAAAAGAAGAGCGTATTGAAGCATTGAATGAGTTGGAACCTTATATTCGCGAGTCAGCGAAGAGCACTCTTAAAGTGATGGATGGCAAACCGTTGACATTCCGTTTGATGGACCCACCACTGCATGAGTTCGTACCACAATCCAACGAAGAAGAAAAACAACGTGAACTTGCAGCACAACGCGGCATGGCCCTCAATGAGTTGAAGAGACGTATCAACGCTCTCCATGAAGTCAATCCAATGATGGGTCTTCGTGGTGTTCGTCTCGGCATACTTTATCCTGAGATTTCAGAGACACAATTCCGTGCCTTGTTCGAAGCAACAGCACAACTGATGAAAGAAGGCAATGATCCTCACCTTGAGATAATGGTACCTTTGACAGTCAATGTGAAAGAGTTGCAGAATCAAAAAGTCATAGCCGACAGAGTAAAAGCTGAAGTTGAAGCACAATATGGTGTAACCATTGATTATCTATACGGCACCATGATTGAAATTCCACGTGCTACTTTGGTGGCAGACAAGATTGCGGAAGTGGCTCAATTCTTCTCATTCGGAACAAACGACTTGACACAAATGACCTTCGGATTCTCACGTGATGATGTCAATGCCATAGTCCACAAATATGTTGAAGAAAAGATTATCCCTGCTGACCCATTCAACACCTTAGACCAGGAAGGTGTAGGACAATTGGTCAAATTGGGTGTAGAACGCGGACGTTCAACAAGAAACAACCTCAAATGCGGTGTCTGCGGTGAACACGGAGGTGACCCGGCATCAGTAGATTTCTTCTACAACACAGGTTTGAATTACGTGTCATGTTCACCATTCCGCGTCCCGGTGGCAAGATTGGCAGCAGCACAAGCAGCCATCAAAGCCGACCGTAAATAATTATCTTTATTTTGACAACTTACAAAGAGGTTGACTTCAGAAGTCAGCCTCTTTTTCATAAAAAAAAGATGAATAACAGTTTGACAATAATAGACAAAAGTTCCATGATGGGACTTTCTCTTCCTCACAAGATTTATATTGACAACTACTATATAGGAATTGTCAAAGGCAAATCCGCCACAATAAACGGATTTCCATTAGGAAGATACAACATAATGATACAGAGCATGATACCATATTTTTCTTCATCATCAACAATAGAAATAAAAGAAGGCTCCAATACGGTAGAATTTAAAGACAAAGAAAAAATATGGGACATATTGTTTACAATAGACATAGTATTATGGATTGTAAAACGTTTCATCACCTTAGAACCCACCATAAACCTATGGTACGAGATAATCACTAACGGTTATCTCATATTATGGATAGTCTATGAATTAAGCATACGAAAAAAATACTTCAAAATACAGCAAACACAATAATCACAGATTTTGGAATTTTGGTTTCCAGCGTCTATGGCTCCACATCCAAAACTGGGGCTGTTTTTGTATAGTCTTCTCGAGAAGTTCAGAATAACGTTGCATGACAGCGCCATCCGGCAAAACATCAGGACTTTCCGTAACAATTTGAACATCTATACGATAACGTCCCCATCTTTCTTTTATCACCTCATAATACAAAACCGGAAGATTATATTTTCGCGCAAATCCCTCTGCACCTCTTATAAATGCAGTTCTTTGATAAAGAAAATCAGTAACATAACAACGCAAAGGATTACTTGGTGACTGGTCTGAAAGTATCATATATGCTGCCGGAAGATGATTTGTCTCATGATATTGCATCACCTCTCTGACATTATCATGAAAAACCACCTGAGTACCATAACGAGTCCTTGCCCTATTAATAAGTTTCTCAAATACCTTGTTAGTATTATGGGCACCAACGCCAATACCATGATGTTTAAATTGCATATCCAAACTCAACACCATCCATTCCCAATTATTATAATGACTTGAAACAAGTACCACACTCTTGCCTTCATCAAAAAATCTATTGACGAGATGCGGATTAGAGCAATGATAACGGCGCATCACATTTTCACGACTCATTGAGAGCATTTTCAACATCTCTGCTGCTATCTGCGTAAGATGCCAATAAAACTTGTTCCTGACTATTTTCACTTCTTTTTTAGACCACTGAGGAAAAGACAAAGACAGATTTTTATCAACGACTTTACGCCTATAACATACAATATAACTCATTATCAAATATATAGGAACAAACAATAGATATAATAGGTATAACGGCAATATCGATAACGGGTATAATATGAAATAGAATAAAAAGCGTGTCAACATAATTTCAAAATATCGCGTAAAATTACAAAAATCGAACAAAAACAAAACAAAACATATAGAAAAAAATCAAAAACAGCAGCTTGCTTACTCATTCTTCTGAAATGAAATCATCAAAATACAAAAACGGAAAATATTTTTGAAACAATAAACAGTTTATATAAAAACCACATTGTATATAAAATTGTTGTATCTTTGCGACGGTAATACTTACACATTCTTTTATAAAAACAACTTATTAGGATATTCAAAAATCATCGTACTAAACAAATTGAAAAAAACAATTAAAATTATAAATCAAAAAAACTAACTTATGGCAAAAAACATTGAAGAAATCAGAGAATCACTAAAATCTTACGGCATTGTAGATGTCAAGGAAATTCAGTACAACCCTTCTTTCGAGACATTATATGAAGACGAGATAGACCCAACATTAACGGGTTATGACAAAGGTGTTGTGACAGAACTTGGTGCTGTCAATGTCATGACGGGTGAATATACCGGACGTTCTCCCAAAGACAAGTATTTCGTCATGGACGACGTAAGTCGCGACACAGTATGGTGGACATCCGATGAATATAAAAACGACAACAAGCCTGTCACTCCCAAAGTATGGGACGAGTTGAAGGACATTGCCGTCAAGGAGTTGTCCGGCAAAAAATTATACGTCATGGATGCCTTTGCCGGAGCCAACAAAAATTCGAGGATAAAAATTCGTTTCATCATGGAGGTTGCATGGCAGGCACATTTTGTCAAGAACATGTTTATTCGTCCAACAGAAGAAGAACTCAATGAATTCGGCAAGCCGGACTTTATCGTTTACACCGCCTCAAAAGCAAAAGTAAAGAATTACAAAGAGTTGGGATTAAATTCCGAAACAGCTGTAGTTTTCAACCTTACTACACAAGAGCAAGTTATTTTGAACACATGGTATGGAGGTGAGATGAAGAAAGGCATGTTTTCCATCATGAACTATCTTCTTCCTCTGAAAGGCATCGCATCGATGCACTGTTCTGCAAATACCAATGAAAAAGGCGAGACCGCCATATTCTTCGGATTGTCGGGAACAGGAAAGACCACATTATCCACAGACCCCAAAAGAGCCTTGATAGGCGATGACGAACATGGTTGGGATGACGACGGAATCTTTAATTTCGAAGGCGGATGTTATGCCAAAGTAATAAATCTCGACAAAGAGAGCGAACCTGACATTTACAACGCCATCAAGAGAAATGCATTGTTGGAAAATGTGACTGTCGATAAAAACGGTAAAATAGATTTTGCTGACAAGAGTGTCACAGAAAACACGAGAGTCTCCTATCCTATATATCACATAGAAAACATAGTGAGACCTGTTTCCAAGGCTCCGGATGCGAAAAAAGTCATTTTCCTTTCAGCAGATGCTTTCGGGGTATTGCCTCCTGTATCTATTTTGACACCTGAACAAACAAAATATTATTTCTTATCAGGATTCACAGCCAAGTTAGCGGGAACAGAGAGAGGAATCACAGAGCCTACACCTACTTTCTCAGCATGTTTTGGTGCTGCATTTCTTTCGCTGCATCCTACAAAATATGCTGAAGAGTTAGTCAAGAAGATGGAAAAAGCCGGAGCAAAAGCATATTTGGTCAATACAGGTTGGAATGGCACCGGCAAACGTATCTCCATAAAAGACACGAGAGGAATCATAGATGCCATCTTGGACGGTTCCATCGACAAAGCACCTACCAAACATATCCCATATTTTGATTTAGAGGTGCCTACCGAATTGCCAGGTGTCAACCCTGCCATTTTAGATCCACGCGACACATATAAAAATGCTGAAGAATGGAATGTCAAAGCCAAAGATTTAGCAAGTCGTTTCATCAACAATTTCAAGAAGTTTGAATACAACGAAGCCGGGAAGGCTTTGGTATCAGCCGGACCACATATAGATTAATTACCGGAACATTGTGTCAAACATTGACGGACAAGTCGCTGAAAACAATTGAATTATTGTCTCAGCGACTTGTTGTCATATAGATAACAACATAAAAAAAGGTGTGTCATCTCACATTAGTTTCAGACACACCATAATTTTTTTCAAAAAACCATCAACTAAGCATAACCGGCATCAAAAGCATCAAAATATCCTCATCTGCATTTTCATTATCCACAGGAGTCATAATACCGGCACGGTTCGGTGCAGAAAGCTCAATTCTCACTGATTGCTGAGTAATATTGGAAAGTATATCCTGTAAAAAACGGGAATTGAAACCTATCTCCATATCAGCACCCTCATAGCTACATGTAAGACGTTCCTTAGCTTCATTATAATAGTCCAAATCCTCTGCCGAGATAAGCAATTCCTGTCCTGATATCTTAAGACGCACCTGGTGAGTAGCCTTATTGGAGAATGTGCCAACACGACGTATTGCAGCATTAAGCAATTGACAATCAGCAACGAGCTTATTAGGATTATTTGTCGGTATTACAGCCTCATAATTAGGATACACACCTTCAATAAGACGACATATAAGACGAAAATCACCGAGATCAAACGATACATTGGTCCGATTAAACTTAACAAGGACCTTATCATCGCCTTTAGTTGACAAAACGGCTTTCAATTGGTTAACAGGCTTTTTAGGAATAATTATAGAAGAGTTTCTGTCAGATTTCACATCGAATCTCTTATAACGTACCAATCTATGAGCGTCAGTAGCCACGAAAGTGAGACAAGTATCGGATACATTAAGATAAACGCCTGTCATCACCGGGCGGATCTCATCAGAGCCTGTAGCAAATATCGTCTTCTCAAAGCCGCATGCCAAAACATCGGCAGGAACTTCAAGGACATCACTATCTTCTATCTTGGGCAATTGAGGAAACTCGCTGCTACTATGTCCTACCATTTTATAAACACCTTCGTTAGTAGTAATTTCTATTGCATAAGTATCTTCCGAAATATTAAATGAAAGCGGTATATCCGGAAAATTCTTAATAGCATCAATAAAAAGACGAGCAGGAATTGTCACCTGGCCACTACCATCGACCATGTCAGGCTGAATAGAAGCGACCATAGTCGTTTCCAAATTAGAAGCTGTGATACTCAACTTGTTATCTGAAAGTTCAAACAAGAAATCTTCTAAGATTGGCATAGTATTAGATGGTGTAATGACGCCACCAAGAGCCTGAACAGCTTTAAACAGTTTAGATCTTGAAACAATAAACTTCATAACTACTTATTTTTTTCAGATTGTAAAAATACAACTTTTAACAATAACAACAAAAATAATTTAATTTTTATTTCTTTTTAAAAAATTTATTTTCATTTCCTTCAATAAGACGCTTGATATTCTTTCTATGAGTTATAGGAACGAACAGTGCCACTGCCACAGCCGGAAAATACAGATAATAATTTGCAGTGGGAAACAGGAAAAAAACGAACAGCGGAAAACTTATTGACGCTGATATACTTGCAAGAGAGACATAATTTTTAAGCAGCAATACTATTACAAATATTGCCAATGCCGACAATGTAGCATAAGGATACAATGCCAGACCTACGCCAAGCAAGGTGGCAACACCCTTACCTCCTCTAAAACCAGCAAATAACGGGAACACATGACCGAGCACAACAGCCACTACAGCTAAAACAGGCATTATCCGGGGCACAGCATCGATTTTCAACATTTCGAAAATATAAGGAATAATAAAAACAGCAAGCCAGCCTTTCAAGACATCAATGACAAATACAGGTATTGCCGCCTTATAACCAAGTACTCTTATCACATTAGTAGTACCGGCATTACCCGAACCATGCTCCCGAACGTCAGTATCATAGAACAATCTGCCCACCCAAACAGCAGTAGGTATTGAACCTAAAATATAAGCCACTGTCAGAGAAACAATAAAAGCGACCCAATCCATTGTCTATCATTTACGTTTGACAAAAGCTGCCGCTGTCCATTCGTTCTCTGCCAAATGTCTGGAAAAGACTAACCCTAAAGATTCCGCCTCTTTGGCAATCATAGGTAAATCCGCCTGATAGAATCCACTAAAAAATATGATACCATTATTATCAAGACATTTAACATATTCTTTCATATCGCGAAGAAGGATGTTACGATTGATATTTGCTATAATAATATCGAAATGTCTGTCCTTCAATGTAGTAGCATCTCCAAGTTCAACACTAATATCGTTAGTGTCATTCATGCGGATATTATCCAAAGCATTACGGTAAGCCCATTCATCATTATCAATTGCCACTGTCGTTGCAGAACCGAGTTTTTTTGCAAGAATGGCAAGGACACCTGTACCTGAACCCATATCGAGTACATCACGATTTCTAAAATCAGTATCAAGCATCATCTTGATAATCAAGGCTGTTGTTTCATGATGAGCCGTACCGAACGACATTTTAGGTTCTATAAGCAAGTCAAATTTATAGCGAGAATCCGGTTGATGGAAAGGTGCTCTTATACGACAAATTTCGTTTATAACGACAGGTTCATAAGAAGACTCCCACACCTCATTCCAATCCCTGTCAGGAATATTTTCCTTCTTCAATATCCTGACAGACTCGAACTGAGACATTGAAAGCAAGTCTTCAACACCTTGTTCATCAAAATCATCTTCTTTACAATAAGCTGTAAATCCGTCATCATCATCCATAAAACTGTCGAATCCCAAAGACCCGAGCAATTCCACGAACATATCTTTCAAAGCATCATTATCAGGATTTGAGAATGAAAAAGCAATATAATTCATCATCAATTATTTAGATGCCTGGACGCAAATACTCACAAAATCCTCTGCTTTAAGGGAAGCGCCGCCAATAAGTCCGCCATCAACATCCAACTGAGCGAAAAGGTCGGCCGCATTTTTAGCATTACAACTGCCACCATAAAGGATATAGAGTTTCTCAGCCATATCATCACCATATTTTTCTCTCACCAAAGAACGAATGAAAGCATGTACCTCCTCCGCCTGTTCCGGCGTTGCAGTCTTGCCTGTGCCAATAGCCCAAACAGGTTCGTAAGCGATAATAACATTCTCAAAATCAGCATCATCAAGGTCGAAAAGGCTTTCTTCTATCTGCTGTCTGATAACATCGAAATGGCGATTTGCTTCACGTTCTTCCAACACTTCGCCTACACAGAAAATAGGAGCCATATCATATTTCAAAGCCATTTTAACCTTTTGTGCAAGAGTAGCATTATCTTCCTTAAAATATTTTCTACGTTCGCTATGTCCGATGATGCAATAGCTTACCCCTATGGAATCGAGCATACGGGCAGACACCTCGCCTGTATAAGCGCCATCTTCAAAAGAACTGACATTTTGAGCGCCTACAGCAAACAACTCCGTTTCAGAAGAACGGTCTGTGGCAAGTTCAAGGAAAGGATAAGGAGTACAGATAACAACATTAGTATCAGGTTCTTTATCAGCAAGTAAATCTTCTATTGAATATAATAAATCTTCAGCCTCCTGGAAATCAGTATTCATCTTCCAGTTTCCGGCAACCATCTTTTTTTTCATAGTTATTTTTATTTGATTCGACAAAGTAATAAGTATTGCAAATTTACATAAAAAACCTAAATTTTCAACCTAATCGAAAAAATATTTGTACAAGTTCTTTCAACATGAATGTGTAAAATTATAAATTAAGACGAAATGAAATTATCTTTGATGGACTGATTTATTTAGCAAGAAGTTCTATTCTGAAATATGTCAAAAAACATCCTCACAAATAATATTCTTCATCTAAACATCATTCAACAGCAACAGATAATTTTCAGCACCATCATAATAAAATGCCATAACATAAATTTCGTTGTCTAAGTTGCAAAATCCGGGAACGGTTATTTCATTACCGTCAACAACGCTGTTAACCAAAACATGTTTTTTCAACTTTACTTTCTTGGTAAATTTCTTCCTTAATACGCATCCATCTTCCGCAGATAATGCATGCACATATTTGGAATCTATATAAATATCGATGACATTATCATGAAATGAATCCTGAAACTGATAAACGTATTCTTCTGTGCCGAAAAAAATCATATCAACGTTAAAGTTTTCATAAGATACAGGAAAAACATCGATTATGGAAACCACTTCATCAGGTTTATTATAATTATATGTATAAACAACACTATATGTTCCGTCGGTTACAGCGACCTCCTGCTCCAAGTGCTTATCTTCGGGTCGGCAAATACAAAACCTGTGTGCAATTCTGAAAAACGGGTCTGAATTGGATATTTCATTAAGATCCATTTGCGCCATCAAATAATCAATCGACAAAATGACACATAAGGAAAGTGGTAATATTTTTTCATAATGACAAGATTTATTTGGTTAATAATTCAACTTTGAACAGCAATAAAATTTCATATAAAAAACACAATATGCAAAACATTAAAATCTTAGAACCATTTCATTATGATTTTCCATCTTTAGTCTCAACAAACGACAATACATTTGATTTTTACCATGAACTCGCAAAACAACTTTAATAATGGTTTTCACATTATTTGGTTTTCAAATCTTCAGAAATAATATAGTGGTAAATTTTTAATACATCAAAATTTTTTATAAAATATTTTAATATAAACCATCAGCACTTTACAAAACCTTATAAATAATTGATTATCAATACAAATACAGCATTCTCACCTAAACGTAATTAGTAGATATAGATCTGATTTTCAAAACATTACAAAGAAAAATCAAAAAATTATACCTGACAGCAATAAAAAACAACTACTGAAGCCGCACTCTCGGGTCAAGAGTTGCATAAATAATATCTACAATGATATTAATAATTATCAGCATGACGCCTATTAGCAGCACTGCGCCCATAACGACGGGGAAATCGAATTTGTCGAGAGCATCTACAATAACGACACCTATGCCTTTCCAATCGAAGACATATTCCACGAACACTGCTCCGGCAAGCATGGAAGCAAACCAACCCGACACTGCCGTTATCACCGGCGTCATGGCATTACGAAGAGCATGTTTTGTTATCACTCTCCATTTTCTCAACCCTTTAGCTTTTGCTGTTCTGATATAATCCATAGACATCACGTCTGACAAAGTCGTACGAGTAAGTTCCACGACTACGGCAAGAGGTCTAAGACCTAATGTAACAGCAGGCAAGATAAGATTTTTCAGATCGAGATATGCACCACTGCCATAATCATCGACTGAATACAGACTGCCTGTCATACTGAGACCGGTCACCGATTCAAGGACAAAGCCAAAAATCCATGCCATGAGTATTGCTGCAAAAAAAGACGGCAACGACATACCTATCGTTGTGATAAACAATGTAATACGATTCAAGACACTGTTATTTGCCACAGCAGTAAGTATTCCTAATGTCACACCGAGAATCAAAGCTATGGAAATGGCGACAACAGCAAGAATCAACGTATTGGGAAATGCTTCCGACAATATCTCACCTACGGGACGTTTACTTTGATAGGAATATCTGAGATAAGGCGATTTAAGAAGCACTGCTACATCCGATATTTCAGCCACTATAAGATAAGGCTTGTATTTTTCAAACTGTTCCTTCTGATTTTCTTTTATCTTGTAAAAAGAAACCGGAGAAAGGTCATTAAGATAAGAACAATACTGATATCCAATACTTTTATCAAGTCCCAATTCCTCTCTTATAACCTGAACATCCTTCTCATCGGCTCTTTGACCCAGCATCATCCTCACAGGGTCGCCCGGCAGTACATTAAACAGGAAAAACACCAATGTTGCGACGCCAAGAAGCACCGCAACACCGTATAACACCTTTCTTACTACATAAGAAAACATGACTTAAATCATTCTGAAACAAGTTTAAGTACTCTTTTCTCCGAGGGGAAGTCTATTTTACTCCATTTATCGACGACGACACCATTTTTCATAAGCATAAGACCCGGACAAGAACGCACCATGGTTTTAAGTTCAAGTTCATCACCATAATACACCTCATCGAGCACATCATAATGTCGATACAAAGAGTCAATAAACTTACTGTTTTCAGAAGTAATCCAGATATAATCCAAGCCATTGGCACGTGCAAGATCAACTATTCTCTCACAATTAACATAATCTTTTGCATCGAACTCATTAATATAAGGTGCTACAAGGACAAGCAAATTGTCCGAATCGAACAAGACATGCGTATAATCGTCTCCATAAGCATCGAGTATGGAAAAGCCGAAAGTATTTTGGTCTCCGTCCACACGCTGAGAGACGAATTCCCATTCACTCATCCACACAGAGTCATTCCATGGATAATTTGGCGACAGATATTCTTTTGTCTCTCCCGTAATTTTATTTTTATAAGTAAGATAAATATCTGCAGAGGCAGTATTTTCTTTAGGAGACATGTCATTGCCAACCTTCCATTCCATAAAATCTATAACGGGGAGATGCCTGATATTATATATCTCGAAACCAAGGAACAAAGCTGCCAATACGACAGCGGCAACAATTTGTTTCACAAAGCCAAATTCCTTGTTTTTTAATGATTTATTATTGAATATCAATGGAATAAGCACACTATCTATGATAAGATTCTTAAAGAAAGTCTGCCAATTGCTCATTTTTATTGCAGTGCCAAAGCAGCCGCAGTCCGGCACGAGATCGAACATGGCATCGAAAAAAGTAGTAATAGTGAAAAAGAGCATCAAAAGAGATGCACCAAGCACAGCAAGACGTGGCAACACATTGACAATAAGACAGGCGCCTACTAAAAACTCAGCAAGTATCATAAAGACAGCAAGAGGCAAAGCCATATCGCCCATTCCCTCAATACCATAAGCGATGAAATAGTCATACATCTTATATTGGGTACCAAGAGGATCAACACCTTTCACGAAACTGCTGAACACGAAAAGCAAACCCACAAGAATACGGCACAACACGAGAGCGCCGTCGGTATAACGCTTTCTAAAAAGACAAGAAGCTGTCAATGTCAACAAGATGGCTATCAAGACAAGCCACGAAAATTCCGGGTTGAAGCCGACAACGACAGCAAGCAACAAGGCGATAAAAGTAACGCCAAACGACAATGTTACAGATTTTTTGGTATCTTCCATATTATTTCCTTTCATTAATTAGAATCAGACAAAATACAGCATAATTAATTATGTCGAAATAGTTGGCATCAAGACCCTCTGAGACAACAGTTTTTCCGTTGTTATCCTCGATACTTTTGATTCTCAGAAGTTTCATCAAGATAAGGTCAGTCATTGAAGATATACGCATATTTCTCCACGCCTCATCATAATCATGATTTTTGCGTTGCATAAGGTAAAAAGCCTCATCAAGCACTTTACTATACATTGTCACCGCCTCATTGCTGTCCAAGTCAGGTTTTTCTGTCACTCCGAGATTCAACTGGATGACAGCCATAGCAGAATAATTGACAATACCTATAAACTCCGGTTCAACACCTTCATTGACAAGAGTTTCTTTCTTTCTTTGAATACTTCTTATTCTATTGGCTTTAATATAAATCTGGTCTGTCAGAGATTCAGTACGCATGATACGCCATGCTGAACCATAATCCAACATCTTATTGTTAAAAACATCCTTACAAGTATTAAGAACCGTTTTATATTCCTCAGCAGTATTAAACATATAATAAAAACTTTGATTGAACTTAACCGACAAAGTGAAAAAACACTTTGCAGTTTGTAAAATTAGTACTTTTTCTGAAAGTATCAATAAATGACACAATATTTTTTTTACTAACCTAAAATAATATGAATAATTGTGTAATTTTGCGAGAAACAAAAGTCAAATATACAAGACATGTTATCGACAACAGATATTTTCAGCCGGAAGGAACCGGTAATAATGGGTATATTGAACGTGACTCCTGATTCTTTTTACGACGGAGGACGGCATAAAGACCTAAATGATGTTTTGAAACATTGCGAGACAATGATAGAAGAAGGCGCCGATGTCATTGACATAGGAGCTTTTTCTACACGTCCCGGAAGTGTTGTCATTACTCCGAAAGAAGAATTGAACAGGATAATTCCGGCACTTGATATTATAAGGACCAACTTTCCGGAAGTCGTTATTTCCATTGACACATATCGGCAATGCGTTGCCGAAGCTGTTTACAATGCCGGTGCCGATATCATCAATGACATATCCGGCGGTATTTTTGACGAAAACATGTTGAAATTCATCGGGACAAAACACATTCCTTATATTTTAATGCATATAACAGGAAAAATCAACAATATGCATAAAGAACTTATTAGTGACAATGTTTGCTTTAAAGTCAAAACCTTCTTTGAGAAACAAATTGATGAGCTACTGCAATACGGTGAACAACAAATCATTCTTGATCCCGGAATTGGATTCAACAAAACAATGGAATGTAATTTTGAACTTTTGAATCATATAGAAGATTATAGGGTCGAAAATTATCCCATACTCATAGGAATATCACATAAATCACTGATATATAAAACATTAGGGATAACACCACAAGAAGCCACGAACGGCACCACAGTATTGAACACCATAGCATTACTCCGTGGTGCTGATATTTTGAGAGTTCACAAGGTAAAAGAAACGATAGAAATCGTCAAGCTTTTACAACAATTAAAATGACATTTAGAAAGATATTTGTAAATCAAAACATAATATTCCAAGAAACAAATCATGGCAGAACTTTTTATCAATATGTTTATACAAATCAGACTGTTAGATATCATTGACATAATATTGGTAGGATTATTGCTTTATGGACTTTATTATCTTGTAAGAGGATCGAGTGCAATAAAAATCTTTTTCGGCATAGTAACTGTCATAATAGCGCTGAAGATTGTGACATTGTTTCACATGGAGTTATTGAGCTATATATTAGGAGCTTTTGTCAATGTAGGTTTTATCGCCTTGATAATCATTTTTCAACCGGAGATACGGCGTTTTTTATTGAGCATAGGCAATACACGTTTTGCAGTTAACTTCAGACAATTTTTCTCATTTCTGGGAGTAAAATATCAAGAAAGAGATGACATAAATTTGGATCCTATATGTGATGCCTGTGCATCCATGTCACAAGGCAAGGTAGGTGCTTTGATACTCATAACTCAGGAAAATGAATTGTCTGAAATAATAGAGACCGGTGTAATTATAGATGCCATAACGAGTAAATCACTGATAGAAAACATTTTTTTCAAGAACAGTCCATTACACGACGGTGCAATGGTAATAAAAAACGACAGGATAGTAGCTGCTCGTTGCATGTTGCCAAACTCCAGCAATCCCAACATTCCGAGTCATTTCGGCATGCGGCACAGAGCCGGAATAGGTGTCACAGAAAACAATGACTGCATTGTCATAGTAGTCTCAGAAGAAACAGGAAGCATCAGAATAATACAAAACGCTGTTGCAACGGAAGTAAAACCGGCTGAAATGAAAGCAGCAATAAGACAAATTATGAATGCTAAAAAACCTAATCACAAAGAACAATAAAAATTCATCTACACCTAAAATGATATTCATGTTTTTTGCAACACGAAATCACCTTAATCTATTACCCCCCCAAAAAAAAAAGAACATGCAAAACCACTTATTTCCATTGCAAATAACATCTACCAAAACTTCTATTGTTCATCTATTCTTATCATACCATCTTTAGAATCATAATACAAAATATATTCGTATGGGTCATATCTGTATTTTTTAATATTTTCAAATGGTATTTTACATTTTTTCGATATGTTATCGTTCATGAAATAATCGAAACAATAGCCGGCATAAAGCTTGCCGAGAGCCACAGCAAAACGATAAAATCCTGATACAGAGATAGTGTCCAAAGAACAATCCAATGATAATAATCCCTTGTCATTAAGGTATATACCACCATTGAAAGTACTTTCATAATTATGTTCCGTAAAAACAAAATCGTCTGTAATACCATTCGACAACTCAAACCAGGATGCGACATTTACATAATCAAATGGACAATCATATTCATACCCTTGTCCGTATATAAATTCAGCATAAGTTCTCATTGCAGTACATTCTTGTATCTCAATACGTTGAATATCCACAATCCAATGCAATGAATCCGGCATAGTGGTATCATTTTCCCAATAGCACAATTCCAAATCATAAGCTTTCAACGACTCCTCAAAAGACGAAATCAGAATAGAAAAAAACATCTCATCATTGATACTGTCAACAACCCTTACAAAAGAACGAAGATATTCCTCTCTATTCTCTTCAGGGATAGTATCAAGTACTTCTTCAGGAACATCAATACGCATATTTTTCTTTATCAATGCGTCAGGAATATACAATGCGACTTTTGCGCCTTTAGTATATTTTACAAAACGTCTTGCAAACTTTTTAGGAGTTGTACAAGAAAAAAGCAACAGCAAAGATACCAGAAGAAGTAAAAAACTGTATTTCATAACAAAAAACTTAGAACAATGTCAATTGTACAGAATCATCATCAATAACAATATCATCATCTAATACTTCATTCTCAGCATTTTGTTCAACAGTATTATCAGATTCATTAATAACATTGTCATCAGCATCATTTTCAGTACTTTCCTGTTCAATATCTTCTTTAACAGGAGGTTCGGCCGGTTCGACAAACTCAAAGTCACGAACGTCTTTAGAAGAAAGGCGTTTACCTTTAGCCTTATAACTCTTGACACCAATATACTCATCAACGGCAACTATCTCATTCTCATATTGTTTACCCGATGGACTATCATTAAAGCGCAACAACAGACGAGGACATACATCCATATTTACGGCAATATACTGTGTATTTTCATTTTCCCCAACGAAAGATATTCTTTTATTGGTTACTGTATCTGAATCTATCATAAAACGTTTGATATACAAAAATCCTGTTTCACCGTCTTTATATATTACAGTAAATATTGTCTCATAATCAAATTTCATAATCATCGACATATCGTCATCGAAATGTGTCGATAAGTCAAAAGACGACAGGCGAAATTCGCCATTGGAATAGATTTGGATAATCTTGTCATCGCCGGAAAACTCACCGAGCAAAACGCCATGTTTAGCTACATTGAGCCGTTTCACAGAATCATCATACCATATCTCACGAGCTGACAATGTAGATAAGCCCTCTTCATGCACCACTATACGGTTTATGGGATGATTGGTAAGCTTATTGCCACGAGAGGAACGACCTTTTATTGCCAATTCCGAAAATTTAAAGTCGAAACTCGTTTTTTTCAATTTAGGATTAGGACGAAGGAACACCTTGATAGTCTCTGCTTCACCATTAGGATTACAAGAAAAATATACCACTTTAGAGCCTTTATTACCATTGGTAAGGTCATAATTTTTATCATGAGTAACACCTTTGACTGCAAAACGTTTCACGTAGTAAGGATTTCCCGATTTTCCATCACGGTACACCATATTATATATTGTCCTGTCATCATTTTTATTAAACACTTTGACAAAAATTGGCGTTTCTGGACCGACAAAACATTTCGGTTGCATTTTAGACACCATAAAAGTACCATCTTCGCGGAAGACTATAAAGTCGTCGAGGTCAGAACATTCGGAAACGAATACATAATCGTCTTTGTTTTGTTCTTTTTTCAATCCTGCAGAAGTACAAACAAAGGCATCTTTCTTATTGAAATACAGTTTCTCATTATTCGCGGCCACAGCAGCAGCCGATATATTGTCAAAATTGCGTATTTCCGTTTTACGTTCCCTACCCTCTCCATATTTTCTTTTTATCTCTTTATAAAAGTCTATAGTATAATCCACGATATGGTCGAGATTATATTTCACCTTTTCTATTTCTTTTTCCAAATTCACGAGAGCATCTTCAGCCTTTTTAATATCGAATTTAGATATCTTGCGCACCGGTTTCTCGCAAAGTTTAAGTATATCGTCGCGTGTTATTTCTTTTTTCAGCAGAGAGCGATACGGGTCGAAGGCACGTTCTATGCCAACAAGTTGTTCTTCAAAAGAATCAGCATCATTTTCGAGTATCTTATAAATACGTTTCTCAAAGAAAATCTTTTCTAAAGATACCCAATGCCATTCCGATTCAAGTTCGTTCAACCTTATCTCGAGTTCCCAACTAAGCAAATCAAGAGTATGGTCAGTATTAGAGCGCAATATTGCAGATACAGTGGTAAACTCCGGCATATCGTTATGAATGACGCAAGTACTCAAGCTATTGAGAGATATTTGGCATTTGGTAAAGGCATAAAGAGCGTCAATAGTCTGATCCGGAGAGACGCCGGGAGAAAGATGTATGATGATCTCGGCATTTTTAGCGGTATTGTCATCTACACGTCTTATCTTTATTTGACCTTTTTCTCCTGCTGCGGTTATCGACTGTATCAGACTTTCCGTTGTAGTGCCGTATGGTATTTCGGTAATGACAAGAGTTTTCTTGTCGATTTGAGAGATGCGTGCACGTACTTTAATTTTACAACCCTTTGCGCCGTCATTATAATAACGTACATCGACGAGACCTCCGGTTTGAAAATCAGGATACAGTTCAAAAGGTTCATCTTTAAGATAAGCTATTGAAGCATCAATCAATTCATTAAAGTTATGAGGCAATATCTCCGATTTCAAGCCTACAGCAATACCCATAGCACCTTGTGCGAGCAATAGCGGGAATTTAACCGGCAGCGATACAGGTTCTTTATTTCTGCCATCGTATGAGAACTTCCAATCGGTAATTTTAGGATTAAAGACCACATCGAGAGCAAATTTCGACAAACGAGCCTCAATATAACGCGGAGCCGCAGCAGGGTCGCCTGTAAGAATATTACCCCAGTTACCCTGACAGTCGATAAGCAAATCTTTCTGTCCCAGATTCACAAGGGCATCACCAATAGAAGCATCACCATGAGGATGATATTTCATGGTATTACCAACTATATTGGCAACCTTGTTATACCTGCCATCGTCTATTTCTTTCATCGAATGAAGAATACGTCGCTGTACCGGCTTGAGACCATCATTTATCTCAGGTACTGCACGGTCAAGAATAACGTATGAAGCATAGTCAAGAAACCAGTTTTCAAACATTTGCTTTAACGGGATTATACGATATCCGTCACCTTGTTTTATACGCATCCCTGACTCATCATCATAATCTGTATGAGTATTATCAGTCACTATTCCCATAGTCTCATCCTCAGCATTGTCAATGCCATCATTATCATAATCTTCAAGACTTTCCAATTCTTTTTCGTCTATATCACTCATACAATACTCGTTTTACTCATAAAATAACAGTTATTTGTCTTGATTTCAATGACAATACCATCCGCACCATTGAATTTCAGACAACATATCTGCAAAGATAATAAATTTTATACAAATTGAGTTCATTAAAATTCAGAAACACCAACATTTCCCAACATCGCAAGAATGCAACAAGAACTTCTATTTCCACAAGCGCAATACAAGCACCTCTCCCAACAAAGCACACAAAGACAACAACACGAGATATTTCCACAATGAAGATTTTTTAGTAAAGGCACCTACGGCTCCGTCGGAATACATATCATCGTATGATACGACAGATATCAGATTTATATCATTTTCATTCAACACCTCTGCTATCTCATCTTCATTCAAAAACTTCAACTCGGATTCTTTTCTATTGTCATTCCATGCCATAACAGAAACAGACTCTCCATTTTTCAAGACCTCATAAAATCCGGATTCCGGCAAATCAGACGTCAAAGTGACAAAACTCCTGTTATTTCTAATATCTACAGCCGGAATCATGGAGAAAGAACGGTCTGCATTAACTATAGAAATCTGTTCTCCATAAAGCAGATTATTTCCATTAATATTAAAGCTATTGTCAACTCCAATGGTATAAGACAATTTTGACAAACCTCCGCCAAGAAAAGCCATTTTATACATCAACGGCACAAAAATAGCATGCTGTGATAAAGCAGAATATTGGGAATCAAATGATGAGGAAAGATAATAAATGGCACCGTTATTATCACGTGACATAAGCATCAGAGGTTCTCCATTTTGTAATCCAATTAGTGTCAATGCATTAGAATTATTATTTAAACGCATGGGGTAATGACGATATACCTCAGGGAGATCTGCATTATCAGGTACATTCAACAAAACATCCTCGAAGAAGGCATGCTGCGAAGCCAAAGCATCAACTGTAACGGTAACAGTATCAGGTTCTTTGTCAATATTTATTCCATTTATCTTATACAGAAAATAATTGTCTGCATTTAACGGAGGCAACACCAAAAGGGAACCACCCTGGGCAGCAAAATCAAAAAGACTCTGTTGGACATTCTCATTGAGAGAGGCATTCTGATTCACAATAATCATCTGATAATCGACAATAGAGAACCTATCAAGTTTAAGAGGATTCACTTTCTCATATATAAACAAAGGGTCATTGTCAAAAAGCAATTCACACTCGCTTGCGACATCATCAGGAATAAGCTCCATTACCTTAATGACAGGACGAACATTAAGAGTAAAATAATAATTGTCATCGAAAGTAATAGGATAATCATTTACAGATACTGTTGCTTTTTTAAAACCTACATTATCGAGTACAAACTGCATAAAGAGATCATTACCGGAGTATGCCGGAATATCGACAGAAGAAAATGCCACTTTTTGACCATCAATATCGAGAGTCACCGGCACGCCTTTAACATCTTTTCCACCTTCGTTTACGATACGTATTCCAATCTCATTGGACAAACCATTTTGAAGCACAGGAGACCTAAGCCATACAGAATCAACAAATATATTACTTTGGAAATCAGAATAAACAGGCAGAGCCACCACACTTACGGCAGAATCAGTCGTCAAGCCGGCAATTGTCATCATACCTTTTTGGAAGTCAGAGTAGGCAAACAAAGCGACAGATTCAAAGTCGTTACGTTTTTTTATCATCGAGACATTATCATAAAGTTCTGCAAAGGACATGGTTGGTGCCTCAGGCTGAATATTGTCAATAGCGAGCAACATTTCATCTCTGCTCATAGGATATTCATTATCAGGCACTCTACTATTAGTCATCAAGACAAAACGTTGAGTAGGATTCATCTCCGAAACGAGTTTTCGGGCAGAGTTGCGGGCATCTTCGAAGAGAGATATCCCAGAAGACAACGACTGCATACTCATAGAGTTGTCAATATAGACAGCGACGAGATTCGTTTCTGTATCATTGGACAAACGTTCATCATGTTTATAAGGATATGCAAAAGCAAGGACTAAAGCTGCAACAAATAACATTCTCAATATCAAGACGACAAGATATTTCAGTTTTTTTGTCTTGGCATTTTCCTGTTCAATAGTTTTCAGTATTGCCGTATTACTAAAAAAAATCACTTTATGACGTCTGAAATTGAAAAGATGTATCGCTAACGGTATCAACAAAGCGATAAGAGCAAAAAGCATATTGGGATACAGGAAAGACATAGTTACAAAAACTAAAAAACTATTAGTACAAATAATTTAGATGCAAAGATAGCAATTTTACAAAAGCTGAAACAATAAAAAACAAAAAAGAAAATACTGTAACAAGACAAAAAACCTCACTATCAATAATAAACTGATATTGTAAACACAATAAATTTGTCTGTAATAAAACAAAACGGTGTGTCAAAATAAATTGACACACCGTAATATTCAAAAATGACTATATTAAAGTTATATAATTCCTTGAGCCAGCATAGCGTTAGCCACTCTCATAAAGCCGGCGATATTAGCACCTTTTACATAATTGATAGAACCATCTTCCTGTTTGCCATACTGCACACACATATCATAAATATCGTTCATGATTTTGTGCAATTTAGCATCAACTTCCTCAGCTGTCCAGTTGATATGACCAGCATTCTGGCAAATCTCGAGACCTGAAGTAGCCACGCCGCCGGCGTTGACGGCCTTACCGGGACCGAAAGGAATACCGGCACCTTGCAATGCTGCTATAGCACCTGGTTGGCAACCCATGTTAGACACCTCAGCAACATATTTAACTCCGTTAGCGATAAGTTCTTTTGCGTCTTCTTCTGCCATTTCATTTTGGAATGCGCAAGGACAAGCTATGTCACATTTCACAGTCCAAGCCTTCTTACCGGGAGTAAATTTGGCAGTTGCCGGGAATTTGTCGGCCATATCTTGAACTTTATTACGGTTTGAAGCACGCATTACCAACATATAGTCGATCATTTCCTTTGTAATACCGTCAGCTATCTCACAAACTCCGTCAGGACCTGAAATAGCGACAACTTTAGCGCCAAGTTCTGTAGCTTTTATTGCAGCACCCCAGGCGACATTACCGAATCCGGAGAGAGCAATACGTTTACCTTTCATGGTATCGCCTTTTTGTTTAACCATTCTTTCGACATAGTAAATAGCTCCGAAACCTGTAGCTTCAGGACGAATCAAAGAGCCGCCCCAGCCGTATGATTTACCAGTCAAAGCGCCTGTGCTGTGTTCACGAGAAAGTTTCTTATAAGCGCCATAGAGGTAACCTATCTCACGACCTCCGACACCGACGTCACCAGCCGGTGAATCTTGGTCAGGACCGATATTTCTCCACAATTCATACATGAAAGCCTGGCAGAAACGCATGATTTCAGCATCTGACTTACCGACAGGGTCGAAATCAGAACCACCTTTACCACCACCGAGAGGAAGGTTTGTCAAAGAATTCTTGAAAATTTGTTCAAAACCCAAGAATTTCAACATTGAAACGTTAACAGCTTTGTGGAAACGGAGACCGCCTTTATATGCACCCAATGCAGCATTGAATTGGACACGGTAACCCAGATTTGTCTGAACTTCACCTTTATCATCAACCCATGTCACACGGAATGTAAAAATACGATCCGGTTCAACAATACGCTCAACGATCTTTGCTTTTTCAAACTCCGGATGTTGATTGTAAACAGATTCAATTGACTCTAAAACTTCGCGAACTGCTTGTAAGTATTCGCTCTCGCCCGGATGCTTGGCTTCCAGGTTTGTCATAATGGTTTGTACGTTCATTATTTTTTATTTTATAACGGTTTAACAATTTTGCGTTAATTTCTAACCGCAAAGATAGTATTTTTAACTATCAAAAAACATTTTTTCAGAAAATTATTTATTTTTTTCCAAATCACTTATATTACTATCAGTTCCAACATATTCTCCATTTTCCCACAACAGTACCTCCTCAACCTCACCTTTTATATTATAGTGTATTTCTCTGCCATGTTTAACATTATCTTTATAATAAATAACCGACCTGAGGTATGAACCACCGTCAGCAAAACCACGTTGCACACCAGTACCTCGGTCAAAAACAGAATTGGAGCCTATGGACCCATCTTCATAATACATCAGCCAACTACCATGCATCATGCCGTCAAGATATTCTCCTTCAATGAATATTTTCCCACTGTCATACCATTGGTTAAATAAGCCATTCAAGACACCATCGACATAATTCTCTCTTTTAACAAGGACACCTGAAACATTATACCATTCAACAATACTATCAAAGACATTATTTTTATAATAAAACACCGACTCGATATTTCCATTTTCATGCCATCGTTTTCCAGGACCCTCAAGCACATTCATATTATATATAACCTCCATCTCCGGTTTACCATTATTATAATACCAACGGCACAATCCATCCAATTTTCCTTCTTTATATCTCAACTCCGACTTCAAATTGCCATTATCCCAATAAGACTTCACAGCATCATCCTTATCAGCACACGACAACAGTAAGATAAACAACAATGAAAAATATATTTTATTCATAATCAATAATTAATTTTATCATTTCATATCAATAATATTGAATGTTTCAATTTTCACTTTCTCATAATTTTTAAACTGGTACATATTCCAATTTATATTTTCCAAACCATCACCATCCTCATTTCTAACAAAAACAAAATCATTATTAAGCAATGGTATTTGATAATATGGCAAGCAAGACGACATATCAGGACCAAAACGCATGAGTGCATTTAGAAAATACCAAGCTATATCAAATCCCTGATAGGCATAATCAGTGGGTTCAGTTCCATAAATTTTTCTGAACTTACAAATAAAACTGTTAACAGCGACGCTATTGTAATCCAAAAATTTGTCATCAAGATACACACTTGACATATTCATAAGATTTTCACTGAACAACTTATCAAACTTACTCCATTCAGGCATACATATTAAAGTAACAGGATATCTTTCTGTAAGCATATTTACCTTATTGATAAGTTGTGTTGCAGCAACACTTTGATCTGTATAAACTATTACCACATTATTTCTGGCGACAGAACCATATTTATTAACAGTTTCAAGTCTATCGTTATTATAATTAACGACATACACATCATTATTAAACCTAACAGAGTCATCTATCAGCACATTTGCCAAGGTATAATCCAATAAAGTACCATCTGAATGAAATTCCACATCTTCAATATTCACCTCATCCTTATCCTCCATTTTGTTGTAAATCATTCTAAGACAGCTTACAATTTTTCTATTTGAAACAAGAGTATATGGATTGATAACCTCTTTTAATTCTCGTGAAAGGTCTGCAATAATAGTTGAATCTCCATTATCATCCATTCTCACAATAAAGACATTATTATCGACATATCTGTCTTTCACAAGATTCCTGACATAGTCAATCTGAGAATAATAAGACGGTTTCACCTTTACAAGATTTGGTTGATTATCAACGAGATTAGACCTATTTGTCAAAGGATTGACGATCATAATTCCATTTGTGTCGGCAAAACCCATCATCATCTCAAAAGGTTTGATATAGAATGGCCCAATAATCAAATCGGCATTTTTAAGCCAAGGGTCTTGCATAGCCACATCTACTTTGGTAATATTATTATCAATGTCATAAATTTTAAGTTCAAGTTTAAGATTACGTGTATTCACCAATGAATCCACAGCTATCATAAAGCCCTCATAAAAGTGAATAAAAGAAAAGGGTTTAGCTGTCAAAAGTTTAACATTGGCAGGTGATTTTAATAATACAGAATCCACCTGTTCGAGAAACAACGGCAACATCAACGCGACACGATATATAGAATCCGGCGAAACAAAAACCATATCGCAATCTTTTTCAATGAGAAATCCAGGGTCAATCATTTCATCCTGTACAATATCATTTTCAAGTTCATTCTGTATGAAAGGTATAAGAAGTTTTTGTCCTGTTTTAACTTTGCCACGTTTAATGTTACTATTATTCAACAATACATCTATTTCAGAAACGTCATATAGTTCTACAATAGAAGACAATGTCTCTTTACGTTTCACTGTATGAACATAAAACTTCTCACCATTTTTCACCGTTATTTCAGTCGATTTCTCAGACAACACCTGAGCTTCAAGAGGTTCGACAAATGGCAATATGCAAAATGTTAAAAACAAAAAAGCTGTAATGTTTTTTAATATATTTTTCATAACTACAAATCCACTTTTAGTATGAACACAATTCTCCAACTTTTATTTCATTGCAAATATACAAAATTTCAACAATCTTTATGTTAAAACGAAATCTTTGAATAACAAATGCTTATTTTTTTCACATGTTTTTAACATTAAAGATTCCCATCACTAAGAAAAACTTAAAATCTTATTATTTTTTCCTATCTTTGCACCATGAGAAAGAACAAACAACCTGAAATAATAGAAGATGTAACTATAATTGATGCCGGTGCGGAAGGCATGAGTGTTGCAAAGCCGAATGATAAAGTTGTGTTCATACCTTTTGGTGCTCCGGATGACATCGTTGACTTACAAGTATTCAAAAAGAGGAAGAATTATCACGAAGGTAAGATTATCAACATCAAAAAGGCATCAGACAAAAGGACAGAACCTATATGCAGCCATTTCACGTTATGCGGAGGTTGCAAATGGCAACATTTGGATTATAAATGGCAATTGTATTACAAACAAAAACAAATTAAAGACAACATAGACAGAATTGCGAAAGTCAGTTATCCCTGCATTATGCCGATAATAGGGTCTGAAAAGCAATATTATTATCGCAACAAGATAGAATACAGTTTTTCCAACAGGAAATGGCTCACCGACGGGGCGCCTGCCGGCACACACGACGAGAACGACGTAAAAGGGTTGGGATATCATCTGCCGGGATTATTCGACAGAGTAATAGACATAGAGAACTGTTACCTTCAAAGTGCACCTTCCAATGACATTAGAATGTTTATCAGAGACTTCACCATGAGACACAATATATCTTATCATAATGTGCGCGCCCATGAAGGCTGTATGCGCAATATCATAATAAGATGCAATTCCAAAGGTGAATTCATGGTGATAATAGTGATCAATGAAAACAACAGTATTGTAAGAGAGTTATTAATCCCTGCCTTGTCAGAACGTTTTCCTGAGGTGGTATCCATAATACTTGTAATAAACAATAAGTTCAACGATGTAATCAACGATATCCCTTTTGAATGTCTTAAAGGCGAACCTTACCTTGTTGAGACAATGAAAGCGCCCAAAGAAGGTTTCGGACCCTTAAAATTCCGCATTGGACCTGTATCATTTTTCCAAACCAATGTATATCAGGCGGAAAAATTATATCATGCAGCATTCGACCTTGCCGAGGTAAAAGGTGATGAGTTGATGTACGACCTTTATACAGGAACAGGCAGCATTGCTCTGTATTTCTCTCGTTTTGTAAAATATGTCATAGGAATAGAATATGTTGAAGAAGCCATAGAAGATGCCAAAGTCAACAGTTGTCTCAACGACATTGGAAACACCGATTTTTATGCCGGTGACATGGCTAAAATATTGACAGACAGTTTTATAGAAAAAAACGGAATCCCAGACATTGTGGTTACAGACCCACCGAGAGCCGGAATGCATGAAAAAGTAATAGAACAACTATTAAAGATAAAAGCAAAAAAAATTGTATATATAAGTTGTAATCCGGCAACACAAGCCCGTGATATTCAATTACTTGATTCCTTATATGAAGTAAAAGCCATACAACCGGTGGACATGTTTCCTCATACCCAGCATGTAGAAAACATCATACTGCTTCATTTAAGATAATTTATTAATTTTGTTTACCTTTTATGACGTAAAAGAATCGCGGATTAAACAATATTGCATTTATTTTTCAATAAAGACAAGAGTTCTTCCATATCCAATGATTCTCCTTTTACGATGACTTGCGACTGATTATAATAATGCAGTCTATTACAATAATGCTTTTCGACATACTGCATCAATTCATTTTCTGTCATGTTCATTGTAAGAGGACGTTTTTTCTTTGAATTCAATATTCTATTCACGGCAGTTTTACAACTGACCTCGACAAATATGGTAATACCGTTGACATTCATCCATTCCATATTATCATAAAAACAAGGTGTACCGCCGCCGGTTGCTATTACCCCTTTTATGATTTGCGATGTTTCTTTTAACAAGGCACTTTCAAGTTTTCTAAACAAAGGTTCGTCGTATTTGTCAAAAAAATCCCGAACTCTTATCTTATATTTCTCTTCGAAGATATCATCGAGGTCGAAAGCCGTCCAACCAAGTTTAGATGCAAGTCTTTTAGAAAGAGATGACTTACCGGCTCCCATATAACCACAAATATAGATACGTTCTTTCATAATATTTATAACGATGCAATATTAAAAATAATATAAAAATGCACCCCAAAAGTTTTTTGACAAACTTTTGGGGTGCGTTTCGCAAAACACATTCACTCATTTAAACTATCACTTACGATTTTTTTGCATTTGCTGCTGTTGTCTTTGCATCTCTTCCAAGCGTTTCTGGAATCTGGATTTTTTCACAGGTTTCTTTTTCGCCTCTTCAATTTTTCTTCTCAACTTATCCTCATTAACAAACAGTCTGAAGAGATACATCTGCAAGAAAGTAAACAAGTTAACCAAAAGGTAATAATAACTTAAACCTGCCGAATAACTATTGAACACGCCAAGGAAAACAATTGGCATGAGATACATCATAAGTTTCATTCCGGGCATAGACTGACTGCCCTGGGCTGACATTATCATCTTATTATTAAGGTAAGTATATAATAAGGTAGCGATAGTCATAAGCAGAGTAAACAGACTTACGTGGTCACCATAGAAAGGGATATTGAACGGCAAATCGAGGACACTGTCGTATGTTGACAAGTCATCTGCCCACAAGAACGGTTGTTGTCTAAGTTCTATACTTGAAGGGAAGAAACGGAAGATAGCCCAAAGTATTGGCAATTGGAGCAACATAGGCAAACAGCCGGACATAGGACTTGCACCTGCTTTTTTATACAAGTCCATAATAGCCTGTTGTTTCTTCATTGCATCTTCCTGTTTAGGATATTTGGCGCTAATCTCATCTATCTCCGGTTTCAAGACACGCATTTTGGCAGATGACATGTACGACTTGAAGGCAAACGGCATAAGGCATATTTTGATTATCACGGTAAGAACCAAAATAACAATACCATAATTCCATCCGTAATTGCCGAGCCAGTTGAACACATTAACAACGATATATCTGTTAATCCAAGATACCAATTTACCACCGAGAGGTATTTGTTTCTCAAGGTCAATGTCATATTTCTCCATTATCTTCAGACTATTGGGGCCAAAATAAAATGACATCTGTATTTTATTGTCAGAATCAAGACCATTATAAGGCAGATTAACATCAACATACATTGATTTGAGATAACGAGGATTATCGCTGTTTTTCAAAGTCTTCATACCGACGACTGCATTATCGAAATAATCTTTTGCCACAAGAGTGTTAGAGAAGAATCTCTGTTTGAAAGATATCCATTTCAAGTTGGAACGAATCTCTTCTTCCTCATCTTCGGTACTTGTCTCCGATAACGACTCCACATCATCATTAAGGTATTTATAATAAACGGTAGAGCCGTTATATCTATCGACAGCCTTTTCCTGTTGCAACAGGTCCACGTTCCAGTCCAAAGTCAAGAAATTGGTATTTGAAGGAATTATATCCTTCATTCCCACCATATTAATATCAAAGTCAACCATATACTCATCAGGTTTCATTGTATAGGCAAACTCAATATAACTTTCCTGAGACTTGTCACCCAAATAATTGTCGGCGTATGCTCTGAAGCTCAATGTAACGGGAGCATCATTCACTGTCAACAAAGGTTCTCCGTTATAAGGTTGATTATTAAGATAAGGTTCAAAATAAAGGTCATAAGTATTTATGCCACGATTTACTGCAAAGAAAGCAATATTAAACTCTGCTGTTTTCTCGTCAAAAGCCACAAGAGGCAAGGAGTCCCAAGTAACATATTCAGTAAGCAGTACATTTTTCACATAGGCACCTTTTGTTGACAATGTCATTTCAAGGAGTTTATTTTTAATGACATACAACTTATCCTCACCTGTTGCAGCAGAAGCGAAGACACCGAAAGCATCTCTCAGTTGTTTCATTTTTGTATCTTCATCATCATTAACAGTCATTTGCTTCTCCAAAGCAGCTTTCTCTGCGATAGCAAAACGTATTGAATCTTCAACTGCACGCTGTTTTTCTGCAAAATAAATAGAATCCTGTATAAATTTCTGTCTTGCCAGTTCTTCTTTAGACGGTGTCATCCAGACAGACCATCCTATCAGGACAGCCATGATAAGGATGATGCCAATAAGAGAATTTTTATTCATATATTACTTTTATATTATTATTGAAAGTAAAAAACGTTTACTAATTATATGTTTATCAATAATCAAAACAACATCCAATTATTTATTGCCATGATAATTCAACATAGCGGCAACGAAACCAACGAACAATGGATGCGGTTTAGCCACTGTACTCTTATATTCAGGGTGATATTGAACGCCAATAAACCACGGATGCGAAGTAAGTTCTATAGCCTCAACGAGATTAGTATTTGGATTAACGCCGGCCATTATCATACCATGCTTAATAAAGTCTCCCATATAATTATTATTGAACTCATAACGATGGCGGTGACGTTCAGATATATCAGTTGTACCATAGAGTTCGAAAAGCTTAGAGTTCTCGTTAACACGACAAGGATAGGCACCAAGACGCATAGTATGTCCCATGTTAACGATATTTTTCTGTTCCTGCATGATATCGATGACCGGATATTCAGTATCAGGGTCCATTTCTCTTGAATTGGCACCACTCATACCGAGAACATTACGTGAGAACTCAATGACAGCACATTGCATACCGAGACAAATACCAAGGAAAGGAATATTGTTCTCTCGAGCATAACGTATTGCCAAAATCTTACCTTCGATACCGCGGTTACCGAAACCGGGAGCGACAAGGATTCCATCGACACCCGACAACAACTCGGCTGCATTACTTTCATCAATATACTCACTGTGAATACTCCTGATATTCACCTTTGTTTCATTAGCAACTCCACCATGAATAAGAGCCTCCCGTATCGATTTATATGCATCTTTAAGTTCTACATATTTACCCACGAGTGCCACAGTAACTTCATAAGAAGGATTATGCAGATGTTTAAGGAACTTTAGCCAATCTTCAATATTTATTTCAGAAGAATATTCAGTATTTGTCTTGCGAAGCACCTCTTTGTCAAGACCTTCATTCATCATAAGTACAGGAACGTCATAAATGGATTCTGCATCTATACATTCGATGACGGAAGTCTTGTCAACATTACAAAACAGTGCTATTTTGGATTTTATAGACTGAGTGATATGTTTCTCACAACGGCAAACTATGATATCAGGCTGCACGCCCTGTTCCTGCAATGCTTTAACGGAATGTTGTGTAGGTTTTGTTTTAAGTTCCTGGGCAGCGGAAAGATATGGAACGAGCGTAAGATGTATAGTAACACTGTTATTGCCGAGTTCCCAGCGCAACTGACGTATAGCCTCGATAAAAGGCAAAGATTCTATATCGCCCACTGTACCACCAATCTCCGTAATAACAAAATCATATTTATTGGTGTGACCGAGCAACTGAATACATCTTTTTATCTCATCGGTGATATGAGGCACCACCTGTACCGTAGAACCAAGATATTCACCTTTTCTTTCTTTATAAATAACACTCTGATATATACGTCCGGTAGTGACATTATTAGCCTGAGATGTAGGAGTATTGGAGAATCGTTCGTAATGACCGAGATCGAGGTCTGTCTCTGCCCCATCTTCCGTAACATAACATTCTCCGTGTTCGTATGGATTCAAAGTACCGGGGTCAATATTGATATAAGGATCCAACTTCTGTATTGTAACCGAAAAACCACGTCCTTGTAACAGTTTTGCCAAAGAAGACGAAATAATTCCTTTTCCCAAAGATGATGTAACACCACCAGTAACAAAGATATATTTAGTTGTTCTCATGAAAAAAATATTTTCTGTATGATGGGTTGCAAAATTAGTAATTTTTATTGACAATTGAAACATTTATTTCAATTTTGTTATATTTGCAAAAAATAACACAATGACTACAGAGAATAAAATAAATAGTTTTAGGATAAGGGCAAGCTATCCCAACTACTACATGGTAAAATTATATGCTGATTATGACAGGTTTATATTCGAGAAGAAAAACGAAAGAGAAGGCAACAAACCCGGCACGGTAATTTTCACCTTAACCGATGACGATACACAATACGAAATTGCACCCAAATGGTATGATATATTTTATTTGTTAAACAAACAAGATACCAATTTATGCAAGCATTATTTATGGTTGCTGATAGAAGAAAGAGACGGTAACAAAAGTGTTATCGAAGAACTGGAATCGTTACGCAACAATTTTTTAAAACGATGCAAAGATTATGTCAAAGACAACCCATTATATGATGATCAATATATTGTAAGTACTTTGACACAACAAAATTTCTCCGAAATTGAAATCAGCAACAAAGGCAAAATGTTATTGGAACTTACACGGCAATGTTATGCCGTACCTGATTTTTGCATTTTGTCGTCCGAAGCATTCAAAGAAGAAAATCAAGAGCCGTTGCTGCGCAAAGCCATTCATAATCTCGAAATCATGACGATGTGCAAACTTGGTGACAGCAAAAATCCGTTAGTATTCGCCTTGCGCAGTGCGATGCCACAGTATATACCGGGTCTCATGCCGACACTTCTCAACATAGGTATCAACAGAACAGCATATCAAGCATTGTCAAGACGTCACGGTGTAAATATGGGCAACCGAATTTACCTTAATACATTAAGCAATTTGTTCGATATGCTGTCCATAGATGATGTCGATAACATTGATGAAAACAAGTTAAGTACAGAAAAACAGTTTGAACGAATAGCATGGATGGAATCTAAAATCATTGAGAAAGAAGGTAATGACAGATTATTGACAGATAGTTTCCATCAGACATTGAGGCTCACCATGTATGTAAGAGATTTTTATATCACCAACAAAGATCTTGTATTGACATTCATGAGAGGTAAACATGCCTATCCATCATTAATAATGCACAAGATGGTATGGACCATAGGCAATGACAGTTCATATCCCGGAGTGTTATACAGCCGTCACAGCCGCACCGGATTAGGAAGACAGATTGAAAGTTTTCCTGACATCTTCGGTGAAGAAATCATGACCGGCAACATCACAGCCGTTGACATCGAATACTTCGACAGAGTTGTCATCAGAGAACAATATCCTGCCGTATATCATTTCGACCCTTTGTTAATCAATCTTGAAAAACGTTTCAAATCACCTGTTACGATAGAATTCGGCGTCGAAACCATACCCGGCAGGGCAAGTCTGTTTGCTGTTTTGCAACTCAACAGGTCAGAATTGACAGGACGTGCTGCATTGTTGTCATCCATAGAGATGTACACAGGCGAAAAGATAAGCAATATCACGTGGAAAAAATACAAAAATGATGAATACAACAAACAACCCAATCCCAACAAGATAATAAACAAAGAAAACTTAATTGAGTTAATACGACCATATCATTTGCGACAGATTTTCTCAGATGCCATAGATGACAAGTCGTTCAAAAATTTGACATTTTTCTGCAATGGCATCAATGTTTTGCCGAGAAGCGCCACTACAGCGAGAATATGTTTCAGTGCATCAAGCGCCAACCTATTAAAAAAAGAAGGCTATCCCGTATGTTTGTGCAAAGAACGTTTCACTCCGGAAGACACCATTGTACTCAATGAAGTTGACGCAATCATGAGCATGACACCTGCTGCCATACATGTCGTGACTGCATGCAGAGGCTATGGAATACCGGCTTTCATCAATCTTCAACTCTATGGCACAAAAATCGCAAACAAGACCTTAGTCAACGACAAAGGCATTGTCATAGAAGAATTTGAATGGATAACGGTATCAAGTCGCAGACAAAGCATCTATAAAGGGAAGGCATCATACACTCCTGCAAGATTCAGAAAATATTTGGACGGTGAGAAATTAGAACTCACTGAGAAAGAAAAACCTGTTTTCCGCAATCTGAAAACAGCATACGACATTTACAGAGACATCATCACTACCAGTCAGGTTAACTTTATAACAGACATTGACTCCCTGGCACGTCTCATAAACTACGACCTTAACAAATCACCGGAAAAAGCCAGACGCATAGCCAATGAATGGTACAACCTACATCCGGACCTTTATGAAGAGCAAGTTTTAGAGAGCCGCATGGGGTCTCACAAAGAACAATCCATGGTTTTTGAGTTGCTCGATAATGATAAGAAAGTCAATTTTTTCAAAAAAGCAATAGCAAAGTGCAAAATTCAGAATTTAAGCGGTTTACAAGCAGGAGCTTTCATGTTGGGACGATTTCTTGCCAAACCGTTGCCAAAAGCATTCTGGACGTCTTTCGACTCCAAAGAGATTGCTTTCATGCTTAACGAATATGTCTTATACGAAAAATATCTGTCTGTGCTTCAAGAAGTTGGAGAAACAAAACTCACCAAGGCACACTCCAAGATAATCTCGGAAGGACTTAAAGAACTCGAACTGAGAAATATCTCCATAGATCTATTTATTCCATTGATGTTCTGCAATATTGACTGGGACGAAGTAGAAATAGAAGTCAACAGACTCAACAACAGACAAAACAACACTTTATTTGTAACTCGCAAATTGTCAAGTCCTGTGGAAGAAGTCTTCGATTTAAGCAAGCCATGGGTTAAAGACAAGGTTGATAAATTGAAAATGTTTTAAAAAAAGGTGCAAGATTCAACAATGAAATCTCACACCATCAACAAGAAAGACAGGCAATTCACTTCCAAAAGACATGGGTAATGTCAATTGCAGTGCCATTGTCTATTTGAAAAAAAAGCTGATTTGTATTCTTGGACCTAAGACCTCCTTTTTCTTTAATATAAGGTCCGAGTTTTATGTAATCAAAAGAAGAAATATTATCCGGCATACGATATTGTCCTGAGTACCATGCGACTTTAAGACGATATTTAGTCTTGACATAATTGGCTACATGTTCGACTTCTTTACGGCACGCATCACCGCCCATGATACAAAAACATGTTATAGAGCCTATGTATGGCTTCAACATCCTATCGACTTCATTGTCAGTAAGTACAATACCGACATCTTCATGAAGATACATACTGTGACAACCTATACAGTCATTGGGACAGTTAGTAATGTTCACAGCAAGAGAAATTTCATCCGGAACTTCTTGAAAGACAATATCAGCATTATAATATTTCATTTGTCCCAGCATAATACCTCCTTCGGGCTTCTTTCTGTCTTTGTTCAGAAAAACAACTGATACGTTTCATATAACCTATCACACGAGTCAGATAATCCACATCATCACTGTTGCAATGGGGACATTTTTTAAGATAACGTTTGTCGATATTGCCGCATGCATTACAAATAGTATTAGGAATATTGAAAGTAAAATAATTGCATCCTTCAGAAGCCATCACTTTGAGCAGTTGACGGTATTGTTTAAACGACAGATGTTCATCGAGGTTAAGATGCAATGCCGAACCTCCTGTAAGATGTTTTATATAACGTTCACCATGAAGTTTTATCTTATCTATAATGTTAACAGATTCATCCTCAACAATATAAAAATAACTATTATAACAATCACGAGGCACCTTGTAACCATCTTCACGATCCCATTTAGCATGTTTCACACCAACATTTTCTGCTGGTATCATCTCGCAGTTAAACATGTGACCATTACCTTTATAACGTTTATTATATCGTTCCACGAGACCGAGTACATCTTCAACAAAATGCTGATATTCAGGATTATCATTTATTTTTATTCCAAGATATTCTGCGGCTTCCACCAAGCCGTTGACTCCTATTGTAAGATATTGTCTATCCATAGCTATATAACCTGCATCGAATAGAGGCAGCATACCTTTTGATTGAAGATAACGCAGATTTTCATCATAGGCGAGTTGTACTTTGTGCATGACATCTATTGTCTGATCCACAAAACTCAGAAACGGCATTTTTTCTTTAACTTCATATTGAATACACCGATTAAGATTGATTGTCAATACGCTTTTCGAACCTGTTGACACACCTCCGGCGCCAAGAGTATAACTGAACTCATTATCCTGAATCTCATTTCTAAGACGGCAGCAACTGCTGAGAGAATCGGCATTATCACTGACATAAGTAAAGAAAGAATGTCCTTCTGAATACATTTTGGCCGTAAAATCGGCATATTCCTTATCAGCCAAGTCGCCGTCGGAAGAGAGAAGCGCCATTGTCTCGACAGGGAATGTCAACACTGCCTTTGTTCTTTCAGCATTAAACCATCGCATAAAACGTTTCTGGAGCCAATTCAATGAATCCCAATGAGGTTTAGAACCGTCAGGAAAATAAAAGTTTCCAAAAAGACTTTCAAAATAATACTTATCATAATATGAAATATTCCAAAACACAGACTGAAAATTTCTTGCGCCTGTAGGTTGATTTATGGAATATACAATCTGTTCAAAGCAATCTGTAATAACCTTGTCGAGTGTTCTTTTACGCAACGACAAATCCACCACCTCATCAACACGATGGTAATAATCATCACCATATTCTTTTTCAATAAAATGATTCAGGTACATGAGAAATTCCGGAGTAGCACATGCACCGCTCAACATGCTGGAAACCATAAACACCATATTGACGAAGCCACCACAAAACGATTTAAGATTAGTAGGACGAGTCGCATTACCGCCAATAGACTTCGTCCCTTCCAACATCCAAGGATACATAGTAATACTTGCACAATAATTGGCAATACTTGTTTCATCATTTTTATATATGAAATGATTATTTAACAGATAAAGATATCTGTCTGCCAATTCCTTACCATACATATCTTTTATTCTGTCACATAACATCCTTCTATTGAGACGAATAAAGTTGGACTTTGGCAATTCTCCTATCAATGTTGCAATATTCTTTTTCTCGACATTGGCATTTGCATCATATTTACTACCGGAAGCCGCATTACGGGCATTGCAGTAATTTATAAGAAAATCAAGTTTTTCTTTTACCTCTCTGTCTTCATAATGGCGTTGGCGATAAAGTATATAAGCTTTTGCAACATTATAATAACGTTCCGCCATCAAGGCATTTTCTACCTGATTTTGAATATCTTCCACAGATATTCCGTCATAAATATTCAGACGAGAGAGAATGTTGGCAAGTATTTCCCGGGAGGCAAAACCACCGACAGACAGAAAAGCCTTTTGAACAGCATTCTTTATCTTGTCAACAGAAAAGACAACTCTTTTTCCTGTCCTTTTTATAATATATAACTCATCAAAACTTACCATAATAATTGTTTTTATTTACAAAACAATATTTTCAGCATATAAAAAACCTGAAAAATCAATACTCTGAAAATACCACATTAATAATTGAACAGCATATAGTTAGGTATAATACCTGCAGTAAAAGAAGTTATCAAATTACCATCGGAAGTATAACGGAACACCTCGCCATTCTGTGTATAATTTTTTACATCAATAACATATATGTCACCGTTTTCAGGAGATACTGCCACATTATAGAAATTACGTGAGCCGGCTGTGATAAAAGGTGTATCCGGCAATGTCTTGTCATTTATTGACATACTGTACAAATCCAATGTGCCATAACCTCCATTCAAGAAATAGAGTATATTTCCCGTATTGTCGATAGCCAATGAAGAAGGGTAATACTGAGTATCGAACATGAATATATCAACTACAGAACAGGTTGCCGGGTCAATACGATACAGGGCTGGTTCTTTTTCTCCGGAATAACCACCGCTACACAACACCCATAACATTCCGGCAGAATCGAGGACCATGCTATTGGGCTCTTTCGACACCTTAATGTCAGCAATATAAGAATCAGAGGCAATATCTATTACCTGAACCGTTTCATTGGAAGTTTCCGGCAGATAGTAATTAGACCAGTTACACACGAACAACTTATCTCCTATACGTATCATTCTGTCCGTAGTATTGCCGGTTTCCACAAAACCAGTCACTTTCATTTCATTTATATCGACCACCCACAAACCGGTACGTTCGAGGTCAGAGATGTAAGCCTTACCGTCTCCAACCGGAATCATAAAACGAGGTGAGTTCAGATTATCCAACTTTGCCTGATATTTCACAGTTTTCGCATCGACTTTATACACATAGCCACTGTTGTTCACCACAATAAAAAGGCTATTGTCATGAAGGCACAACGATTGAGCAATATCACCAATTGGAGCCATATTAGCCTTGTAAAAAATATTATTTCCTACAGTATCGGCAACATTATCATAAAATGTCAACGAAGAGTTGGCATAAGTAAATGTACCTTCATTCAACACAAATACTCCTTTCCCAATCTCATTGTTATAAATTGGAGTGTCAATAGTTTTTTTATTACATGAAGTCAACAATGCCGAAAATATCAGCAATGCAATACAAATATTTACAAAAATCTTTTTCATATTATCTAAATTTAAATTATAATTTATATCCTATCATTACTTCCCAACTTATACCAGGCATAGCTCGCCACAGAACAGCCTGATAATCGACGTTAGTAAAATTATTAAGACGTGCTTCTATGTTAAATTTACAAATCTGTTTTCCAAAACTGAGATGGTGCAACATATAAGGGTCCAACTGAAAAGCGAAAAACTCATCATCATTCATGGAAGTATTACGTCTGCCGGTAAACTCCATAGTATATGAAACATTCCATGTTTTCCAACGAGCTGACAAAAAAGCATTGGCATGATGTTTTGGTATATATATCAATTGTTTCCCTTTCGTATTCTGCAATTCTGCCATTCCACTCATATCAGATGTACTGCTATATACATAATTACCTGACAATGAGAGGTTCAAGTCCTTAAATGAATAATTAAGACCAAAATGGAGCTCTAAACCGTATGCAAGTACCTCAGATACATTTTCAGGTATCCAGTAACGATAAGTTGTTGGTACCCATTGTATCCAATCATTAACCATTGAATAATAAATACCAAGCTGCGACTCTATTTTCAATCTTTTAATTTCTTTCTGATATTTCAGATTAAAATCCCATGTTTTACCATTTTCCGGTTCAAGTTCCGGATTACCACCCGGAGTCCAGTATAAATCATTAAGGCTCGGATTCCTATAGTTGTGACTATAACCCACATTAGCAGAAAGATTCTTGATATTATTGAAAGTATAGGAAAGCGTTGCAGTAGGGAAAAGACCGACATTTTTACCATCGACGACATCGTCACGTAAAGTGAACCGCAAATCGACATTGGCAAACAAGTTACCATCGACGGCTGCATAAAAAGACAGCATATCGCGCTTTTTCCTGCTGTCGTAACTATCAGCCTCAACATTTTCGTTGTCCCATTGTATCTTGGCATTAACAGTCCAATTCGGTGACAGATATTGTTCTACATCTACCATATTAAAAAATGAGAGAGCGTCATTATCAGTATCAACGGTAGTCACAGGATCTCCTCCGGAAGTATAGGACTGCAGAAAATAATGTTGCTGTTCGAAAAAGCACGCCGTTTTCAACATCAAACGTCCGGTAGTCCAATAATACTTATAAGAAATGAAATTGCGTGAAAAGACATTTTCATTATATTCCTTAGTATTGTCATTGTTGACATTGGGCATTATCTGAGGTTGGTTTCTGTAACTCCACTGATTCCATGACACTACTGACAACAGAGAATTTTTAAATTTGAACTCTGCTTCCGGCATGACACCATAATCAACAAAGTCGGCATTTTTTTGTCTCATAATCTGATGAGGAATAAGAGCCACATTATTATATTCAAAATCATTGTCTGATGAATTACGATATGCTTTTACCCTAACAAAACATTTTTCGGCAGAATATCCCAATGTCAGATAAGAACCGATAGAATTAAAACTGCCATAACTTTGTTTAAGATCCAATATCAAGCCATCACCATAATGTCCGTTATTTTCTATTTTGACTACGCCACCGAGACCTCCGCTATTTGAAGAAGTACTGCTCCCCCACTGCAAAGCTATATTGTCAGTCATGAAAACAGGTATGGTACTAAAATCGACCTGTCCCAAAGAAGGAGTATTAAGTCTGAAACCATTCCACAACACGAGGGTATGACTTGGCGTAGTACCTCTGAATGAAGCCGTGGCAAGACCTCCGGGACCATAAGTCTTAATGAAAACAGGACTATGCTGTATTAAAAGCTGTGACATGGAGACGGTATTAAGCCGTTTTATCAATGAAGGATCCATAGAACGTTCCATAGAAGCCTCAGCTGTCTTTTTCAATGGAGAATCCACAACTTCCACTGTCTGAAGTACTATGGTATCCTGCGCCTTTGCCATAAAAACAAACAGCATCAACGACAAAACGACAAAACACCTTTTTAACATCATTTCTTAATCATTTTTTTATTGACAATATGACCATCAATAATCAAACGAATGACATAACAACCGGGATGCAAATCTGCAGTTGCAACTCGTGTTACACCGGAAGACAAAGATTTTTGTATTACGATCTGACCCATAATATCATACACGGCACAATCGGCATTTCCTGAAATATCAAACACGATAAAATCATGGAACGGATTAGGATAAACCATTCTGTCGGCAACATTAATATCTGTCAGGGCATTATGCAACACATCGTGTATCACACCTACTGCATCGGCATCGAATCCCGAAGAAAAAAACGGCGTTGGCCATGGGTCATTAACAATATTGCCATTGGAATCATAAGTAGCATATTGAGGGTCGATAGAGCCTACCACATCGATTATGCGCACATAACGCACATTATTTTTGTCGAGCAAAGGAGAATCCTCAACATCGTCAAGGTCAAAAGGAGTGCCATACAAGGCTCTGTATTTGCCGGCGAAGTTATGTATCAAAGCAGCATCAATATTACCATAGCCATCAATTTGAGTATCAGTCTGTGTCAATGACACTGCCGGGAATCTGAAATAATTGATTCCATCAGAGCTAACCTCTACGAAAGCAAGTTCAAGGAAATCATCGTCGAAAGAGTTCTCGAAGACGGCAAAATCGGGTCCCGGTGCATTACAAACAGGAGAATCGAAAGAAAACACCGCCATGCCACCGTCGCCAAGGCTCACAACATTGTTGTCAGCCTTTCCACAACCGGCAGCATCTTCGCCATAGGAAGCATATCCAAGTGAAGGATTGCCGAGCTGTTGCAAACCGCGTTCTATCACACATGAAGTCGCCCAACCTACAAAAACAGAAGAATCGCAATGTATGGCAGTACTGCCGTCCTGTCCTGCCGGCGGTGCATACTGACCAAGAGACAGCATGGGAAGGACGGTCAATACAAAACAAAATAATATGATTTTTTTCATCTTACCTTACCATAAGTTTATACATTCTACTGACGCCACCGCCATTCACACTTATTACATACAACCCTGGAACAAGATCACTAACAGACAATGTGATTTCTTCAACACCATTGACATAAACTTTTCTACTATCATAAATCCTACCCTGAATGTCAAGGATTGATACATTCAAAATTTCATTTTCAGCAGTAAGAGACAATTTACAGACATCCGATGCAGGATTTGGAAACATTGACAATACATACTGCTTATTATCAGCCACATCATTATACTGTGTCACCGGAGTCACTGTCTGCGTCCAAACATAAACCCAGTTACCGAGGTCAGTAGCACATGACTCATCGCCCCATTTGATATAATCACCATCCACAACAGGCTGTTCAGTAAAAGAATACATTGACATAGTACCATTCAGTAAATAAAGCCAGTATTGTCCGTAAAGTGACAAATTATAGTGTTCATCGGAATATGTCAAATTAGTGAGAAAACCTGCAGATTCCTGATAGGCGAAGCGGGCATCCTCAGCAGCGACAGCATCCATCACATCTTTAACTACTACACTTTCTCCATCAAAACGGTAGCCCCAGGCCAAAGCCACATTGGGATTGTTCCAATTTACGATGAAGATGACTTCGTTATCTCCCTCTCCTATCCAATAAAGTATGTCTTCGGCAGCAATAGTGGCATCATCGGCAAGAGGATATACCGGAGCGACATCTTTAGTCCAGACAAAATTCCATTCACCCACAACAGTAGAACAAGACTCGTCGCCCCATTTGACATAATCACCGTCGGATACCATTTCAGTATCATAATAATTCATTGCCATTGTACCATTCACAAGGTAAAGCCAATACTGACCGCTAAGTGAGAGATCGAGAGTTCCATTGTTAAAGGTCAGATTTTGAACCATAACACCATCAGCCTGATAGGTAAAACGTTCATCGGCAGCTGCAATATCATCCATAATAGTTTTTACAGTCACCATTTCATCTGAAAAACGGTAGCCCCAAGCCAAAGCAGTATCAGGGTCATTCCAATTAACGATAAAGACCACCTCATTATCGCCATCACCTATCCAAAAACGGATCTCATCCGGTGAGATAGAAGCATCTTGTTGAGCATAAAGGTGCAACATCGGGAACATCATTCCCAAAAGAAAAAACAAAATAATTTTTTTTAACATAACTGTTTAGTTTTAAGGTTTAAAAATAATTTCCTCAAAACTTTTAGGATAAAACCATCGAAAGTCAAACTTTTTCGACACGCTTTTGTCCCGAAAGCTTTGTTGTCAATGACAGATGGCAGGTCTTCTGACTTACTTCCAACTGAGACCGCCTTCCCGTGTATTTTGGGACACACAGTGACATAATAGTCTCAGCTACAAAAGATCACAGCAGCGGGAACTGTCCGGGATTCACACCCGATTCCCTATTAAGTCCTATCGGACACCACTTATCGTCTGCAAAAATACATTAAATTGTCACATCAATAATAAATCGTAAAAATATTTTTATTAACACAAGTTGTTAATATTTTATATTTCAAAAAAAATAAAAAATTTCGTTACGACATAAAATAATTGTAATTTTACGACGTAAAATCTTTGAAGAAAAAAATTGAAATATGGCAAAATTCAGCACCTACATAATTATAGCAATATCATTATGCATCATAGTCGGGATATCCTCATGCGCCTCGAAAAGCAGTTATCCGTTTTCCATAACATATAACAAGAGCTACACTCACGAAAGGGCATCATCTCCTACAATACGCCCAGTAGAGCCCAAGAACGAAAATGCAATAAGTAACTTCAGTGTAAAACCGAAGAGAAACAAATATATGGGTCAAAAAGCCACTGCCAAAAAAAAGAAGAATAGCAACACTATCAGCAGTATTCGTCATAAAACATTAGGACAACAATAATCAAAGTCTTTTCTCACCTTTTTTATATTCTTTCATACTGCCGGAGAGAGAGCCTTTTTTATAGTTGGCTTCTGTTTTTACACTTCCATCCTCATAAAACTCATAAGCCATACCATTTTGCACATTGTTAGAGAACATCTTGCGTGATTTCACAGTACCGTTATCATAATAAGTCTCTTGCAGTCCTTCAAAAAGTCCGTCCTTATAATTATAAGCAGCATATTTCGAGCCTTGTTCTCTATCAGCATAATTGTACCATATCGTAAGACCATCGCGCAAGCCATTTTTGTAATTAGACTCTTCCTGAATCGGGCCTCTGTCGTAACAAATAACAGAAGGTCCATGTAAAACTCCATTAAGATACGAAAATGATTTTGCGAGGCGGCCACCTTTATACCATTGATAATAAACCCCATTCATCTCTCCGTCCTTATATTCGATTTTTTTCAACAGAGATGCCTGTTTGTCAAACTCAAGAAACAATCCATCTTTTTTACCATTTTTAAATTGAATGATAAAATGAGGCACTTCCGTTTTAGAATAGGTCTCAACCCAGGTACCATTCTTCTTACCATTCAACACTTCACCTTCAATGGTGATATCACTACTATCATCAAGATATTTACCATCAGGTTTACCGGCAACATCGACATATTCAATACGTTGGGCAAACATTGAAATACAAGACAATACAAAAGTGAAAGTAAAAAACAATTTTCTGCAATTCATAATAACAAGTCTTTAAATATTACACATTCAATGATTTAACATATTCATCAATAGCATGGGCAGCTTTTTTACCGGCGCCCATAGCAAGTATTACAGTTGCGGCACCACTTACGGCGTCACCGCCGGCAAAAATGCCTTTGCGAGATGTGGCACCTGTTGCTTCATTGGCAATGATACAATTATGTTTATCGACATCAAGACCTTTTGTAGTAGATGATATCAACGGGTTAGGTGAAGTACCAAGAGACATTATCACCATATCGACATCCATGACAAATTCCGAGCCAGGTATTTCAACAGGTCTGCGACGTCCGGAAGCATCAGGTTCACCAAGTTCCATTTTGACACATCTCATTCCATTGACCCAACCATTCTCATCTCCCAATATTTCCACCGGGTTGGTAAGAAGATGGAAAACTATGCCTTCTTCCTTAGCATGATGCACCTCTTCCACACGAGCCGGCAACTCTTTCTCTGAACGGCGATATACTATGAACACTTCCGAACCAAGACGCAAGGCGGTACGTGCCGCATCCATAGCCACATTGCCACCACCTACGACAGCCACACGTTTTCCGACATAGTTAGGGGTGTCATATCCTTCCTTATAAGAAAACAGAAGATTGTTACGTGTAAGGAACTCATTGGCAGACACCACTCCGCAGTAGTTTTCACCCTTGATATTCATAAACTTAGGCAGTCCGGCACCAGAACCCACAAAAACGGCATCAAAGCCTTCCTTATCCAACAAGTCATCTATTGACAAAGTACGACCAATAATGACATCACGCTCGAATTTAGCACCAAGTTTCTCCACATTATTTATCTCATGACGCACCACTGTATGTTTCGGCAGACGGAATGAAGGGATTCCATACACGAGAACGCCGCCGCACTCATGAAGAGCCTCAAACACAGTAACGTCATATCCCATAGTCAGCAATTCTTTGGCACAAGTTATTCCGGAAGGGCCACTCCCAACGACAGCTACTTTATGACCATTTTTTGCCATAGGTTTGGCAAGTTCGAGATTATTTTCACGAGACCAGTCTCCAATAAAACGTTCCAATTTACCAATGGCAATAGGTTCATATTTCTTACCCATGACACAATTACCCTCACATTGAGACTCTTGAGGGCAGACACGACCACAAACGGCCGGTAATGCCGAGTCTTTATCTATTACTATGGCAGCCTTCTCAAAATCACCTTCCTGTATATATTTTATAAATTGAGGTATGTTGATATTCACCGGACAGCCATCCACACAGGCCGGCTTTCTGCATTGAAGACAACGCTGAGCCTCAACAACAGCCTCGTCCATAGAATAACCTAGACATACTTCATTGAAATTATGTCTTCTCTCTTCGGGAGATTGTTCTCTTACAGGCACTCTATAACGTTTATCGCGAACCTCTTCAGCTATACCACCGATATGACAAATATGGCCTTCATCCATCTCTTCTTTTTCAAGAATCTTACGTCCCTTCACATTGTTATACATAGCCTGACGTTTCATAGCGAGGTCGAAATCAACCTTAGAACCGTCAAATTCCGGACCATCCACACAGGTAAACTTCATCTCACCACCAACCATGACACGACACGCGCCACACATTCCTGTACCATCAACCATCAGCGAGTTAAGACTCACAGTACATTTTATACCGAGACGCATTGCCATCATTGTTACAAATTTCATCATTATCATCGGACCTATTGCCACTATCTCATCATAATGTTTACCTCTGTCAATAAGAGTCTGCAAAGTATCGGTAACAAGCCCTTTATACTCCGATGTACCATCGTCGGTAGTAACATAAAGATTTGATATCGACGATAATTCATCAACATAAACCAACAAGTTTTTCGTTTTGGCTCCAATAATGACATCTGCTTTTACACCATGTTTATAAAGCCATTTAACTTGAGGATAAATAGGAGCTATGCCGACGCCACCTCCAATAAACACGAATTTTTTATTATGTCTTTCCTCGTCAGTCATGCTGATAAATTCGGAAGGACGACCAAGAGGACCGACGACATCAGCAAAGACATCCCCAATATCATATTGTGACATTTCTTGTGTAGATTTACCGATGACCTTATAAACTATTTTAACAGTACCTTTTTCAGCGTCATTATCACTAATAGTCAATGGAATACGTTCAGAACCTTCTTTCATTCTTATAATAAGGAACTGTCCGGGAAGAGCAGATGATGCAATACGAGGGACATAAAGTTCCATCATAAACGTATCTTTGTCCAATGCTTTTTTATCGACGATTTTAAACATAAAATTTTATTTTATTTTAAGATTCAAAGAAAATACAAAATTACAAAAAAAGTATTCGTCATAAAAATTATGTTACAAAAAATAACATATATAAATAGGTACATCAAAAAACAGAAAAACAAAAAGGCCGTCTCTCGACAGCCTTATATACAAGTTCACGATGTCAATCAATTATATTCTGCTATAACTTCCTTAACTTTATCAGGTGTCATACGACCATAGACCTTATCACCTATCGTCAAGACCGGAGCCAGACCGCAAGCACCGACACAACGCAAACAGTTCAATGAGAATTTTCCATCCTCTGTTGTGCCGCCCACCTGAATATTAAGTAAACGTTTGAACTCATCGAGTACTTTTTCTGCACCACGCACATAACATGCTGTACCAAGACAGATAGAAATCGGATAACGACCTTTTGGTGTCATGGTAAAGAAAGAATAGAACGAGACAATACCATAAACCTTTGATATAGGAATATTAAGTTCATTAGCAATTACTTCCTGAACTTCTGCAGAAAGGTATCCATATTCGCCCTGTACTTTGTGAAGCACATTGATAACTTCGCCTGGTTTATTGCCGAAAGATTTGCAAACGTCCTTAATGAAGTTCACCTTGGATTCTGATAATTTTATTACTGCCATAATATTAATTTTTCTATTTTTTACTTAGTTAACAAAACATATTATTCGGCAATCTCCACATAGTCTGACTTGTCGAAATAATGAGTATGCAACAACTCATGAGATTTATGTCCGCAAGGTTCCCCGAGGTATTCAGCATAAAGTTTCTGTATCGAAGGATTCTCGTGAGATTTACGGATAGTTTTGTTGGCATCTTCGCGATATATAGCATCATAACGTTTTTTCAGTATGCTGCTATTTCCATGATGATAAGGTTGACCGGCACCACCTATGCAGCCTCCGGGGCAAGCCATAACTTCAATAGCATGGAATTGTTCCTTACCTTCACGTATTCTTTCAAGAAGTATCCTTGCATTTTTAAGACCATTAGCAATACCGATATGTATAGGAGTACCATTAAAATCGACCCAGGCTTCACGAATACCTTCAAGACCACGAAGTTCTGTAAAATCGACTTTCTCCAATTTTTTACCTGTAAAAAACTCATAAGCTGTACGTGTTGCAGCTTCAATAACACCTCCGGTTGCACCGAAAATAACTGCAGCACCTGTCGATTCGCCAAGCGGATCATCGTAATCTTCACAAGACATGTCCTTGATATCGAGATTGAATTGTTTGATAAGACGCGCCAATTCTCGTGTTGAGAGTACATAATCCACATCCGGATTCCCGTTGACACTGAACTCTTCACGTTTACATTCAAATTTCTTGGCGAGACAAGGCATTATAGACACCACTATCAAATCTTCACGGTTGATACCCATTTTCTCAGCCCAATAACTCTTTGCTATAGCGCCAAACATTTGCTGAGGTGATTTTGCCGTTGAAGGTACATCGAGCATATCAGGGAAATTATGCTCAAAGAAATTAATCCAACCGGGACAACATGACGTCAAGATAGGCAGACGAACAGACTTGTCACCTTGCATAAACTTGGAGATACGGCCTAAGAGTTCCGTACCTTCTTCCATGATTGTCAAGTCGGCTGCAAAATCTGTATCGAAGACATAGTCAAATCCGAGGCGACGCAATACAGCAGCGAGTTGACCTGTCACAATGGTACCTGGTTCCAAGCCGAACTCTTCGCCTATAGCAACACGTACTGCAGGAGCTGTTTGTACGATGACGGTTTTTTTAGGATTATTGATGGCAGCCATAACATTACGGGTATCATCCACCTCGCTGAGAGCGCCCACAGGACATACCTGTACGCACTGACCGCACATTGTACATGGAGAATCCACCATATCCTGTTCAAAAGCCGTTGCCACCACAGCCTGGAAGCCACGATTCACTGCCGACAAAGCACCGACACTCTGAATGTTGTTACATATATTCTCGCAACGACGGCACATTATACATTTGTCAACGTCACGAATGATAGAAGGTGACATATCCATACGATACGTCGATTGTTCACCTTTGAAAGGAATCTCTCGGATACCGAGGTTTTGAGCCAATTTCTGCAACTCGCATTGTCCTGACTTAGCGCAAGTAAGACAGTCTGTCGGGTGGTCAGAAAGGATAAGTTCCACTACAGTACGGCGAGCATTGATAACACGTTGCGAGTGTGTAAATACCACCATTCCTTCCATACAGTCGGTAGCACATGCCGGAGCGAGGTTTCTTCTTCCTGCGACTTCAACGACGCAAACACGGCAACCACCAGGTTTGTTCTCAAAATTCATTCCTGCCAATTCAAAATAACACAAGGTAGGAATATGAATACCGGCCTGACGGGCAGCTTTCAATATCGTTGTGCCTTCTGCAACTTCTACCGGTTTATTGTCTATAGTTAATTTTACCATTTTAATGTTCCTTTCTAAGATTATTTCACAGAGATTGCACCAAATTTACATTTTTCATAGCAAGCACCACACTTGATACACTTCAAGTTATCAATATAATGTGCCATCTTCTTCTCACCCGAGATAGCATTTTGAGGACATACGCGAGCACAAGCACCGCAACCGATACATTTGACAGGATCTATTTCATAATGCATCAATTGTTTACAAACGCCGGCACGACACTTCTTGTCAACGACATGTTCGACGTATTCATCCCAGAAGTTATCCAATGTTGACAATACAGGATTCGGAGATGTCTGACCGAGCCCGCACAAAGCTGTATCTTTAATAACGGTTGCAAGGTTACGCAACTCTTCAAGGTCATGCATTGTACCATTACCCTTGGTAATCTTGTCAAGGATTTCGAGCATTCTCTTGTTGCCGATACGACATGGCGAGCATTTACCACAGCTCTCTTCGCAAGTAAATTCAAGATAGAACTTAGCAATAGCTACCATACAAGATGTTTCGTCCATGACCACCATACCGCCAGAACCCATCATGGAGCCGGCAGCCACGAGGTTGTCATAATCAATAGCTGTATCCAAATGTTTAGCTGTCAAGCAGCCTCCTGAAGGACCACCTGTCTGTACTGCCTTGAACTCGCGTCCGTTCTTGATACCGCCACCAATTTCATATATGATGTCACGCAAAGTGATACCCATAGGGACCTCAATGAGACCGACATTATTGATTTGTCCTGCCAAAGCAAATACTTTAGTTCCTTTTGATTTCTCCGAACCTATCTTTGAGAACCATTCAGCACCTTTTGTGATAATAATTGGAATATTTGCAAATGTTTCGACGTTGTTAACGTTGGTAGGTTTTCCGAGGTAGCCAGACACAGCTGGGAACGGTGGCTTGAAAGTAGGCTCGCCACGTTGGCCTTCCATAGAATGAATAAGAGCAGTCTCTTCACCGCACACGAAAGCGCCGGCACCATATCGCAATTCTATATCAAATTCGAAGTCTGTTCCAAGGATACCCTGACCTAACAAGCCGTATTCACGTGCCTGTGTTATTGCCACCTGTAAACGATGTATGGCTAGAGGATATTCGGCACGTATATACACGAGACCTTTGGTTGCACCTATCGCATAACCGCATATTGCCATAGCTTCTATTACAGAATGCGGGTCGCCTTCCATAATGGAACGATCCATAAATGCACCCGGGTCACCTTCATCAGCATTACATACCACATATTTCTGGTCTGCCTTATTTTTTGCACAAAGCCCCCATTTCACACCTGTCGGGAAACCGGCCCCGCCACGACCACGAAGTCCTGACCTTGTAACCTCATCGACAACCTGTTCAGGCGTCATTTCTGTCAATACCTTACCCAAAGCCTCATAACCGCCACGTGAGATACATTCATCAATGTCCTCAGGATTGATAAAGCCGCAGTTACGCAAAGCGATACGAAGCTGTTTCTTGTAAAATCCCATGTGTTTGGAGTCAGAAACATGCTGTTTGTTTTCAGGGTCGAGATAGAGTAAATCCGTAACTTTACGTCCTTTGATGATATGTTCTTCAACGATTTTCCTCACATCCGAAGGTTTTACCTGAGTATAAAATGTATTATCAGGCAACATTTTTACTATAGGTCCCTTTTCACAAAAACCGAAGCAACCTGTTCTAATGACTTGTACTTCATTTTCAAGACCTTTTTCCTTTAATATGGCATTGAAATTATTGATAATTTCATCGCCTGCAGATGCTTTACAACCGGTACCGCCGCAGCAAAGCACGTGCGTTTTGATTTTTGTCATATAAAGTCCTCCTATTTATTCAATTAATCGATAGTTTCATAGTTAACCGGAATAATTCCCTCGACCAACTCATTGTTCATGATGTATTTTTCGAGAATCTCATCAGCCCTTTTGTTGTCAACATGACCAAAAACAATAGGGTCTTTGCCGGGAACCTTAACTTCTATCGTAGGTTCTGCATGACAATAACCCATACATCCTGTTTGTGTGAAAACAATACGAAGTTTCAACTCGTCCGCTTTTTCCATCATGTGCTCCATAACTTGCTTTGCACCGGATGCAATACCGCATGTAGCCATAGCGACTTTGATCTGGACCAATGATTCCGGATCATCACTCTTTTCGCGAAGGTCCAGATTCGACTGAAGCTTCTCTCTCATAGCTTTCAGTTCTGCCAAAGATTTTACTTTTGCCATTTTCTTAATATTATGTTAATGAATGATTTAAGTTATAATTCAAATTATTCTTTACATTTCGTAAAGAAAAGGCAAATATACAATTTCTTTTTTTATTTACAAAAAATTGCCAATAATTTTTTGTTAAATTTCATCATTTTTCTTCACTTTTTTATCTTCATCCTCAACTCCCATCAACAGACATAAAAAACATTATTATTATACAATTATTTTTAATACTTATTCAATTATTTAATCATCAAATATTTTTCTTTATATTCAGAACATATAACAAACATTCCGCTTTTCTTGACGAAATTAACAACAATTGCAAAAACACTTTAAATCAATTATTTCAATCTTTCTTTTCTTAATTTTCTATTACAGTTATAAAAAAGTACAACAAAAACTTGATTTATATGCATTTCTTTGATAAATTTGCACTTTAAACAAAACCATTCAATCATGAAAGTTAAAGAATTAGTTGAAAAATTAGGGCTTAAAATTCTTTCCGGGAAAAACGGCTTGGAACGCGAAATTGACGGTTGCTACATTTCCGACCTTCTAAGTGATGTCATGGGCAATGCCGATGCCGGGAATATTTGGATCACACTCCAAACACATAAAAACGTCATGGCTGTAGCTTCATTAAAAGAATTGTCTTGCATCATATTAGTCAAGAATCTTGAAGCCAATGAAGACACCTTAAAACAGAGTAACGAAGAAGAAATACCCATACTTCAAACAAGTATGACAACATACGAAATAGCAGGACGAGTATATAATTTATTAAACAATTAATTAATAATACGACACAAGTGCCGGCAATGGAACTGAAAAAATATCGTGCCGATCTGCATCTTCACACTGTACTTTCACCGTGCGGAGACATCTATATGTCTCCTTCCGCCATTGTTGAGCAAGCCAAGAAACTGCACCTCGACGCGATAGCAATAACAGACCATAATACGACAAGACAAGTCAAAGTCACACGGCAACTTGGAATCGAAAACGGTCTATTAGTCATTGGAGGAGTTGAAATTACAACAATGGAAGAAGCACATGCCCTTGCGTATTTTGAAACAGACGAGCAATTAGATGCTTTTCAGGAATTTTTAGACGCACATCTACCTCATATTCCCAATGATGAAGAACGTTTTGGTTATCAACTTATTGTAGATAAAGATGAAGAAGTCGTAGGTGAAGAGGCATGCTTGTTGCTAACCGCCCTGGATGCCGGTTTAGATGAATTATACGACAAGGTCCATGAAATAGGAGGACTGTTTGTTCCTGCGCATGTCAACAAACCTGCTTACAGTCTTATGAGTCAGCTCGGATTTGTTCCACCGGACATCAAAGCTGATGCCCTCGAGATATCGAAACATGTCAGAAAAGAAGATTTTCTCAAGAAATTTGCATATCTGAAACGGTTCAGTTTCATCAAAAGTTCCGATGCTCATTTCATTCATATCATAGGAGAAGTACACAGTATTTTAAACATGTATGACCTCACTTTCGATGAGTTTCGACGCACACTCAAAGGAGAAGACGGCAGATTTGTGGAAACAGAACCAAAAGAGAAGCTACAACTTCTGTATGGATAATATAATCAATATGTTATGAAAGAATTGTCATTACACGTATATGATCTCTTGGAGAATTCCATAGCAGCCAATGCCACGCTGATAGAACTCACAATACACGAAAGCATAAAAGACAACATCTATGCTTTCACAATAAAAGACAATGGCAAAGGCATGAGTCCGGAATTTCTTGCCAAAGTTACAGACCCGTGGACAACCACACGCAAAACTCGTAAAGTAGGGATAGGACTGCCTCTCATCAAGATGAACACGGAACTTTGCGGTGGAGGCATGAAGATAGAAAGTGTATTGGGTAAAGGGACCACACTAGATTTTTGGTTTCAACATGACCATATCGACAGACCTCCAATGGGTGACATTGCAGGAACCATAGTGATGCTATGTTCACAATATCAGAATATCAGATTCGTTTATAAACATATAACGGACAACGACGAGTTTATTTTCGATACTGAAGAAATAAAAGAAGCTCTTGATGGAATGCCTATGCAGGATGTCTCTATTATGAAGTATCTTAAAGAAATGATAGAAGAAAATCTTAAAGAGATAGGCTCTTCACAATAATTTAGTAATTGATTAAATTTCAAGCAACGAATGATATAATTAAATTCAAATATCAATATGAAAATTAGAACAATAGTAGAATTGCTTAACGGCAAAGTGGCATGCGGAGAAGAACGTCTTGACGAGGAATATGACTATGCCTTCGCATCAGATCTGATGAGCGACATTCTGACACTTGGCGACAACAATCCTGTCATTATGACCGGATTATGCACTGTTCAGACAATACGGACATGTGAGATGGGCAATTTGGATGTGATAATCTTCGTTAGAAAGAAAAAACCGACGCCTGAGATGATAGAATTGGCGAAAGACAACGACATGGTACTTATCGAATGTGATTATTCCATGTTCAAGACCAGCGGCATACTATACAGCAATGGCATGTTACCTGTTTATTAACCATAAATCCATCATCATGCACCTTGAATTTACAGTAATAGAAAACGATTTCGTCAATGCCGGTTCTGCCTCAAGTTCAATAAAAAAAACTTTGAAGCAACTTGCAGTCAACCCTTCCATAATAAAAAGAGTGGTTGTAGCTCTATACGAAGCGGAAGTCAATGCCATAGCACATGCTTATGGCGGTGTGATAACTGCCGACATAGACGCCGACAAGATAATAATGAAAGTAATAGACAAAGGACCCGGCATCCCTGATATAGAATGGGCAATGCAGGAAGGCAATTCTACGGCAAGTCCGGAAGTCAGAGATATGGGATTCGGTGCCGGCATGGGTCTTCCCAACATAAAGAAAAATGTTGACAGACTTAACGTCTCCTCTACCGTTGGAGTTGGAACGACAGTAGAAATGGAGGTTAACCTCGGTTGACAATGACAAGATAAACAAACAAGAAATGAAAACTGACCGATAATGACTTTTTTTCACGCCCTTCAAATAAATGAAGATATTTGTGCCGGATGCTCTCACTGCATGAGGGTCTGTCCTACCGAAGCGATTAGAGTACGTGACGGTAAAGCCAATATATATGAAAACAGATGTATCGACTGCGGAGAATGTTTCAAGGCATGTCCCAATAAAGCCATTTATGTAAAACAAGATGACTTCAACCTGATATTCAACTATAAATGCCGCGTCGCCCTGATACCGTCGGTATTTTTGGGACAGTTTCAGAATGACATCAGCGTGTCGCGCATATATTCCATATTACAAGACATTGGCTTTACCCATGTCATTGAAACAGAAATAACCACACCAATATATACTCTCGCCAAAAACAACTATGAAAGGGAAAATCCTGACAAATATCCACTTATCTCAACATTCTGTCCTGCAATAGTCAGACTTATTCAAGTCAAGTTTCCCGGTCTTGTTGACAATTTGATACCGCTTAAAGCCCCCATCGACATAACTGCCATCTATATACGCCGCAAACTAAAGAAAGAAATGGGGTATTCTGACAATGAAATAGGAATATTCTACATAACTCCTTGCGCCGCTAAGATAGCTGCTGTAAAAAGTCCGGTAGGAGAAACAAAATCCAATGTTGATGGTGTAATTAATATGGATTCTCTGTATAACAGAGTATATATGACCATAAAGAAACAAGGAAAAGACTATAAGGAAATGAAACTGCCAATTGCCCAGTTATCATCCGACAGTATTCTGACATCACTGACAAATGGAGAACGAAGACTGTCGATATCACGGCATTCGCTTTCCATTGACGAGATACAGAATGTCATAGAGTTTTTGGAAAAAGTAGAAAATGATGAAATAGAGGGAGTAAACTTCTTAGAATTAAGGGCGTGTGACCAAAGTTGTCCGGGTGGCATTCTGACTTGCAACAACAGATTCCTCACATGTGAACGAATGTTCGCTCGAGCCAAATACGTAGCCGACAAAGAACGCAACGGAGAAATGACACGGCAAAAGGAAGTCGAAGAAGAAAAAACATATCTCATGCGAAATATGAAAGTCGGTAAAATAGAAGCCCGTTCTATGATGACACTCGACAATGACCGTCTCAAAGCATTGGAAAAAATGAAAAGAATTGCAGAATTGAAAAAACTTCTTCCACAAATAGACTGCGGCATCTGCGGTGCTCCAAGCTGTGATGCCCTTGCAGAGGATATTGTCTGCCATAATGCCGAACTTACCGACTGCGTGTTCATCCAGCGCAACCTCGAGGCAAGAGGAAATATGGACCACAACGAGTCTCTAAAAATAATGGAATTGATATGGGGAAGCGAGAAAATCAAGAACTACGTGAAAAACAAATAATATTAACATCATACTTTGAAAATCATATAACCCGACATAATCAAAAATATGATAACATCATAATAATCAAAACAATCTAATTAAGATTTATTCTCTATTCTTTGCTGTTTACGTTTTGCGAAATAATCGAATATAAAGACTATTGCAGCACCTAACAAGGCCATCAACAATGCTATAACAAACTGCTTATTCATTGGTGGAAGCGAAAAATGATAAATCATCATATCCGGAGCAGGAACTTTCCATGGATATACTACCGGAAGACTACCCAACATGAAACCGCTCAACGCAGATAAAGTCGCATCGCGATAATCCCGCATCAATCGTGAAAGAATATATGATATTGTAACAATGCTAACCACGGCCCCAATGCAAAAAGGGAATAAAATGCTCATGCCATGAGCGAAAGTAGATGCCTTAGTCAGGGCCGGAATAGCCTCCGTAACTATAAGCTCATAATTACCCATCAACAACATGAGATGAGAACCTGAGATACCCGGAACCACCATACCTGTAGATCCCACCAAACCGCATAAAACCAAATAAAAAAAGTTATCGTTATGATAAGGATTACTTTTTATTGACAAATAAAATGATATAACTGCACCTATAAGCAGTATAATAATATTTTTGACATTGACTTTATTTATTGTTTTCATTACATATACCACAGATGCCAAAATAAGACCTATGAAAAATGCCCAGCAATATATCTCATATTTCTTAATCACGACCTTAAGAAGCACTGCAGTAAGTATCATACCGGCAAATATACCTAAAAGAAGCACAGACAGAAACTTGATGTCGGTATAACGTGCAAATTCAGAGAACTCTCCTTTGATCAACAACTTAAAAGCTTTTATATTCAACGACTTAACAGAATTGATAAAACGTTCAAAAACACCGACTATCAACGAAATAGTACCGCTCGAGACCGGCAAAACGTTGACAATACCCATGCTTAACCCTTTCAAAAAAAGTATAATATATTGTCGTACAGTCATAATGTGCGTTTTATCATTTCTATTATTCAACAACTTCAAAGAGAAAATGTCATATCATTTTGCAAAGTTAATAAAAAAAATAAATAAATAAAATAATTTAAACGTAAAATCATAAAACTTCTCCGTAACAATCGAAATAATCAGCCTGTATTATCTTTACATCTATAAATTCTCCAATTTCCAACTTGTTATTTTTTTTAGAAACGAGGACCTCGTCATCCACCTCCGGAGAATCATATTGTGTTCTGCCCACATAATAATCACCTTCTGTTCTGTCTATTAAAATTTTTTCTATTTTACCAAGTCGTTTTGAATTAAGTTCCAAAGATATATTCTGTTGAATATCCATAAACTTACTCACGCGAGACTGTTTAACTTCGTCCGATACATCATCTTGAAGTTCAAATGCAGGGGTACCTTCTTCAGCAGAGTAGGCAAAAACTCCGGCGCGTTCAAATCTCATCTCTCTAATAAAATCGCATAGTTCCTCAAACTGCGCATCCGTCTCACCGGGAAAACCTACGATAAAAGTGCTGCGAAAAGCCACATCAGGCACAAAAGAACGCACTTTATTTACAAAAGCTATAGTTTGTTCTCTGTCTATGCCACGACGCATGGCTTTAAGTATAGGAGTACTGATATGCTGAAGCGGCAAATCGAGATAATGACATATCTTTGGATTGTCTCGCATCAGTTCCAGCAACTCATCAGGAAAACCGAGAGGATAACCGTAATGCAGACGTATCCATTGTATTTTTTCAATAGCGCATAGTCTTTCGACGAGTTCTACGATATGAGATTTGCCATCCATGTCATAACCATAAAATGTAAGGTCCTGAGCAATAAGAATAAGTTCCTTAACACCTTTTTCGGCAAGTTTTTCAGCCTCTTGAACCAGAATATCGAGCGGCATCGATTTATGTTCGCCACGAATAATCGGGATAGCACAAAAAGAACAATGGCGATTACAACCTTCTGATATTTTCAGATAAGCATAATGAGAAGGTGTTGAAAGCACCCTTTCGGTACACGGCATCAAAGACAAATCTGATTTCAACAGTTCGGCTGCCACATATTGAACGGGTTCAACACCAAAGAAAGCATCAACTTCATGAATCTCCGATGACAATTCTTTCCTATAACGTTGGGAAAGACAGCCCATGACATAAAGTTTCTTTATTTCGCCACTTTTACGAAGTTCAGCATTTTCTAAAATAACGTCTATCGACTCTTCTTTTGCATCGCCAATAAAACCGCAAGTATTGACAATCACCACGTCGCATGAATCGGCAGAATCATAGACTATGGTATAACGTTCTTTCAGCATAGCTGCCAAATGTTCAGAGTCAACTTTATTTTTAGAACAACCGAGGTTGATGATATTCAATACAGGTTTCTTCATAATAATAATAATTAAACAGACGGTCATGTACGACAAGTACAAAACCGTCCGTCATTTATGATAAAAGACAAAACATATCAATTAAAGAGACTGTTAACAAAGTCATTTCTATCAAATATCTGGAGATGGTCCATACCTTCGCCAACGCCAATATACTTAACAGGTATTTTAAACTGGTCAGATATACCAATTACCACTCCGCCTTTTGCCGTACCGTCGAGTTTTGTCAAAGCGAGAGCATTGACTTCAGTAGCGGCGATAAACTGACGAGCCTGTTCCACTGCATTTTGTCCTGTTGAAGCATCAAGTACCAAAAGCACTTCATGCGGAGCGTCAGGAATAACCTTTTGACAGACCTTTTTAATCTTTGAAAGTTCATTCATCAGATTGACCTTATTATGAAGACGTCCGGCAGTATCGATGATGACGACATCGATATTTTGGGCTATAGCAGACTTGACAGTATCGAAAGCAACAGAAGCGGGGTCTGCACCCATGCCCTGCGACACCACAGGCACTCCTACCCGTTCTGCCCATATCTTCAACTGATCGACTGCGGCAGCACGAAAAGTATCGGAAGCTCCGAGTAAAACACTCTTGCCTGCCTTCTTGAAATTATAAGCCAACTTGCCGATAGTAGTGGTCTTGCCTACACCATTCACACCGACGACTATTATGACATAAGGTTTTTTATCTGCCGGAATGTCAAAATTAGAACCGTCACCGGAATTATTCTCCTGCAACAAAGATGTTATTTCTTCTTTAAGAATATTATTCAACTCATTAGTCCCTACATACTTGTCTCTTGCCACACGAGATTGTATCCTTTGGATTATTTTCAATGTCGTATCCACACCAACATCTGATGACACCAACACCTCTTCCAGATTATCAAGCACCTCATCGTCCACCTTTGATTTTCCCAAAATAGCCTTAGAGATACGATCGAAAACATTATTACGAGTCTTTTCCAACCCTTTTTCAAGGTCTTCCTTTTTTTCTTTATCTTTTTTAAAAAATGAAAAAAGCCCCATAGTTCTTATTTTTATTTATGCAAAGTTACTAATATTTTTTAATATCAAGACAAACAACACCATTTTTTATCAATGCAGCTGACGACAACAATAAAAACAATGATGAAACTCAAGTATTGTTAAACAATTAATACATAAAAGCGCGAAGAAGGTATTATGACGATAACATAAAAATCAACTACGAAACAATAACATTCTATATGAGATAAAACCAAAAAAGCTCTCTCGTCGTAACGAGAAAGCCATAGATTATCATGAATAACGAAGTATTAATTTTTTGAGATAAACTCCTGTGCTGCATCGATAGGAACGATAGTTTCATCGAAATAGTAAGCACCGGTTTTCTCAGATCTTTTCATCAATACGACCTTCGTATATTCTTTACCGGAAGTACGCAATGTAGCAACAACTTTCTTTGCCATAACTATATAATATTATTTAATTTCTTTATGAAGTGTCATTTTCTTAAGGATTGGATTATATTTCATAAGTTCCAATCTTTCCGGGGTATTTTTCTTATTTTTAGTAGTAACATAACGTGATGTTCCCGGAACACCTGACTTCTTCTGTTCAGTGCACTCTAAAATAACCTGGATACGTGCATCTTTAGTCTTTTTTGCCATCTCGATCTCCTTTCAAAATTTGGTTGCAAAGGTACAAAAAACTTTTCAATAATCAATATTTTTGTCTTAAATTTTAATCTTTTGCACCTTTACTTCCATTTTATTGATTTTCAAAAACTTATTATTCTTTATTAATAATAGCGTTAACTATTTTCAATATCTCAGTTTCTTTTTCCATGGCTGCAATCTCGATTTTGGCACCCTGAGCCACCATATTGTCAGCGAACTCGCGGTCATTAATACCTGCAGCATTTATTTTGACATTGAGATAAGCACCCATGACGGCAGTACGGCAGCACATAGCTCCGACGCCAGCATCTGACACCGAGGCAGGATTACCTGTCTTAGCCATTGCCTCAACGACTTCAAAAGCCGAGAATGCCACATTCATAACCTTGAAAGGTATCTCTATTGCATACTTAGATGCTGCCTCCAAAGCCGCTTTGCGAGCGTTTTTCTCTTCTTCCGTCTTCTTAGGCATGCCAAGAGCATCCATAATCTTATTGAATGCATTAGTATCTTCATCGACGAGGAACAGCAGTTGGTCTTTTATAGCCTGACCTTTTTCCGCCCATTTTGAAAATTCCTCCCATCGTTCATCCCAGCCGGCTTTATGTGAAGACAAATTAGCCACCATGGTTCCCAAAGAAGCACCGAGAGCACCGACATAAGCAGATATAGAACCACCGCCGGGTGCCGGACTTTCGCTTGCCGTCTCGTTGGCGAAGCCGGTACATGTCATATCGACAAGACTCTTCTTGTTGTTGTCAGCTATAAGAAATTCAATAACTTTTTCTTTAGGATTGAAAGGTTTCAAGTCATCTAATCCCATTGACTTGATAGCGATTTTCATTATCTCATCTTCGCTGACGCCAAGAGAACGTTGTTGTTTGGCAAGATAATAACGTCCTGCATCAATAAGAACTTTCTTAGGAATAAGGCCCACTATCTCACATCCTGTCACACGTATGCCTCTTTCTGCAGCCTTATTGCAAACCTCTTCAAAACAGACATGAACAGGAGACGCACTTATATCGGTAATATTCATTGACACCTGAGCTATGCCATACTCCTCAATAAACCAGCCTATTGCTTTGGTACCTTTCAAGGTTCCGGGTATCATGACGGTATTTCCGTTTTCATCTTTCACCACTTTATCAGTTACCTTGGGACCCACTCTCATGGGGCGGCCTTTCTCTCTCACATCGAATGCGATAGCATTGGCACGACGTGTGGAAGTAGTATTAAGATTATAATTTATGGCAATGAGAAAATCTCGAGCGCCAACAGCTGTAGCGCCTGTTGTAGCCACATGTGCATCGAATTTACAAGGACCGAAGTCCGGTTTCCAATGTTCGCTGCTGATACGGTCTGCAAGAGCCTCATACTCACCGGCACGGCAGTTGGCAAGATTGCGACGTTCAGCATTAAAAGCCGCACTCTCGTAACAATACACGGGTATATTCAACTCAGTGCCTATGCGATCCGCAAGTTTACGGGCATATTCCACCACCTCTTTCATATCAATATTGGCAACAGGTACCAAAGGGCACACATCGGTAGCTCCGAAACGTGGATGGTCGCCATGATGATTACGCATATCAATAAGCTCAGAAGCCTTCTTCACCACTCTGAAGGCAGCCTCGCAAACATTAGCCGGCTCACCGACAAAAGTTATTACAGTCCTGTTTGTAGTCGCTCCGGGGTCAACATCCAAAAGCTTCACTCCTTCCACCTTCTCTATTTCAGCTGTAATCTGATTAATAATGTTCATATCGCGACCTTCGCTGATATTCGGTACACATTCTATAAGTTGCTTCATAACAGTATATTTTTAATTATTCATTTCTTTTTATCAGACAATTTAACTCCTGTCTTTTGCGTTGCAAATTTAGATATTTTTTTCATATCATTCTGATTTTTCAAATATTAAATATACCTCAACTTTCAATTGTATTTTATAAAATAAAAAACAAAAAGTGGCATCAACCTGAACAATCGGCATACCACTTTTACACATTAAAAAGTATATGAAATAATTGTATTGATTTTCAAAATGCGGCCATATTTTTTATGATATCATTTATTACATAACATAAACAACCATGTCACGAACAGGTTGAAAAATCAACAATCAATTCTGAACGACAGGCAACACAAGACGGAATCCTATATTGGAATCGCATTTAGCCGGAGCATAAAACGACCTGTTCGTGGAACGACAATGTCTCATAGGACTATTCCATGCACCGCCACGACGTACTCGATATATTCTTTTCATGGGTCCTTCCGGGTTGACCTGGGGTTTATCCTTATAGACATCATACCAGTCGCTACACCATTCATATACATTTCCCGACATGTCATAAATACCTAATTCATTAGGTTTCTTACCGGCTACCGGTTGTGTTCCCTGTGTCACACAATTATCGATATACCAAGTCACATCATCTACGTCATCAGAACCGGAATAATCATAACCCTGAGATTCTGCACCTCCCTTTGCCGCATATTCCCATTCAGCCTCAGTAGGAAGTCGGAACGACATACCTGTCAACTCATTAAGTCTTTTGATAAACTTACTGACAGCACGCATTGTAACCATTTCCACCGGATGGTCTTCCCCTACATAACGACTCGGATTCTCTCCCATGATGGCATTCCACAATTTTTGTGTCACCTCACACCTACCTATATAATAATCCGACAGCGTTACATTGTGGACAGGACTTTCTTTATCATAACATTCATAATTATCCGATGGATTACATCCCATGTCAAAAGTACCGCCTTTAACGAACACCATGTCAAAAGTTACATTATTGACTTTGACATTCAACAAAGTATCCTGTGCTCTAACCTGAAAACACACTAAAAGCAACAAAAACGCAATAATTCTTCTCATGATTTTCTTTTATATTTTTAATATAACGTTAAATATCCAAAAATATTCTGAAAATCAAAATATATTTTCAAAATTTCACATTATCATGATAACAAATATCAATCTGCGAATAAAGAAATGATATTCAAAATCACTTCTGCCGCTTTATCCATACTTTCTACGGGAACATATTCCAGTTTGCCATGGAAGTTATGTCCACCAGCAAAAATATTCGGACAAGGAAGACCCATGAAACTGAGGTTTGCGCCGTCGGTTCCGCCACGTATAGGCTGTACTTTAGGTTTCACACCTGCCATCTCCATAGCCTTGACAGCCTTTTCTACAATAAAATAATGTGGTTCAACCTCCTGTCTCATATTATAATACTGATGTTTCAGTTCAAGAGTTACCACATCGCCGTATTTTTTATTAAGAAATGTCACAGCAGCAGTTAGAAGTTCTTTCTTATCCTCAAATTTCTGTCTGTCATGGTCTCTTATAATATAGTTAAGTTCCGTTTCCTCAACACATCCTTTAAAAGAAGTGATATGGAAGAATCCCTCATAGTCAGAAGTAAACTCCGGACGTTGTTCTACAGGTAACATGGCATTGAGTTCCATTGCAACTATCATGGAATTGAGCATTTTATTCTTGGCATAGCCGGGATGTATGTTGGAACCCTGCACATGAACCTTGGCAGCGGCAGCGTTAAAGTTTTCATATTCCAACTCTCCTATTGCACCACCGTCAATAGTATAGGCATAATCTGCCCCGAATTTCTTGACATCGAACTTCGCCACACCTCTGCCTATCTCTTCATCAGGAGTAAAAGCTATTTTTATGTCACCGTGTTTAAACTCAGGATGTTCCATAACATATTGTGCCATATACATTATGGCCGCGATGCCTGCCTTATCGTCTGCGCCGAGCAATGTATTACCGTCAGTTGTGATAATGGTTTTTCCGACATAATCATTCAATTCAGGAAACTCAGACACTTTGAGACAAATGTCCTTATCCGGATTCAGCAATATATCTCCACCACCATAATCACTGATAATCTGAGGTTTGATATCAGCTCCGGAGGCATCCGGTGAAGTATCCACATGGGCTATAAATCCTATAGCAGGCACCTTATTATCAATGTTTGAAGGTATGGAAGCCATGACATAGCCGTATTCATCGAGTTGGGCAGCAACACCAAACTGTTGCAGTTCATCACGCAACATTCTCAACAGGTTATATTGTCTCTCGGTACTCGGTTGAGATTCCGAGTCGGGGTCTGATGTCGTCTCCACAGAGACATATCTCAAAAATTTATCCAATAACTTTTCCATATATTTTAATTTTCAATTTTTGCTCTTTTAGAGTCCCATATCATATAAACGATGATAACAAGATATGCGACGACAGCGAGTATCTCAGCGCCACTGAAATCCACATACATATTGACGCCGGCAAAGCGGAGCAAAGCACTCACCACACCCATGAGTGCGCCACCGGCTATAAAACCTGAAGCTATGAGAGTACCTCTGTCATAACGTGCCTTGTTGACTTTTTCATCTTTGGAACGAGTGCTGACATACCATGATATTGCGCCGCCTATGAGCAACGGCAGGTTAAGGTCAAGCGGAATGAACATGCCAAGAGCGAACGGCAGTGCCGGCACCTTGAATACAGTAAGCACAAGAGCCAAAGCAGCACCAATACCATACAACAGCCATGGAGCACTGCCACCTGACATCATAGGCTCTATGACAGCAGCCATGGCATTAGCCTGAGGCGCCACGAGAGCATTCTCTCCGGTAAACCCGTATGTCTCATTCAAAAGCATGATAACACCTCCTACTGTCGCTGCTGCAACGAGAGTACCTACAAATTTCCATGACTCCTGTTTACGAGGTGTCGTTCCAATCCAATAACCTATCTTCAAATCAGTTATAAAGGCACCTGCCACAGACAATGCAGTACATACCACGCCTCCCATAATGAGAGAGGCGGTCATACCAGCAGACCCGTTAAGACCGACAGCCACCATAACTATAGAAGAAAGTATTAGAGTCATCAACGTCATTCCACTCACAGGATTAGAACCCACTATTGCAATAGCGTTGGCAGCAACAGTCGTAAACAAGAAAGCTATAACACCCACCAACAATATACCTATCAAAGCATGCCACAGGTTGTTTACCACGCCGAAATAGAAAAACAAGAATGTAGCTATCAACGTTAGCACTATACCGACGACTATTATCTTCATCGATATATCGCGCTGAGTACGCACCACTTCTTTGTCGGCTGTTTTACCTCCCTTAAACTCGTTGACAGCGAGACCTACAGCAGATCTTATCACGCCTGAAGATTTTATAATACCTATTATACCTGCCATGGCTATGCCGCCAATACCTATATGGCGGGCATATTCCGAGAAAATCATCTCCGGAGACATCTCACCTATTGTCTGTGTCAATCCGGTACCCATCAGGTCAATAACACTGTTACCCCATATCAGATTCATCAGCGGTATTATGACAAACCATACGAGGAATGAACCGCAACATATTATGAAAGAATACTTAAGACCTATGATATATCCGAGTCCCAGCACAGCTGCGCCAACGTTGACTTTCAACACCACTTTAGCTTTATCAGCCACCATCATACCAAAACCAGAGATACGTGATGTTATCGTTTCTGCCCACCAACCGAAAGTAGATACGATAAAGTCATACAAGCCTCCTATCAAACCACTGACAAGGAGTAATTTGGCGCCACCTCCTTTCTGTTCTCCACTGACGAGCACTTGAGTAGTGGCAGTAGCTTCAGGGAAAGGATATTTGCCGTGCATTTCCTTAACAAAATATCTTCTGAAAGGTATCAAAAACAAAATACCGAGTATGCCACCGAGTAGAGAACTTAGAAAAACCTGCATAAAGTTTACCACTATATCAGGGTATTTTGCCTGCAAAATATACAATGCCGGCAATGTAAAAATAGCACCGGCGACAATAGAACCTGAACAGGCACCAATAGATTGAATAATCACATTCTCTCCTAAAGCATTCTTACGGTGAGTAGCACTCGAGAGACCTATCGCGATGATAGCAATAGGGATTGCGGCTTCAAACACCTGTCCTATCTTCAGCCCGAGGTATGCCGCTGCGGCAGAAAACAGCACTGTCATCAACAATCCTATAGTAACAGACCATGGCGTTACCTCTTTATATTGCTTATCCGGTGACAGGATGGGATGATAATCTTCTCCCGGTTTCAATTCGCGCTGAGCATTTTCAGGCAAACCTACATTTTCATTTTCAATATTTCCCATAACAAAAATTATATTGTTTCGCAAACATACAAAATAAAACACTTCATCCGACATTATCAGAAAAAAATATTGTCATCAAAAAAAGAGAAAAATACATTATCGGATTCCCAAAACATCAGCTGTTTGTTTACTTCATCTTATTCAATAAAAAACAATCTGAAAGGTTTTATGATACTGACAACACAATATTATTTGGCAACAGACTTCATCAAGTTCATTTTCAACAGAAAAACAATGAAGACAGTCGGACCTCCAATATTTCAAAAACAAACAACGATATCACACAATAATGACAGGCAAGATATTAAAAACCATATAGAATTTACGAGTAAATAAAGAATAAAAGAATGATTATCAAAGTTCTATATTATAGAGGTGTATCTTATTATACAGTGTTTTACGGTCAATTTGGAGCAATTGAGCAGCCAAAGTCTTATTACCGCGAGATTTATGCAAAGCTGAAAGTATCTGTTCCTTCTCGTTGCCGGGTTGAAGCGCATAATTTTCCTCTTCCTGTTTAACCGCATCTTTCTGTTGAGAGAATACCGGCAAGTCTTCAGGCATGATTATATCATTTTGAGCAAACAAAACGGAACGACGTATTACATTACGTAATTCGCGAAGATTTCCGCTCCATTTTTGTTGTTTCAATATAGACAAAGCCTCATCAGATATTGAGACTATTGATTTGCCAAGTTCATCATCAGCCTGTTTAACGAAGTGGTAAGCGAACTCCTCAAGGTCTTCTATTCTCTCGCGCAAAGGAGGCACATTAATAGAAAACTCATTAATACGGTGATATAAATCCTGACGGAACCTTCCTTCTTCTATGGCACGTTCAAGATTTTCATTAGTAGCAGCAATTATTCTCACATCCACTTTCACATCTACGACAGAGCCTACGGGGCGCACTTTCTGTTCCTGCAAAGCACGCAACAGTTGTTTCTGGACTTCGTATGGGAGATTTCCTACTTCATCAAGGAAAACGGTACCGCCTTCCGCTTCTTCGAAAACGCCTCTTTTATCCGAAATAGCAGAAGTAAAAGAGCCTTTCAGATGACCGAACAATTCAGAAGGTGCAAGTTCCATGGACAAACTGCCGCAATCCACTGCAACAAAAGGTTTGGAAGCGCGTCTGCTTTTCTCGTGTATCATACGGGCAATATATTCCTTACCTGTACCACTCTCACCGAGAATAAGCACGGAGATATTCGTAGGTGCGACGAGAGACACGTGATTATACACACGTTGCATCACAGCACTGCACCCCGTTATCATTTTTTTATCTTCCATTTTCCTTACAGGTCTCTTTTCATTCTTCTTTTCCTCTTTCTGAAGCAGCGCCATATCGATTTTCTGCTGCAACACACTTGGGTTGATAGGTTTACAAAGATAATCGAAGGCGCCGAGTTTTATGGCATCTACAGCTGTCTGCACATCGCCGTAACCTGTCATGACGATAAAAGGTGTCATTATAAAATTTTCACGCATCCATGTAAGAAGCAGAATCCCGTCTCCATCAGGCAAACGCAAGTCACTCAAAACAAGATTGAAAGCATTGGAAGACAACTCATGTTGCGCCGTTCCCACTTTAGTAACAAGAGACACCAACCAATCATTCTTAACGAACCATGTTTTTAACATGGCACCATAAGAAGCATCATCCTCCAATATAAGAATTCTTTTATACATAATTGTTTTCTGCTCGCTGCAAAGATAAACAATTATTTTATTTAGGGATTAAAAGGAAGTAATTTAATTTAAAGAACATGGATATAAAAAGGTAATCCGACATCGGGCGATGTCGGATTACCGTAAATATTGAAAACGAGCAGAAAAACTTTATTTGGTAACAACAACCAAATATTTTGTCACACTCCAGAAAAGATCTGGATTGGTTATATTGATAGTAGCTACACCGGCGTCAACAACGATGTTGTATGAATTTTCCGGATGGCTTGAGAGAACTGTAATTTTCTTTGCTTCAAAGGTAATCTTATCGAGATCACGTTTGTCAGCCTTTGTAAACAAATTTGTAGGAACATCTTTTCTCAAGACATATTTCTTCGTAAGGATACCGTTATTTTTCAATTCTTTTTTGCTACTGCCGATATAATATACAGTATTCATTTCTGTAATTTGTTCATTGATTTGACGCAATGCATCTTCATGTTTTGAATTCATCTCATTCAAATTTTCGTTCAAATCCGTAACCTGAGTATTTAAACCGGCGATTTGTACATCTTTCTCAGCAATTTGCTCTTGCAATGAAGCTATCATTTGCTCTTTTTCTTCAAGTTGAGCCTGCAACTTCTTAATTGTAGAACGCAAGTTGGCTACGTTTCTATTCGATTTTTGCAATGCATCACTCAAAGAATCCAATTTGGCGCGATTTGCTGCCATTTCTTCTTTAATCTGAAGGAGTTCAGCAGTAAGTTTTTCTCTTTGCGAGCCTTCTACATTCATCATCATGAGACTTTCGGCATCACGAATTGCCTGCAGATTATTCTCAACTTCATTAATAATACCAAGTGCTGCATTGTATTCATTTTCGATGTTTTTGTTTTCTGCAACCAAGTTTTCTTTTTCTGCAAGAAGAGCCTTGTACTTCTTTGATGATTCAACACAAGAACTAAAAACGAGTGCTAATAAAGCAACTGATAAAATTGTTAATGTCTTTTTCATGGGTTATAAATTTTTAAATTAGTTTCCGTTTAACATTTTTATTAGACATCTAAAATCATACCAAACAGAAATTATTTTAAAAATTCTAAAACATTATTGATTATCAGCATATTATAGTTCCACACTTTTCCACATCTCTGTTTTAGTGTGGAAAAGTGTGGAAAACGATCTACACAATTCCACAGATTCACAAATAAAACAACGGCGATGCCTCATAACGTGAGAGCAAATGCACTACAGTATTGCCGAAATCATGAATATTTTTCTCGTTAAGACAATGATGGAAACAACTCATCACCTTGTCCGGACTGTTATTGTTTTCACTCAAATGACAAAAAAAGACATTGTCCCATCTGCGTTTATAATTTTCTATTATGAAAGCACAAGTTTCTTCGTTACCAAGATGCCCGTGCCCGCCCATTATTCTGGATTTCAGCATGTCCGGATATTTGCCATTGAGCAACATTTCCTTGTCATAATTTGTTTCAATGACTACATTGTCGGCTTTTTTCAAAAAACTTTTCACTGCAGGAGTAAGAGTTCCCACATCAGTAGCTATGACTATACTTTTATCTCCATTACTGACAAAAAATCCCAATGAACCCGGAGCATCATGCTCAGTATAAAAAGGTTCTATTCTAAAACAATCAATATTAATAACAGGTGTGACAACCTTACACAGATCCGAATCCATTGTCATATTACATTCTTTTAACATTGAGAAGCATGATTCAGAGGCATAAACAGGAACCTTGCAATATTTAATCAACTGAGGCACACCCTTGACATGATCAATATGAGAATGTGTCAACAATACTGCCTTAACACATTGCAAATCATAACCTATAGCTTTTAAACGAGATTTTATCGTTCTAACACTTATACCGACATCCACGAGTATTCCGCAATCACCGGCACCAATAAAATAACAATTGCCATTACTTCCGCTGTTAATACTGCAAAAAACAAAATCAGACAACAAAGAAAACAGATTCATGAGACAAAAATTCAAAATTAAAAGTGTGATTTTCAATGAAAGATAATAAACATCATATTTAACAATGATTTATTGAATCAACTTTTATCCTCATCAAAATAACCTTTTGAAACTTCTGTCATTTTAGCATAAAACTCATCCACAGTCATACCGGAATTTATATTACGGTTCACCTTTCGAAAGAAACGCATACGACTTTCTCTATCTTTTAAGAACATCAACTTAACTCCATCATCATTTTGGACGAAAGACATGGAATTGTCGATATTCAAAGAACTTGCGACCTTTTTTTCATCAATATTGGCACCTATGAAATTAAAGTTCCAACCTTTCTCTTTACATTTTTTTATCATTTGTGAAACCATTTCATGAGAATATTCTTTTGATGAGTTCTCCATACCGTCGGTGATAATAGTAACTGAAGCTATAGCAAAATCTTCACCTTTCATGGTAACAAAAAGGTCCGACAAAGTAACCCCGACAGCATCATATAAAGGTGTCAATCCATTAGGTATATAATCTTCAATGGTAATATGCGCAGCCTTTTCAACCGGCATGTCTTTTATAATATATCTTGAATATTCAGTCCCGGATTGGAATGAATATATACTGATAAAATGTTCTTGTTTATCTCCGAACTTCTCCTGCAATACTTTAACGGAATCTATCATTTCATTACATCCTGAGACAGTTTGTTCCCAAATGCTATTCATAGATCCGCTTTCGTCCAAAATAATCAAATTGTATATCTTAGTTCTCATAACATATTGGTTTTAATAATATTTCCTACATTTTTTCATCTCTGAATTTTACTTCAGCTTTTTGACAAAGATAATACTTTTTGTGCATAAAAAAATAACAATTGAAAATTTTCAACTTTCATTAAATCCTCAGGTGGCAATTTTATTCTAAAAAATAAAAACAAAGTACTTTTATCATAATGACAAAAATTGTTTTTCTTGTAACATTAACCACAAAATTTCTATATATCATTGATTATAAATCAAATTTCTCTATAATATATTCAACAAAGCATCAATTTTTCAATAAACGCGTTATACAAAAGGGACGACAAACGTTAAAAGACGTATATTTGCAAAAAAAAGATGAATCGTGCGATATTGAAATTAGCGATACCCAATATTATCAGCAATATTACCATACCGTTATTGGGTTTAGTTGACATGATTCTGATGGGGCATCTCGGGTCGGCTATATATATAGGAGCCATATCATTGGGAGGCACAATTTTCAGTGTTTTATATTCTTTTTTCAGTTTTTTGAGAGCCGGTACAACAGGTTTCACGGCACAGTCATACGGCAGAGAGGATAAAATCGAAATATGTTATTCATTATTCCGGTCCATATTGATAGCAATATTAGCATCCATTCTGATAATAAGTCTGCGCAACCCTATCGCATTAATAAGTCTCAGATTGTTACAGGGCAGTGAAGAAATAAAAGAACTTGCCATAACATATTACCATATAAGGATATGGGCTGCGCCTGCCAACATGCTGCTTTATTGTTTCAACGGCTGGTTTGTTGGAATGCAAAACACTAAATTTCCTATGATTACAGCTATAACCATCAACATTTTCAATATCATTTTCAGTGCATTTTTCGTGTTAGCAATGCATCTTGATGTTGAAGGCGTTGCTTTAGGCACAGTACTTGCCCAATATTGCGGTCTTGCATTGACATTGACACTGTTTTTAATAAGATACAGAAACATTCTAATGCCTTTAAATCGCCGGACATTATTGGATTTGAGCAAGATAAAGAGATTTTTCCATGTCAATATCGACTTGATGATCAGGAGTTTTCTTTTGATAATCACCATTGCATTTTTCACCAACCAATCAGCAACTTTAGGAGATAACATATTGGCAGTCAACATGATATTGATACAGTTCTTCTATATTTTCTCATATTTCACCGACGGGTTCGCTTATGCAGGAGAAGCATTGGTAGGACGATATACAGGTGCCAGTGACATCGACAACATAAAAAAAGTCATCAAATTTCTTTTCCTTTGGGGCATCACAATAAGTCTTCCTTTCACCTTAATTTACACACTTTTCCCTGATGTCATAGTACGGCTAATATCCAATGACCCCACCATTACAGAAGCCGTGAAACCTTATCACATTTATATGATTATCATGCCTTTAGCTACTTTTGCCGCATTTTTATGGGACGGTGTATATATTGGAGCCACAGCATCGCGTGCCATACGCAACACCATGATAATATCAACCATATTGGTATTTCTTCCATGCTGGTATTACCTCATGCCAATGTTCGGCAATCACGGATTATGGACATCGTTTTTCGCTTTCATGATAACACGCGGAATATCAATGACTTTAATGGCAAAGAAAAACATCATCACAATAAAAAATTAAAATATGTTCTCATTATCAAAGTCCACATATATAAAAGGAGATCAATGTATAAAAGCGTTGTATCTCGAAAAAAACAGGTCGTTTTTAAGAGATAAAATCAGTGCAAGGCAACTTGCAGTATTCAGTCGTGGCACAAACGTAGGCATATTGGCACGTGACTGTTATCCCGGAGGACTCGACATGTCTCCAAAGTCACCTAAAATGTTTGAAAAAATGATAACAGAAACAATAAGGAACATAAACAATCCCAACGTCAACGTCCTTTATGAAGCTGTATTCAAAAATGATGATACTTTGATAATGTTGGATATCATAGTAAGAGACGGTGACAAGTGGAAAGCCATAGAAGTAAAAAGTTCTACAGCTTTAAGTACCACATATTACAAAGATGCCGCCCTGCAATATTATGTATTGAATGGCTGCGGAATACAGTTGTCTGATTTTCAACTTATGTATATCAACAGCGAATATACGAGACATGACGACATCGACTTAACACAACTGTTCAAGTGTCAGTCTGTATTAAATGACATAAAAACTTATCAAGAAGAAATACGTAACAATATACAAAAATTCAAGACAGCTTTAGGTACGAGTCATTCTCCTGCCATACCAATAGGAGTTCAATGTCATAAACCTTATATTTGCGATTTTCGGGGTCACTGTTGGAAAAACGTGCCAAAAGACAGTTATCTGTTCATGACAGCAATGAACGAAGAGATTTTATTTGAAGAATACAACAATGGTATATGTACCAATGAAGACTTCATAAGACATAACTCTCTCGACAACATTCAGCTTAAACAGATAGAGGCACTAAACAACAACACTTATTATATAAATAAGGTATCGTTCTTAAAAATGTCAGGTAACACAACCGGAAAGATTGCATATCTCAGCATGATGGATTACAACAAGACCATACCTGAGAACGAAGGAGAACATCCATACCAACCGACATTCGATGCTTTTTGCATTTTATATGAAGAAGATGAAAAAACAGTTTATCATTTTTGGGAAAAGACAGAAGAAAACAATAAGGAGGCATACAAGATTTTGGCAGACAGCATAAAGGACTTCGACAAAGTAGTGCTTTTTACACATAATGCAGATGTTTTTCATCAAATTTCCAACGAAAATCTTCCTGAAATAATCGATTTACATGCAGTTTTAATCAAGGCAGACTTCTTTCACAAAAAGATAAGACTGCATTTTACTTTAAAAAATGTTTACGAAGGAATAAAACCAGGCAACAGTATCAATGAACACGAAAGCATGATATTAAACAACAACGACAAACCCTTTATAAAAGAATGCCTCAGAAAAGAAGCAGAAGCAATAAAAGAAATATTCAACGAATGGCAGGAATGACATCTGAGAAATTTGATCATTTTTTGGGGATAATAACCAACTCATTTTATAAATAAGATCAGCATTTATAACATGCAAACTGTAAAAACAATCATAAAATCATGCAATAACTATATGTTTCCAAAAAGGCGCAAAAAACTTCACATCATTTTATCAAGCCCTTATTATCAATCATTTACAGTCATATATCAAAAGTTATCAACATATAATAAATACATCTTGTTTTGTTGTAATTTTGGGGCATGAACATTTCAGATAATAATATAAGAAATAATATAACCAGGAGATATAAAACTGCAAACCAAGCAGCGGATTTGCTCAACATGCAAGGCAGGATTCCGCCTCAGGCTGTTGATTTCGAAGAGGTCGTATTGGGCGCCATGATGCTTGAAAAAGATGCCGTCAACTCCGTCATAGACCTGTTGAATCCTGAAGTATTTTACAAGGAAGCACATCAGACAATATTCTCTGCCATAAAAGAACTGTTCACCAAGTCTGAACCAATAGATATCCTCACTGTTACAAATCAGCTGAAAACCATGGGAGAATTGGAAAGCGTAGGAGGAGCTTATTACATCTCACAGTTGACAAATCGCGTGGTATCGGCTGCCAACATCGAGTATCATGCCAGAATAATCTTGCAAAAATACATACAAAGACAGTTGATACTGATTTCATCAGAAACTATAAAAGATGCTTACGAAGACACCACTGATGTTTTTGATTTGCTTGATAATGCCGAGAACAAATTGTTCCAAATCAGTGAAAACATCTTAAAAAAAAGTCATGACAAGATGCCCGACTTAGTAAAGTTGGCAATCTCTGAGATAGAAGCAGCTAAGAACAGCAATTCCTCATTAAGAGGAGTACCGTCGGGATACACAGAACTTGACAGAATTACCCAAGGGTGGCAGAAGTCGGATCTTATTATTTTAGCGGCACGTCCGAGTATGGGAAAGACGGCTTTTGCATTGAACATGGCACGAAATGCCGCTGTAGAATTCAACAAACCGGTAGCATTTTTCTCATTAGAGATGTCATCAGTGCAACTTGTAACACGTTTAATTTCGAGTGAGACATCGTTGACAGCAGACAAATTGAGAAGCGGCAATTTAGAAGAATACGAGTGGGAACAGTTGTCAAGCAAAGTAACCCCCCTTGTCAATGCCAAGTTGTATATCGACGACACGGCGCAACTTTCTGTTTTCGACTTGAGGGCAAAATGCCGTCGTCTGAAACAACAATACGACATCCAAATGGTCTTCATTGATTATCTGCAACTTATGACTACAAAAGGAGACAAGAATGGTAACAGGGAGCAAGAGATAAGTTCTATCAGCCGCTCACTGAAAAGTCTTGCCAAAGAATTGCAAATCCCGGTACTTGCTCTTTCTCAATTAAGCCGTAATGTAGAGTCGAGAGCCGGCTCCAAGAAACCAATCTTGTCTGACTTGCGTGAGTCCGGTGCCATTGAACAAGATGCCGATGTGGTAGTATTCATTTACAGACCTGAATATTATGGACTTAACGATGATAACAACGAACCCGCCAAAGGCAAGGCCGTAATAAGCATCGCCAAGCATCGTAATGGTAAATTAGGTGAAGTTGAATTAAGGTTTGTGGGACAATATGCACGTTTTGAAGATCCTGAAAGAATGTATAACAAAGTGGACAACAACACTTTTGACATGTTGAGACCCAATAGTGGTTTCAATGTCAGAATAAGTTCCAGAATAAACGACCAAAGCAACTTTGACGACAGTGACAGTTTCGAGTTCAGTCAAGATGAATGAACATCATTCTGCAAATTACAATACTCCATTGCACAACAAGGTATTTGTACACGATAATTTTTAGAAGATAAAAAAATACGAGGTGGCTACGAATCTTTCGATTTGATGCACCCCGTATCAGCAATATATTATAAAATCAATAAAAAGAACGTTTATTTTACTATTATAGTGCCTGTACCAGGAATTGAGAGACTATCAGCATCAGTAATGACAGCTTCATTGCCTGTAGCCTCAACGAAGCGTATTGCAGCACGCATTTTTGGAGCCATGCTCCCTTCGGTGAACTGCCCCTCTTCAAGATATTTCTTAGCCTCAGCCACTGTTATTTTACCGAGTGCCTGTTGATTTTCTTTCTTAAAATTGATATAAGCCTGAGGCACATCCGTCAAGATATAGAAAGCATCAGCTTTAGTATCTATTGCGGTAAGAGAAGAAGCGAGGTCTTTGTCAATGACGGCTTCTACGCCATAGGTATAACCATTTTCTTCTATTACCGGTATGCCGCCTCCACCCACTGTGATGACGATATTACCAGCGTTTGCAAGTTGTTCGACTATATCGATATTCATTATTTTTTTCGGTTGAGGAGAAGGCACCACCTTACGCCAGCCTCTTCCACGCGGGTCTTCCTTAAAGACCGAACCTGTAGTTTCAGCATATTCTTCAGCTTCTTCTTCCGAATAATACGGTCCTACAGGCTTGGTGGGATTAAGAAACATAGGGTCGTTTTTATCTACCACCACCTGTGTCACCATCGTTACAACTCTTCTGTTAATCTTTTCTTCAGCAAGCACCTTTCTAAAACCGAGTTCTATCAGATAACCAATAGAGCCCTGAGTCTCCGATACACAATAATCCATCGGCATAGCTTCAACAGAGAACACCTTTAATCCCGCCTCATGTTGCAACATCACGTTACCGACCTGAGGTCCGTTGCCATGTCCTATTATCAGTTTATCACCTCTTTTAATGAAACTTGCCAATGACTGACATGTCTCAGTAACATTCTGTATCTGTTCTTGATAAGTACCTTTTTGATTACTTCTCAACAAAGCATTTCCACCGAGAGCTACAACAATTAATTTACTCATATATATCTAAATCAATTTCATAAAAAAGAGTGCAAATATAATAAGTTTTTCAATATTTTAATTATTTTTGCAAAAATTTTTAAAAATCTTCTTATGAAAAGATTATGTTTTTATTTCCTATTTACATTAGGTTTCTTTTTGATTTCGTGCAATGACACCATCGAACAAAAGACTGACCAAAAAAGCGATAACAAAGCAGAACAACCTGCTGCCGATGTTGTAAAACCGGTACGAAAACCTGTCGAACAGCCTAAGGACCACAAACCGGGCAAACAAAAAGTTGTTATTAAAGCTAATCAAAAGAAAGATATACAATTTGTCGATGTAACTTTAGAATCGGCTATTGCCGATTTCGACAAAGAAGTGGTTGCTGCAAAAAACTGCGAAGCTCTCATAAGAGCATGTGTCAATTTTGACAAGAAATGCAAACATTTGTGCAGCAACGATGAAAGCCTAACAATACCAATTATTGAAAAACGAGAAGATGTTTATAAGATAAGGCAATTTGTCGAAGAAAAAAGTTCCGCCTTATGTATAACATCACAAATTAAACCGAATAACAAATAATAAATACAATTCACAAAAAATGAGCAATACCGATATTGTTATTGCTCATTTTTTCATCTCAAACGAGACAGAATTTTTCTGCTTATTTTCTATTGTACTCTATTCTGTAACCATTTTGGCTAAGTACAAGAGTTGTCTTCGAAACACTTTCAATCTTCATAGTATCGGAAAACTCTTTTTTGACAGAGCCATTATTAAAACCATTCAATATCAAAAAATCCCCATCTTTCTCCCATGCAGTAAACTCAATAAAGTCCAGATTGACACTTGATGCAGAACCATCCTTATGTAAAATAAATCCCTCTTCCTGTGTCGCAGAAGTTTGAGGTTGAATCCATGTTCCCACCATTGGAGAAGTACATGACATCATCATAAAAGCGATGCATAAAATACCAAATATACGTTTCATAATCAATAATTTATCTTGTTAAAAGAGCTACACCTATTATAATGAAAGCAATGCCTGTCCATTTTATCGAAGATACCATCTCGCCAAGAAAAAACATCGCAAGCAATGTGGTAAAAATATAACTGATACTCGTTAATGGATACACAAGCGACAAATCATAATGTTTCAACATATAGAGCCATAAAAGCATTGCCAACAAAAACGATATTACAGACAGTCCCAACTGCCACGACAAAAAACCTTTCAAATATACCCATTTCAAAGATATTCTATCCACTCTATCCAACCCCATTTTCAGCAACAGTTGTCCTCCTGCAAGGAACAACGATTGTATGAAAGCCATGACTACCAGTTTAAACATAATCCACTATTAGGTTGCAAATTTACAAATTTTTATAAAGTAAAAAATAAAAACAAGATTATTTTATTCAGTTTCCGACAATCCAAGAACATAATCCCAATTTATTTTATCGGGTCAAGATAATAATCTTTCAAAAAAAGCTTATATGATTCAGTATAAGAATGGTCTTCATTACGTATCACAAAATCTTCCACATCTGGTTTTTCGACTTGATATCCGACAAATTGCATATTAACCCTATTAGGATTCTTTCCCATAACAGGTATTATTCTCATCATCTTAAAAAGATTGAATCCATATTGAGAAGCGCAAAGTATAAACCGACTAGACTCTATCATTGGCAATACCACAGATAAACGACCTTTTCGCTTCAACAATGAAGCCACGACTGTCAACAAGTCGGTATAACTCAGCGAACCGGCATGACGAGCAAGTATCTTGCGGGGATTTGAAGGTATATTGTCGCCATAAAAAAACGGAGGATTTGAAATTATCAAGTCGTACTTTCTCTCTGCTGCAGAGGCGAAATTACGTATATCACAATGATATACAGACAGTTGTTTATCCCACACTGAGTTTTTAAAATTGTAATTCGCCTCAATACTCGAAGGTTCGTCAATCTCCACAGCGTCAATGACACCTGGACATCTCGAATCACGTTTTTGAGCAAGCATCAAAGGTATGATGCCACAGCCTGTACCAATGTCGAGAATATCATCATCATCGGAGATATCTGTCCAGCAAGCAAGCAAAACAGCATCAGTACCTATTCTCATAGTGGAATTATGATGAAACAGTCCGAATTTTTTGAACAAGAAAGGTCTTTTATCCATAATCACATGTTGAGATACATATCAATAAGTCCTTCAGGAGCATCAACGACAATACGTTCTGTATCTCTGTCTATTTCTCTTATGATATGTTCATGAACAGGCATCAGAATTTCTTTTCCATCTCTCATAACCTGAATGACAGCCTGAGTAGGATATTCAAACACATCTGCGACGACGCCTACCACGCCAAAATGGATATCTTCCAAAACAAAACCTATCACCTCTCTCCCATAAAATCTGTTGCCGCACAAAACAGGTAACAAAGACAGAGGAAGATACACCGGTTTCCCAACAAAAGATGCGGCCTCTTCAATATTATCCACATCCTGTATGGCAATAAAAAGTTTATTATTGCCGAACGAGACCGATTTCAGAAAATATGGAATCTTAATATCATTGATTTCTATAAGAATATATTCAATATCATTATAGTCGAAATTATCTTTTGCATCTATTCTCAATGTCAATTCTCCTTTGATGCCATGAGTTTTTACGATTTTGCCGAAATAGAAAACATCATCTTTTGCCATAATCACAATTTTATGCAAAGATATAAAAAACGAGCGAGACAGCAATAAAAAAAGCGATTGGACGAGCTTTGATACCATACCGATTCAGCAGATAAAGGCAACTGCTACCCGTCACAATCACTTTTTTATCAAGAGACATCATTAAAATGTCATAATCTTTTTTCTTTGTATTATTTAATAAATACAGGTTTGAAGACAAACATCACATACGCCCAATTATTACAGGCATTATGGTCTCCTCCCTTAAGGTTCTGCAATGTTTTAGTACCAAACATCTGGCTATAGCCCATCACTACACTAGAAGAATTGGATATTCTGTAAGACATTGTCAAATCAAGTTCCACACCGAGAAAGCTATCCATGGTCTTATCGGTAGTACCATTTTCTATAACTGTAGCGGCAGACATAAAACCATGGGCTGTAAGATTCAGTTCGCAACGTTTGCGTGAATACTGAATGTATGCAAATATATCATTGAGACCAACAGAGTTGGCAAAATCGCCATTGGTATTAAAGTAATCCATGTAACCGTTAAACTTGTGAGCTGTAGTATAGAACGGATTAAAAGATCTATTTTTATAATTTTGAGGGTCATCGATGACATCTTTCTGACTCGTACCGGAGAGTAATTCCCAACCGAGTCCGATATTCCAATCGTTACTTACAGCCTTATCGATACCTAAACCAACATAATAAGCTGACAAATCACGGTCGGCAGTATCTTTACCCATAGTATAATAAGCAGAAGCATGAAACATCCAGGTATTCGGAGTGAAAGTCAATCTACCGCCTATAGTCTGATTGAATACATTCTTCGTTTTATCTTTGGGAGTATCGTCAACAATTTCGATATAGTCATACTGATAACCGTTATTAAGGAAAAGCAAGCTCAATTTCATATTATGAGTGAGAGGGGTGTTAAACCATACAAACTGCATTGTCTTGTAATTGTTACGCAGATCGTAATATGAACCGTTGAGCCGTTCTTCCGACTGGTTGTAGGCAATACCGACATCCAAAAACATTCGTCCGCCGTACTTCAACAACAAGACATCATGACTTCTACCCTGCTGTGTCCAATTAGAATTACCGAAAATACGCTGATCATCATAGACAAGTTCCTGACGTCCCACTTTGATGGAGAAATTGTCGGTGATAAACACCTGACCCCAAGCCTGGTGCAACGACATGGTATTTGATGTTTTGAACAACTGAGATTCTGACCCCCAAAGAAAAACATCTTGTATGGAAATACCGAGTTTGACATTATCTTTGGCATAACCAAAATTAATTCTTGTACGTTGAGATGTAAAACCGGCAGGGTCAGAATCTTTATCTGTCAACGTCGAATAACCATGACGGTATTCCATACGAGGTCTTACTTCACCGCTAAGGCTAAACTGTGCATACATTTGTGTCGTCAAAAGCAATGTAAAAAAAGACAACACCGATAACTTTTGTAACAAAGATTTTCCATTCATATTTGTAAATTTTTATGCAAAACAAGATAGATTTAATAATTGTTTAATATTAACAATTTGATAACTAACAATTTATATATTATAATCTATTAAAAGTGATTTTTATCGCTTTATAACAATGATATTTTAAAAAAAAGATGCAATTTTGCACAGTTTCAAAGAAAAACAAACATCATGATATCACATGCATTGGTTCTCATTCTACAACAGACACTTATCATCACAGCATTTGTTCTTGGCATGATGATGATAATAGAATTCATAAATGTAAGGACGAGAGGATTATGGTCTAAGAAACTGCAGGCATCACCATGGATTCAGATTTTAGTCTGTGCCATAATGGGAATCATACCCGGCTGTTTAGGAACATATACAGCAGTGTCATTATATGTGCATCGTGTCGTCAACTTTCCGGCTTTGATGGCAGCATTGATAGCAACCACAGGAGACGAGTCTTTCTTCATGTTTTCACTATTTCCACGTAAAGCACTGATAATAACTGCGATATTGTTTATATTGTCAATAATTACAGGTTTTGTCCTGCAAACGATAATGAAAAACAAATTTGTCGGACTTAAGAAAGAGACATCATTTCCATTGCATGATAACGAACACGAATGCGGACATACACACCATCATATCAAGTCCAACTTTAAAAACATAACTTTTGTAAGAGCATTACTCATCACCGGTTGTGTCGGCATAATATTATTAATAACAGGTGGATTTATAGATGGCTCTCACCAGTTAAGTCTTTTGATGGGAGGACAAAATGAAGAAACAGTCATAGAATCATTCGAAGAACACAATTATTTCAAAGAGAAGACAGCAACAGTAATACATGATGATTATCATCATGATACACATAGTCATCAAGGAAATGGCAAAACACACCATCATGATCATGGCGGTGAAGCCGACTGGATACGTTATACGCTTCTCGTCATGTTTTCCATTATCTTAATCATTGTAATAGTCGCCAAAGAGCATTTCCTCGAAGAACATTTATGGGAACATGTCATAAAAGTGCATCTTCCCAAAATATTTTTATGGACATTCGGTGTTATTGCAGTATTGACAATTTTGAACCAATACATCAACATTCAGGAAGTTGTGTCATCAAACACTATTTTAGTACTGACAATAGCACTATTGGTAGGCATTATACCGCAGTCAGGACCTCATTTGCTGTTCGTATTGCTTTTTGCACAAGGCAGCATACCTGTCAGCATACTTCTTGCCAACTCAATAGTGCAGGATGGGCACGGAGCATTGCCGTTATTGGCTGAATCACGCAAAGCCTTTTTCCTTTCAAAAGGCGTAAGTATTATCATAGGAGCACTTATAGGCATTGCCGGACTAATTTTCGGGTTCTAAAAATATTTTAACGACATATGTAAAAAGCAAAAAATAATGTTAAAAATTCATCTGTAAAAAAATAAAAGGTCATAATATCATTATCAATTTAAAAAAAAATTTAATTTTGTAACAAAAAACGACCTTAATATGAGAATAATACTTTCGACAGATTTCACAGAAGACAATGAAGCACTATTCCCTTACGCCATTGATTTATTAAGGACTATTGGAGGTGAAATAATTGTATTTCATGCATATATGGATCAATGTTTTGTCAGTGACAGCAGTTATCCCGGTAATTTTGAGAATAACAACTTCTTCACAAGCGAGTTTATCACTGAATTGGAAAGCACGGCTCGAGAAGAGATGGAAGAGAAAAAACGTTATCTCACCGACCTGATTAAAGAAGAAAACCTTGATAATATCAGTGTTGAATCTGTCCTCGTTGGCGGAGAGCCGGAAAGTGAATTGATAAGACTTGCAGACATGAAAAAGCCGGACCTCATACTGATGGGAACAAGAGGAAAAGGCAAAAAACGTTTCCTTGAAGGCAGTTTGGCAAAAAGCGTAATGACAAAAATCAAGATACCGTTGCTATCCATCCCAATAGGCTACCACTGGCGTAAAAGTACCGATATACTGTACGCCACTAACTTCGGTAAATTCGACATCTGTATCATAGAACAGATCTTCGAGATATTGAGACCTTACTCGCCTCATATACATGTAGTACATTTTGTCTCACATGACGACAGCACTAAAGAATCATTGCTTATGGAAGAATTGTCAAAAGCCTTTGAGACAAAGGAATATGAAGGAGACATACATTTTCAATTGATACATACCGGTAACCCGGCTGAAGCTCTTAGAATATTCTGTGAACGAAACGACATCAGTCTCACATCATTCGTGGCATATAGAAAAGGATTGTTGGATTATATTTTCCGCGACAAACTCGATAAGGACGATTTCTTCAACCTCGGTCTTCCCATGCTGACATTCAAAGATATTGACTAATTGTCATCACCTAACAATTTGCTCAAGAGAAGAACAAAAAACGTCTTTCGAGAAGAAATATTTAATCAATTGTAAACCGTTTGATTGGGCAACCATTTTTACCATACTCACTATATTGAGCTTTTTCTCATAAGTGTATTTCATAAAAAACATCCCATTAGTTTTTTGTCTAACTATGGGGTTGCAAATCAAACTTGTTAGATAGTTTATTTCATTACTTTGCAAATATAACAGAAATGAAAATGTTGCATTCATGTCCTGATTTTTAACATAGACAATGTGACATTAAAGGGTCAGAACATATAAAACCCTAAGGTGTTTTTATCATTTCATAAAAAATCTTTTTCTTAATTCACTGCGTTTTACTGATTTTTTCCATTATGTGATTTAAAAATAATACCAATCTGGAAACTTAGTTTGATAATATAAAGTTGTATTTTTGTATTTCTCAAACAGGAATCATGAAAACGACAATAATAATAACATCGATATTGACAGTCATAATATTAAGTGTGATAATATTTATCAATCAACCATCATTCGGACGTTTGCCCCGTGGAGAACGCAAAGCAAGAATTGAACAATCGCCAAATTACATGAACGGTGCTTTTCGCAACAGAGAATCAACGATAATGACAACAGAGAAAAGCAGATTAAGGTTGATGACAGATTTTGTTTTAGGTAGAAAAAATGACAACATACGTCCGGACAAGCCATTCCATGTCATCAAAAATGACCTTAAAAAACTGGATAAAAATGAAAATATCATGGTATGGTTTGGTCATTCTTCATATCTTTTACAGATAAATGGTATTGCATTACTTGTTGACCCGGTATTCTACAAAGGCTCTCCTGTCTCTTTTATCAACAAAGCTTTTGAAGGTACCGATGTTTTCAAACCGGACGACATGCCGCATATCGATTATTTAATAATTACACACGACCATTGGGATCATTTGGATTATAAAACAGTAAAAAAACTGCACGACAAAACAGATAAGGTAATATGTCCACTCGGCGTAGGAGAACATTTTGAACGATGGGGATATGATAAAAACATTCTCATGGAATTAGATTGGTATGATTTTATAGCACTTACGGACAACACAAAAATACATTGCATGCCAGCGAGACATTTCTCCGGTCGCGGCTTGAAATCCAATCAGACATTATGGGCTTCGTATGTCATACAATCTTCAGAAGGATGTATTTTCCTCAACGGCGACAGCGGCTATGGCAAGCATTATGCCGAAATTGGAAATATGTTTCCCGACATAGACCTTGCCATTCTTGAAAACGGACAATATAACGAGAATTGGAAATATATTCATACCATGCCACAATATTTGACAAATGAGATTAATGATTTGGGAACCAAAAATATAATTACTGTCCATCATTCCAAGTTCGCCCTATCAACACACCCATGGTACGAACCATTGGATAATGCAAGACGTCTTTCTGAAAATTCCAATGCCAATGTAATTATGCCTGCAATAGGCGAGATAATAAAATTGGATAGCATTTTAAATCATTGATATCAAATAATCAATACACAAATACGATATTTTTTGTCATATCTTAAACTATATTTTTTCAGAAAAAAGACTTTCATGGCAGAATATTTGACTTTTTTTCACATATTTGCAAAAAATTCCCATGTATAATATAAAAAACCATCTCGACCTTTTAGTTGAACGATACAACACAGAAGAATTCATCAAAGACGACCCTGTGCAGTTTCCTCATAGGTACAAAGAAAAACGTGACATAGAAATAGTATCTTTTCTCATTGCCACCATTGCGTGGGGAAAAAGGAGCATGATATTGAACTCATCCAACAGATTATTGAATATCATGGGAGTATCTCCATTCGATTTTATCATGTCCGATGGATACGAAAGACTCGACCCTGCCGCTTGTGTACACAGAACCTTTTTCAACAGAGATTTGATATATTATTGTAAAGGTTTGAAAGACATATATCTAAAATATGACTTCATAGAAGACCTTTTCACTCTCGGTGGAAATCATGATACATGGCAAGGCATACAATATTTCAGAGATGCCATGCAAAAAGCCAATTTTAATGAAAGCAGCAAGCATATCAGCAATCCTTCATGCGAGATGCCCAATAAAGGTTCTGCATGCAAGAGACTGCATCTGGCATTGCGCTGGTTGGTACGTGATGACGGTATTGTGGATTTAGGTATTTGGAAAAAATTCAAACCATCAGATCTGATGATACCTTTAGATGTACATGTTGCAAGAGTCTCGCGTGCAATCAATTTGTTGACTCGCAAAAGCAATGACCGACAAGCTGTAGAACAATTGACTGAGAGACTGCGACAATTCGATTCCGAAGACCCTGTACGTTATGACTTTGCTCTTTTTGCCGTAGAACTTGATGATAACAACACAATTTCTTTAATTTCCAAATAAAAACATTATGCGACACCTTATATTAATAATAACTATAGCCTTAGTAATGCTGTCATGCTCATCGAACGAAATTGTCAAACAAGAGTCAATCAACAACGATTCATTGACAATCAGCACATTAAAAGAATGGAGGGACAGTCATTTCGGAATGTTCATACATTTTGGAGTATATTCCGAACTTGGTGGAATATGGAAAGGTGAGAAGATTCCGTATTATGGAGAACAAATTATGAATCATGCGAGAATCACAATACCAGAATACGAGGAAGTAGCCAAAAAATTCAATCCGGAACAATTCGATGCAGACGCCATCGTTCAACTTGCCAAACGCAACGGCATGAAATACATAGTATTTACGACAAAGCACCATGATGGATTTTGCATGTTTCACACCGAGACTACGGAATACAATATTGTTGATTTCACTCCTTACGGGAAAGATATTGTAAAGGAACTTGCCGATGCATGTCACCGGCACAATATAGGATTGGGATTTTATTATTCCTTACCAGACTGGCATTATCCTAAAGGCATTGAACGTTTGGCGCCAGATGAAAACAGTGATTGTACAGAATATGTCAATCAGGTTTATTCCCCGCTCGAGATTATCACCCCTGAATTGGAGGACTACATCGCTCTGCAACTCACCGAGCTGCTCTCCAACTACGGCGATATCGTCACCATCTGGTTCGACATGGGGTTGTTGAAACCCGAACAAAGCATTCGTTTTCGCAACATAGTGAAGTCTCTGCAACCAAAATGTCTTGTTAGTGGCAGAATCATGAACAACTGCGGCGACTATATGACACTGCCCGACAATGGTGACGTGGCTTATTATGCCAATATCTTTTGGGACAACCCGGCTTCTCTTTACAACACATGGGGTTACAAGTCTTGGATTCAGCGTCCCGAGGTGTCATTACAGACAAAACGGCAAATAGACAGATTGCTGAACACCGTAAGCAACGGCGGAGTATTCCTATTGAACATTGGTCCTGACGGTAAAGGCAATGTGATTGATTACGAGAAAGATGTATTAAACGGCATAGGAGATTTCCTACTTGCCAACCCAGACACTCTAAGCAGAGTAAAACACAACGAGAAAACAAAACCATCAATAAAGCCTGATAATGACATCATCGTTCTGACTGATGATAACGGTACAAAACACGCTGCCATAGACGCCACCGGTTATATAAGCACTCAAACTGATTCATGGCGTTCATGGACAATAGAAACAGACGAAACTGGCGAATATGATGTCTTCGTGATTTATCTCCCTGACAATGAAGATAAAAAATACATATTTCACAATAACAACGACACTATTATACACACCTTGCCGGGTGTTGACAAAATGAAACAGACATCCTATGCCGGAAGAATCGCTATTAATAAAGGTATAAGCGAGTTTATTTTGGACCAATATGAACGTTGTCATCCATTAGAGCCATTAGGACTAAATCTCTACAGTATAATATTGCGAAAAGCCAAGCAATAACACATTTATCTCCAATACAAATCTATAATATAACAATATAGACGAGGTCAACACCCCGTCTATATTAGTTTTTTAAGATAAGACAATTTATTCAGCAGTCTGCAAAGGAGATGCCTGTGTATAAGTACGTGCAGCCAATTCCTTGTCAAACATGTAAAGACCGAAACCATTGTCCTTAATCATTTTCAGACTGTCGATAAGTTTCTGGGCGGTGTCTTCCTCTTCCACCTGCTCATCAATGAACCACTGCATCCTGTTTTGAGTAGCATAATCGTTTTCTTTCATTGCCAAAGCGTTAAGGTCATTGATCATCCCTGTAACTTCTTTCTCATGTTCAAGTGTTGATTCGAAAGCATCAAGAGGTGAATCCCAAGATGTAGGGACAGAGTCTATAGCTTTCAATTCTACTCGACCACCTCTTGAAATCAGATAATTGTAAAGTATTGTTGCATGGTCCTGTTCTTCTTTAAATTGAACCTCAAACCAGTTGGCAATACCACTAAAACCTGCTGAATGGAAATTTGCAGCCATCGACAAATAAAGATATGCTGACCATAACTCAGCATTAATCTGGGCATTAATAGCCTCTTCAATTTTTTTATTCATTTTTTAATGTTTTTTATGATACAAATATATTATTTCTCTTCTTCAATGATATTTTACATACATTTTGCAAAATAAACGATTTTTTTTATCATAAATTATAATTTTTATCATTTTTTATTGTTTAAAATAAAAATCAACTGTCAGAAATAACATTTTTTATATATTTGTAACGAAAAAACAAACAACATGATAGCATTATCTACAAACGACAAGCAACAACTTAAGAGAATTGGCATTACTGAACAACAAATCGAACAGCAAATAAACATTTTTAAGAAAGGTTTTGCATACAGTAACCTCACTGCTGCTGCCACACTTGAAAAAGGTATTATTCGATTTACCGATGATGAGATTGAAAGTCTTGTAAATCAATTTGATGAAGACAAAGAATATTATGACATCATAAAGTTCGTTCCTGCTTCCGGGGCAGCAAGCAGAATGTTTAAAAGTCTGTATTCTTTCATTGACGAGTATAAAGACAAAGATATACCTGATAATTTCTTGAAAAAAGACAAGATCAAACCTGATTCCGTTGAGAACTTCTTCCTTGGCATAAGACATTTTGCCTTTTTTGAAGACTTGAGGAAAGACCTTGCCAAAAAAGGCAAAGATATAGAAGAAATGTTAAAAAACAACGAGTTGGTAGAAATTGCAGAAGACCTGTTGAATCCGGAAGGCTTATCATACGGCAAACTGCCAAAGGCTCTGTTGAAATTCCACAATTATGACAACTATTCACGTTACGCCATAGAGGAACATCTTGTCGAGGCAGCACAATACAGCACCATAACATCTGAAAAAGGTGTCATAGCACAGGTACATTTCACAGTATCAAAAGAACATCTTCCTTTATTCCAAAATACAATCGACAAGTTACTGCCAAAATACGAGAAGATGTTCAATGTAAAATACAAGATAACATATTCAGAGCAAAAACCCTCTACCGATACCATAGCTGTTGATTTAAACAACAAGCCTTTCAGGGACAAAAATGGAGAACTCGTATTCCGTCCCGGCGGACACGGAGCTTTGATACAAAACCTCAACGATTTAAGAAAAGAAATCATTTTCATAAAAAATATAGACAATGTGGTGCCGGACAGGCTGAAAGAGACAACCATAAAATACAAAAAAGTCCTTGGAGGTTATCTTTTCCGTTTGCAGCAACAACTGTTCGAATATCTACTTATGCTTGATGAAGGTGGTCTTGAAAAAGAAGATATTAACGAGATAGTTGGTTTTGCCAAAGACACTCTGATGATCGAAATACCGGAATATTTCGAGACATACAATGCGATAGAAAAAATTGATTTCCTGTACAACAAATTAAACCGCCCCATGAGGATATGTGGCATGGTACGCAACGAAGGAGAACCCGGTGGAGGTCCTTATTTCGTAAAGAATCAGAATGACGAGACGAGTCTTCAAATAGTAGAATATTCTCAGATGAACCATGCCGATGAGAAACAGGAGGAAATTCTTAAAAATGCTACACATTTCAATCCTGTTGACCTTGTTTGCGCGACACAGAACTACAAAGGCAACAGTTTCGACTTGACGGATTACATAGATCATTCTACCGGTTTTATCTCCCAAAAGTCTAAAGACGGAAAAGAATTGAAAGCTTTAGAGCTTCCCGGATTATGGAATGGAGCCATGGCAGACTGGATTACTATTTTTGTCGATGTCCCCATTATCACTTTCAACCCGGTAAAGACAGTGAATGACTTGTTAAGAGAAACACATCAACAATAATTGTCATGAATGCAAAAAAGCCCCAAAAAGGGGCTTTTTTTACAACACTCACTATTAAATTGCTACTTTATTTTTTCAACGATTGCTTTAAAGGCTTCCGGATTATTCAGTGCTAAGTCGGCAAGAACCTTACGGTTAATATCGATATTAGCTTTATGAATTTTACCCATGAAGGTGCTGTATGTCATACCGTACTCATGAGCAGCGGCATTGATACGCACAATCCATAACGATCTAAACTCACGTTTTTTGTTTTTTCTATCACGATAGGCGTATGTCAATCCCTTTTCGTAGGAATTTTTCGCCACTGTCCAGACATTTTTTCGTGCACTGAACTGTCCTTTCGTCTGTTTTAATACTTTTTTGCGTCTCGCTCTTGAAGCGACTGCATTTACTGATCTTGGCATTTTTTTAATTTTTTATTCCGTTAGAGCGCCTCGCTCCTTTCGAGAACTTCTCTGCTCTAACAAGTTAAACAATTTCGTTAATTACATGAGAAGCATTTCTTTTACAGCTTTCAAATTTGCATGTTCGACTATGGTCTGCTGACGTAAATTACGTTTACGTTTAATAGATTTCTTAGTCAAGATGTGACTTTTATAAGCATGCTTTCTCTTAATTTTACCGGTGCCAGTAAGTCTGAAACGTTTTTTGGCAGCGGATTTTGTTTTCATTTTTGGCATTGTTACAAAATATTTTTAAGTTAAAATGAGTGTTCTATTTCTTAGGAGCCACCATCATCATCATTCTTTTTCCCTCAAGTTTAGGCATCGCTTCCAACTTGCCATAATCTTGCAAAGCCTGAGCAAATCTCAACAACATTATCTCGCCTTGCTCTTTATATGCAATAGAACGACCATGGAAAAACACCTCCACCTTCACTTTTGCACCTTCTTCAAGAAATCTTTTTGCATGATTGAGTTTAAACTCGAAGTCATGGTCATCGGTTTGGGGGCCCAATCTTATCTCCTTGACAACGACTTTTGTTGCCTTGGCTTTGATTTCTTTCTGTTTCTTTTTCTGATCAAAAAGGAACTTCTTGTAATCCATCAATTTACAAACCGGAGGGTTTGCATTTGGGGATATTTCCACCAAGTCAAGTCCCATCTCATCAGCAATCTTGAGAGCATCCTTTATAGAATGTATCTCATTGTCAACATTCTCACCAACGACTCTTACCATTGGTGCTGTAATTCTCTCATTTATTCGGTGAGGATCGTCATTTTTTTGTCCTCTTTGGGAATTTTTCCCATTCACTGGCAGTGCTATAATTTGTGTCTCCTATTTTAATTAAACAATTTATTTATTTCACACATCATCTGATGTCTTGTTCTTTTTTCACTTGTTCATTAATCATTTCTATGAAAGCGTCTATTGTCATGAATCCGAGATCTCCTTCTCCATGTTTTCTGACAGACACCATCTCTCCCTTCTCTTCTTTCTCACCCACCACGAGCATATATGGAACTTTTTTCATTTCAGCGTCACGAATCTTACGTCCTATCTTCTCATTTCTGTCGTCCATCAGCACTCTGATATCAGCTTTATCCAATAGAGATTTGACTTCATCGGCATATTGTTGATATTTCTCGCTTACCGGTAATATAATTGCCTGGTCCGGAGCGAGCCACAACGGAAAGTCTCCTCCGCAATGTTCTATAAGCACAGCGACGAAACGTTCCATTGAACCAAACGGTGCACGATGTATCATGACCGGACGATGTTTCTCATTGTCGGCGCCTATATATGTAAGGTCAAAACGCTCAGGAAGATTATAATCCACCTGAATGGTTCCGAGTTGCCATTTACGGCCGAGAGCATCTTTTACCATAAAGTCGAGTTTAGGTCCGTAAAATGCCGCCTCGCCATATTTCACATTTGCAGGTAAGTTTTTCTCCTTGCATGCCTCCACTATGGCTGCTTCCGCCTTTGCCCAATTCTCATCAGTCCCGACATATTTTTCATTGTTGTTAGGGTCTCTCAACGAGATTTGTGCCTCGAAATTATTAAAACTCAATGCTTTGAAGATGATTTCAATAATCTCCATCACTCGTATGAACTCATCTTTGACTTGATCGGGACGACAAAAGATATGAGCATCATCCTGAGTAAACGAACGGACTCTTGTCAAACCGTGCAACTCTCCACTTTGTTCATAGCGATATACAGTACCGAACTCTGCAAGCCGCAAAGGCAGGTCTTTATAAGAACGCGGCTGCCATTTATATATCATACAGTGATGAGGACAGTTCATGGGTTTCAGCAGGTAAAGCTCCCCATCCTCAGGAGTAGTTATAGGTTGAAAACTGTCATGCCCGTAATGATCCCAATGTCCGGAAGTCACATACAGTTGTTTATTACCTATATGAGGTGTCATAACCTGTTCATAGCCATACTGTTTCTGTATCTTTGAAAGGAACTCCTGTAAACGCAAACGCAGAGCCGTACCTTTGGGCAACCACATGGGCAGACCTTTACCTACCATATCGGTAAACATGAACAACTCCAACTCTTTCCCCAACTTACGATGGTCACGTTTCTTAGCTTCCTCTATCAAGGCGAGATATTCGTCGAGTTCTTTTTTCTTCGGGAATGTTATACCATAAACACGTGTAAGTTGTTTACGTTTTTCATCGCCACGCCAATATGCGCCAGCCAAGGATGTAAGTTTTACAGCTTTGATAAAACTTGTGTCAGGAATATGAGGACCTCTGCACAAATCAGTAAATGTTCCTGATTTATAATATGTTATAGTACCATCTTCCAATTCGTTTATCAACTCTTGTTTATAGATATCTCCTTTTTTAGTAAAATAATCCAAGGCTTCTGCCTTTGTGACATCAACACGTTCAAAAACCTGGTTCTGGTGTGCAAGTTCTAACATTCTTTTCTCAATCTTAACCAAATCATCTTCTGTCAGTACCTTATCACCAAAATCTATATCATAATAAAAACCATTTTCTATGCTTGGTCCTATGCCAAACTTCACACCTTCATACAGTTGTTCTATAGCCTCTGCCATAAGGTGGGCAGAAGAATGCCACATGGTAGCTTTGCCTTCCGGATCACTCCATGTATAAAGTTGAATCTCAGCATCCTCCACAACAGGACGTCTCGCATCCCACATAATGCCGTTCACTTTGGCAGACAATACGTTACGTGCCAAGCCATCACTGATGCTCTTTGCTATATCCAAAGGCGTAACACCTGCTTCATATTGTCTGACACTCTTGTCTGGAAATGTTATATTTATCATAATTTCAGTCGATTAAAAAATCATGCAAAAATACACTTTTTTTCAATTACATAATCAACTACTTAACAAGATTTTTTTTATTTTATTTTTTTTATTATTTCTATGGTTACAAAAGGAACCCATTTATGCAAAATTAAATCATAACTTATTATTATTCAATATATTAAAATATACAAGCCACATCAACTGCAAACATATTTCCAAAAATATTTCATAATTTCCATGGAATATTTTCATTTGAAAGAGAAAAAATGAAGCAAAAAACTGCAGATAAGATTCAAAAATGACGCGGTTTGCTTTTTCATCATTCTTTTATCTCGACCTTTTTTAAATTTAAAAGATTTGTAGAGTTGCTGCCAAGACCTGATATTCTGTTATTGACAAAGCGTAGGACTTCATCATAATAAAGTATCACAACCGGAGCATCCATCATCATGACACTATCCATCTGTCTATACATAAAATACCTATCCTTAATATTGTTACACCCAACTGCCACATTGTACAGGCTGTCATACAAAGCATTGGAGTAATATGTATAATTAGGTCCCTGAGGAGTAAAGTTTTCGCTTATGAAAAGCGACAGATAATTCTCTGCATCCGGATAGTCTGCCACCCATGAAGAACGGAAAAACGGCAGGTTTCCTTTAGCACGTCTGTCTCTCAAAACAGCAGGCATCATCTCTTCCACCTCACAATCAATGCCAATCATAGCAACAGAAGACTGTACAAATTTGGCAAGGTCTATATATTCTTTTGTAGCATAAAGTTTCAATTTCTTTCCATACAAGTCATAATCTCTTACAAGGTCGAATGCTTTCTGCAAGTCATATTTGTAACCTATCGTACCCGTAGAATCATAGCCCGGAAGACCTTTAGGGATGATACCGGAATGACCGGGGGTTCCAATGCCGTTTCTAAGATATCTGAGCATATTTTCCCTATCTACTGAATTACTGACAGCCTGGCGTAACGCCTTATACTGTTCTTTCGACATATTTTCCATGTCGTTAATGTTAAATGACAAATATTCAGTATTCAGATATGGTTCTCTGACAAGATAAATCCTGTCATTATATTTGGCACGCAAACGACCGTCTCGTGTAAGAAGTTCATCTTTGTAACGAGAATCTATACCGGACATAAAGTCAAATTTACCCTTGACAAATTCCATAAAAGCCACTTGTTTGTCAATGATAAAACTTATAGACACTGCGTCTATGAAGGGAAGACGTCTCCCATTCTCAAACTCGAAATAATCAGGATTTTTTCTAAAAACGCAACGCACTCCTTCTTTCCAATATTTAAATTTGAAAGGTCCTGTTCCCACCGGATGACGACCGAAGTCATCACCGTAAAATTCTACTGCTTCTCTCGGTACCACAGCAGTATAAAGCATAGAAACAATGCCGAGAAAAGCCGGGAAAGGACGTTCCAACTCCACTACAAAAACACTATCATTCAATGCCTTGAAAGAATATCCATTTTCATCCTGATGTACGGCAGAGAAAATCCATACTCCTGGCGAACTCAACTTTCTATCGACCACTCTGTTAAAAGAAAACACCACATCATCGGCGACGACATTTCTGCTTTTCCCTCCAAAACAACTGTCGTTATGAAAAAAAACATCATCCCGAAGAACGAAAGTATATGTCTTGCCATCATCGCTAATGTACCACCGTTTTGCCAAAGAAGGCACTAGATTCATATCGTCGTCAAAAGCCAACAGAGTGTTATACAATTGATTGCATGCCCAGATATGCGGCAAGTCTTTGGCATAGACAGGATCAAGAGTCAAAATGTTAACCGACTCGTTATATTTGAAAATCCTGTATTCTTCATTATTCTCTTTTTCAGAACATGAAAAAAACAAAAACACCGGAAACAGCAAAAAAAACGCATTTCTCATATCAAGCATCATTAGACATGCAAAAATAATTAATTTCAAAAACATATAAAATGACATTCTAAAGTAGAAAAACATTAACTTTGCAAAAAAATTCATGGAAAACACGACAGATACATACGCAGAAATACTTCTTGAAACGCCAATTTTCACAGGGTGGAAGAAAGAATATCTGACTGCATTTCTCAATCAGTCGCGTTATTATATCAGGTCATACAAAGCCGATAGTTTAATAATGATTCAAGGCAGTGAATGCAGTTATTTGTCTCTTTTGACAGAAGGGAAAGTCAACGCACTGCTGATGAACGACGAAGGCAAACAAGTCATCATAGAAGACATGCAGGCGCCAAGGGCTATAGCCCCGGCAGCCCTTTTCGCGACAGAAAGCCGATACCCTGTTTATATTCAGTCTGTCACAGAGTGCAAGATATTTTATATCGATAAAGCTCAATTTGAAGAACTTATGCATAAAGAAGAAGTCATCATGAAAAACTTCATACGGCTGTTATCCGACAAAAGCATCTTTTTAAGCAAGAAAATAAACACTTTCGCTTTACAGACCCTGAAAGAGCGTCTTGTATCATATCTGAAAAACAACGTAGAGGAAAGGATTACACAGCAAGAATTGGCAAACAGATTAGGAGTAACACGACCGTCACTGTCAAGAGTGTTATCCGAATTGATAAATGAAGGTACCGTATCTGTGGAAAACCGCAAGATTTTCATCAACGACAAGAACAAACGACAATAATGTCCTGAAAAACACAGTCTGTCATAATTGGACAACAAACACAAGGTATTTTAATCTAAATTATTTCAAAAGATGCTGTTGAGCCGAAAAAATACGATTTATACACATTTCCCGCTTTCAGCACATAACAAAAAACACACGTCTTCCCCGCTCGGAAATAAAAAAACATTCTCACACTTAATAAAATCGTTTCATGGAAGTCGTGTTTTATATCATTGTATCATCATCTGAGTTGCAGGTCTGAAACCCGTCACTTTCTTATGCGAATCAATCAGATACTTATTATAATCGAGGTCATTAACATCCTGTTCTTTCTCAAGAGAAATATCAAGCACCTCCATCATGTCGCGAACAAAATGTATCTTGATATTTTTTACATACTCCTCTTTTATATCAAGAAAGTCACGTTTATTATCCAAAGACAATACGACATCCGTCACCTCATTACGTTTAGCAGCGAGCATTTTCTCCTTTACTCCGCCCACCGGCAGCACCTTGCCTCTCAATGTTATCTCTCCCGTCATGGCGAGATTGTCTTTAACTTTACGTTGAGTAAAAGCCGAAGTAAGAGCTGTCAACATAGTAACACCTGCCGACGGACCATCTTTGGGAGTAGCACCTTCAGGCACATGGACATGCACATTCCATTCCTCAAACACCAAAGGATTTATATTCAGTTTATTGGCATGTGCCTTGATAAACTCGTATGCTATGGTAGCAGACTCTCTCATAACATCGCCGAGGTTACCTGTCAGATTCAGCATGCCATGACCTCGGCTCAAACTCACCTCAATAGACAACACCTCGCCTCCAACCGGTGTCCATGCCAACCCCACAGCCACACCGGGCATATCATGTTTGACTACTTCATCATCATGGAAAATAGGTACACCAAGCACATCATTCAAATCTTTCACCGACACCTTTTTATCATATTCCAGACCTGAAGCTATGAACTTCGCCTTGCGACGTACCACGTCGGCAATTTTACGCTCCAAAGAACGCACGCCCGCCTCTCTCGTATAATTGTCTATGATACGCAAGACAATATCCTTACTGAAGTTCACATCAGAAGACCTCAAGCCATGTTCCTTAATCTGTTTGGGGATAAGATGACGTTTGGCTATTTCATATTTCTCTTCACGCAGGTATCCATTCAACTCAATAATCTCCATTCTGTCGCGCAATGCCGGATGAATAGTGGACAGATTGTTAGCAGTAGCGATAAACATCACTTTCGAAAGGTCGTAATCCAATTCCAAGAAGTTATCCGAGAATGTGTTATTCTGTTCAGGGTCAAGAATCTCAAGCAAAGCAGCCTGCGGATCGCCATTAATATTGTTTCCGCTCACCTTATCTATCTCATCGAGTATGAAAACCGGGTTGGAAGACTTGGCTTTTTTAATATTCTGTATGATACGACCCGGCATGGCGCCAATATAAGTTTTACGATGGCCTCTCAACTCCGACTCATCACGCATACCACCGAGTGACATTCTGATATATTTACGGCCCAATGCCTTAGCCACCGATTTACCCAAAGACGTCTTACCTACACCGGGAGGACCGACAAGACATAAGATAGGCGATTTCATGTCATTCTTCAATTTCAATACTGCAAGATGCTCAATAATACGTTCTTTTATCTTCTCCAAGCCAAAATGGTCCTTATCGAGTACTTTTTGAGCATGGTCGAGATTGAAGTTATCTTTGGTAAACTCATTCCATGGCAGTTCTACAAGATATTCAAGGTAATTATGCTGAATGCCATAGTCGGCGACCTGTGGATTCATACGCTGCAATTTCTGCAATTCTTTCTCAAAGACCTGCTTCACCTCCTTGCTCCATTTCTTTTTAGCAGCTTTTTTCTGCAACTCTTTAATATCCAAATCATTAGGAGTACCACCGAGTTCTTCTTGAATAGTCCTCAACTGTTGATTCAACAAGTATTCACGCTGTTGTTTGTCCATATCGGACTTCACCTTATTCTGAATCTGATGTTTCAACTCAATCATCTGCAGTTCGTTATTCAGGACTTCGAGCAAAGCTGTGGCGAATTTGGCAATCTCCATTATTTCGAGCAAGTTTTGTCGTTCTTTCATTGCAGGGACCAAATTGCTTGCCACGAAATTCACCATAAACCATGGACTTTCAATATTTTTTATGGCGAGAGATGCCTCGAACGGCATATTGGAAGACTTCTGCATAATCTTCATTGCCATATCTCTGACAGACTGTATCAAAGCATCAAATTTCTTATCATGAGGAACGGACAAATTTTCTCCGTAAGGATGGATCTTGCCTTTGATATAAGGTTCTGCTTCAATGATATCATCTAAAAAGAAACGTCTTTTACCTTGTATTATGACTGTAGTATTACCGTCAGGCATTTGTAATGTCTTGATAATCTGTGCAACAGTTCCAACAGAAAACATATCCTGCAATTCCGGTTCTTCTATTTCCGCATCACGTTGAGCAATGACACCAATAACCTTACGGTTTTTATATGCATCTTTTACGAGACGTATGGATTTATCACGTCCTACGGTTATAGGCATAACGACGCCCGGAAAAAGAACAGCATTACGAAGCGGCAGAATAGGCAATATCTCCGGGAAGACCTCTTCGTTCATACGTTGTTCATCTTCCTGTGAGAGTAAAGGTATATATTCTGCTTCTGTCTCCACAATATCGCTGACAATTATATCTGGATTAATACGGTTATTCATAATAATTTCAATTTCAAAATATGAATGTCAATAATCATGCCAAAAAAAACCCTTGTCATTACTGGCAAGGGCGAAACTTCATTATGAAAAATTTAACAAACCTTATTTATCCTTATTTTTTCCTGTTTTCCTGAAATTTTTTATACTTGTTGTTAAATTTATCAACACGACCTGCTGTGTCAACAAGTTTCATCTTGCCTGTATAGAACGGGTGTGATGTATTAGATATTTCAAGTTTTACCAATGGATACTCATTCCCATCTTCCCATACTATGGTATCCTTTGTATTAATTGTCGAACGTGACATAAATGCATAATCGTTCGACATGTCTTTGAAAACGACCAAACGGTAATTCTTCGGATGTATGTCTTTCTTCATCGCTTTTTTTACTTTTATTTTGAACTGCAAAATTACAACTTTTACTTATACAAAAGCATATTTTTTCAACTTTTTTTAATTTTTTTACAAAATATTGTAAATCATCATATTAAATATTCAACAAAAATTTCATGGTATCGATACCATCAGCATAATCCATTAAGGATGGAATCTGAGCTTTCCCAAAATCAAATGATCTTTCCATAAAAGCCTTTTCAGTTACAACACATTGTATTTTATCTTCATTAATCTGCAAAAATGACATAACATCTGACAAATTATCATATTCCTTATAATGAAGAATTGACACCGGTGACGCCATAACATCAGACTCCTTGAGAATCAGGAAGCCATTATCATAATGTTTGACATTATTTACCAGACAAACAGCTTTGTTATATTCATAATTGTTAAAATAGCGAGCATGTGTCGCAAGATGTTCATATTTGGAAAATGCGTCGAACATATTTGCAAAATCATAATTTGCCGGCACCAACAGGAAAGATACGGAACGGCAGCCAAGACCAAAATATAGAAATACGTCATCGGCAAGACGTGTAAGGGCATCAAAAGACTCATCACCTCGCAACACTGCTACAGAGTTTCTGTTTTTCCTGATTATATTAGGATATTTTGAGAAATAAAAATCGAAATAACGAGAAGTGTTATTGCTACCTGTGGCAATGACAGCATCGAAGTCGGATATAATATTGTCGGTGAAACAGATAAAATCCGAAAAGCGAGGTTCTATAGTACAAAGCAGATCGGCGAGAGCCGGCAAAAGATAAGGGTCGTTGTGAGATAACTTGCCAATAAAACGGTGTCCCGACATCAGCACACAGAAAAAATCGTGAAATCCCACCAAAGGTATATTGCCTGCCATTATGACACCTATTATTTTTGGAACGATATCAATATTACCATAACGATTAAAAAAATCTTCCATCTCAGACTGCTGCAACATACAGCATATTGATTTTATGGCATTGGATACATTATCCTGAGTAAACCAGACATTATTGTCTGAAGCCGAGACACAAGCCCTGTCAAAAGCCTGTCGTGCCAGTAAAAAACGGGCATCAACATCTTCAATATCAGACTTTAAAACAAGAGCCAATTTACTGAATGCCAACAACTTATCATTTCTATCAAACATAATCGCGTTTTTTTTGCAAAAAAAAAACATTTTTTTCAATAAAACACATTTAATCAATTTTATTTTCTACCTTTGCAACGTGAATAGACAATTATTTACGTATAAACTAACTAAAAAAATATAGTGATGAAAGTAGCTCACAATTTCAACGCCGGACCATGTGTCCTCCCAAAAGAAGCTATCAATGCAGCTATTGAAGCATTGAAAGATTTTGCCGGTACAGGTATGTCAGTAATCGAAGTATCACACCGTTCTAAAGAATGGCAGGCTGTGATGGATGAGACAGAAGCTCTTTGGAAAGAGATTCTCAACATTCCCGATGGATATAAAGTATTGTTCCTCGGTGGTGGTGCATCTACACAATTCCTGATGATACCCATGAACTTCCTCGAGAAGAAGGCAGCATACCTTGAGACAGGTGTATGGGCAAAGAAAGCTCTTAAAGAAGCAAAAGGAATAGGTGATGCATACGCATTGGCATCATCAGCAGATGCGACATTCAACTATATTCCAAAAGGTTGGCAGATTCCTACAGATGTCGATTATTTCCACATCACTACCAACAACACAATTTATGGCACTGAGATACGTCAGGACTTCGACAGCCCTGTTCCGTTGATTGCCGACATGTCATCAGACATCATGAGTCGTCCTGTTGACGTTTCAAAATACACTTGCATTTACGGCGGTGCACAAAAGAACGTCGGTCCTGCCGGTGTTACATTCGTCATAGTAAAAGAAGATGCTCTCGGAAAAGTCAGCCGTTACATCCCTACCATGTTGAATTACAAAACACACGTCGATGACAGTTCCATGTTCAACACACCTCCTGTATTTTCTATCTTCGTAATGAAAGAGACTTTGAAATGGTTGAAAGGAATCGGTGGTTTGACAGTGATGCAAAAAATGAACAAAGAGAAATCAGATTTGCTGTACAACGAGATAGACCGCAACAGCATGTTTGTAGGAACAGTTGCCAACAAAGAAGACCGTTCTGTAATGAATCACTGCTGGGTGATGGCTCCTGAGTACAAAGACAAAGAAGAAGCTTTCATGGCATTTGCCAAAGAGCGTGGCATGGTAGGTATCAAAGGACACCGTTCAGTAGGCGGGTTCCGTGCTTCATTATACAACGCTTGTCCAAAAGCCAGCGTAGAAGCATTGGTACAATGCATGCAAGATTTCGAAAAAGCCAACAAATAATTAATAAAAATAGGTATCATGAAAGTATTAGTTGCAACAGAGAAGCCTTTTGCAAAGGCAGCCGTTGACGGCATTAGAAACATTGTTGAAGAAGCCGGATACACTTTGGCATTGTTAGAAAAATATACCGATGTACAGCAACTTTATGATGCAGTAGCAGATGTCGATGCTTTGATAGTACGTTCCGACAAAGTCACCAAAGAAGTGATTGCACACGCCAAGAACCTGAAAATAGTGGTTCGTGCCGGAGCAGGATTCGACAACCTCGACCTTGCAGCATGTACTGAAAGAGGCATTGTCGCCATGAACACACCGGGACAGAACTCCAACGCCGTAGCCGAGTTGGCTGTAGGTTTCATGGTATATATGGCACGTAACACTTTCAAACCCGGAACAGGCTCCGAATTGAAAGGAAAAAGAATAGGCATACATGCTTACGGCAATGTTGGTCGTCTCGTAGCAGAGAAAGCCAAAGCCTTAGGTATGGAAGTCTGGGCTTTCGACCCATTCGTACCTAAAGAAAACATGGAAGCAGAAGACGTAAAGGTCGCGGAAACAATAGAAGAACTCTATGCCAACTGCAATTACATCTCATTGCATATTCCTGCCAATGACAAGACCAAGAACTCTATCAATTACGAACTTCTTTCCAGAATGCCAAAGGGCGGCTGTTTAGTCAACACCGCTCGTAAAGAAGTCATTGACGAAGCCGGAATGGAAAAACTGCTCGCTGAACGCGAAGACATGAAATACATCACCGACATCGCTCCTTCTAATCAAGACGTTCTTGCTGAGAAATTCGGCAATCGTTTCTTCGCCACTCCCAAAAAACAGGGCGCAGAGACAGCTGAAGCCAACATCAATGCCGGTCTTGCTGCAGCACGTCAGATAGTATCTTTCTTCAAAGAAGGTAATATCAGATTTAAAGTCAATTGATAAACAATACATCAAATCGTCATCTCGCAGTACTGCGAGATGACTGATTTTTAATCTCACAACCCGATTTATACGTATGAGTCAACAGGATAACAAAACACCGACTTTTTTTAAATTTGAAGACCTACGTGTGTATAACAAAGCTGTAGATTTTGTCGTCTTTTTAATGAAACTGTTCGAATCCGATAAAGATACATATTATAACAGACTCATTGAAAATGCTACACTTATTGCCATCAATATAGTCGATGGCTCTGTAAAAAACAAGACACAATTCGTAGAAAAACTTCAAGAAGCAAAAGGAAACATCCGTAAAGTTGTAGTATATACTACTGTCGGGCAACGCAAAGGCCTCATTAGCGATGAATATTATGAAAATATTCGTTTCAAGTTGATAGAACTGACAAAGATGACAGGTGCCTTAATAACATCTCTTCAAAAACACAACGACACTTATCATGTTGAACTTCAACACGATGATGGCTTTGATGAAAACTTAACCTGGTAAATATAACAAATTAAAAAACAATCATCATGTCTATAATAAAACCATTTAAAGGGTATCGTCCTCCTAAAGATATAGTGACAAAATTAGCATCAAGACCGTATGACGTCTTGAACTCAGAAGAGGCACGTGCTGAAGCAGAAGGCAATCCTTATTCACTTCTTCACATCACAAAAGCCGAGATAGACCTTCCAAAAGGTACTGACGAACACAGCCAGGCTGTTTATGACAAAGTAGTCGAGAACTTCAAGAAATTCATAGACAACGGCTGGTTGGTACAAGACAAGGAAGAAAAGTTGTACATTTATGCTCAGACCATGGACGGACGTACACAATACGGCATCGTTGCCTGCGCCCATTCCGACGACTATGCCAAAGGCATAATTAAGAAACATGAACTGACACGTAAGGATAAAGAAGAAGACCGCATGATACATGTACGCATCACCAATGCCAACGTAGAACCTGTGTTTTTTGCATATCCTGCACGTCCTGAAATTGACGCCATAGTCAACAACATAGTGCGCCACCAGACTCCTGAATATGACTTTGTGGCAGACGACGGTTTCGGTCATACCTTATGGACCATAGATGACAAAGCCACCATAGCACGTCTTGTGGAGTTATTCGACAAAGAGGTTCCATATATGTATATAGCCGACGGCCATCACCGCTCTGCTGCTGCTGCCCTCATTGGTCAAGAAAAGAAAGCTAAAAACCCGAACCATACCGGTAAGGAAGAATACAACTATTTCATGACCGTCATATTCCCTGACAATCAACTTAAAGTCATAGACTACAATCGTGTTGTAAAAGATCTTAACGGTTTGTCAAAAGAAGAGTTCCTCAAGGCTCTCGATGAATCTTTCACAGTAGAAAAAATGGGTACCGAAATTTACAAACCCACAAAATTACATGAGTTCAGCGTTTACCTTGACGGAGAATGGTATAAACTCAATGCAAAACCCGGAACATACAACGACAACGACCCAATAGGCGTTCTCGATGTCACCATTCTGTCTAATTTGGTATTAGACAAAATATTAGGCATAAAAGACTTACGTACCGACAAGAGAATCGATTTCGTCGGCGGAATACGTGGTCTAGGCGAATTGAAACGCCGTGTTGACAGCGGAGAGATGAAAGTCGCTTTTGCCTTGTACCCTGTTTCCATGAAACAGATTATCGACATAGCTGACAGCGGCAATATCATGCCTCCCAAGACCACATGGTTTGAACCTAAATTGCGTTCAGGCCTCGTAATTCACACATTGGACTGATTTATTCGATTCAACAAATAATATAGCAGGAAGAGAACGAAATGGTTTTCTTCCTGCTTTTGTTTTCTTACTTTTACATTTCAAACTTTGCCATTGATTATCATAATTAAACAATTAAAACCATTGATATCATGTCAAACTTTTTAATAAATTATAATTATGGTATGAAATACATACGAAATCTCACCCCTTTTGATTATATTTGTTATTTTATAACTAAATATAATTTAACCTAAAAACAATAGTACACATTTTATCGTACAGCCGGAAGTTTAGGTCCCGCCAAGACTTGACAGATTCTAAATTATAGATTTTACGACAATCCATCTCTCCCATTTTATTTTCAATTGCACTTGCCGTTTATCCTATGACATTGAAAAAATAAAAGTGCATAATAATATTTATGCCAATGACAGCGTACCTTTCTACATCAGATCCTTTCCGAATAGAATAAAAAATAGCTTTCTCAAAAAAGTATATCAACATCACTGTTTATAGTATTGCAGATAAGGATTTTATTACATATATTTTAAAAACACTAATTTTTTTTTTACAACAATAACAAATAAAACAGATTTTTTTTGATATTTGCAGAAATAAACAATACGGGTATGGCTGAATTTATTTTCAATCCGAACGACCCTGCTTTGGCTGACACCGGGTTATTCGGTCTCCCTTTTGATGCAGAACAATCTGAAATTGTAATAATTCCCGTTCCATGGGAATTGACAACAAGTTATAACAGAGGCACATTTCATGGTCCGGAGAACGTTTTCGAAGGTTCTTATCAAGTAGATTTATGCAATCACGACTATCCGGATTTATGGAAAAAAGGGATATGGTTGGACGAGTTCCCCAAAGAACTTATAGACCTTCACGAAGCATTAAACGAAAAGAGTCTTATATTGATAGACGATGCAGCTAATGAAGACACAGGCAAAACCGAAGAAGAACTGCAATCGTTCAGAGACGAGATAGAATCGGCATTCAACATCATGTATAAATGGGTAAAAGACAGGGTCTCATATTGGAAATCAAAAGGCAAGAAAGTAGGTTTATTGGGTGGAGACCACAGCATACCGTTATCTTATCATCAACATTTTCATGACAACCATATCAATTACGGAATACTTCATGTAGATGCACACTGCGATCTGAGAAATAGTTTTGAAGGATTCAAATATTCTCATGCATCCATATTTTATAACGTCATGCAATTTGATAATGTGAAAAAGCTTGTTCAGGTAGGCATTCGTGACTATTGTCATGAAGAAAAAGACTTTGTAAAACAGTCTGATGGACGCATAAAAGTGTTTTACGACAGAGAATACAGGAAAAGACTGTTCGAAGGAGACAATTGGAAAGCCATTTGTGAAGAGATAATATATGAACTTCCTGACAATGTATATGTTTCTATTGACATAGACGGTCTTGACCCCAAGTTGTGCCCCAACACCGGAACACCGGTTCCGGGCGGGATGGACTTTGAAGAGTTCATATATCTGCTTAATAAACTCAAACAATCCGGCAAAAACATCATTGGATTCGACTTATGTGAAGTTGCCAATGGCGACAATGAATTCAACGGCAATGTAGGAGCAAGAGTATTATATCAACTTTGCGGAACCATAAACTGAAATTGCAATAAAATAACGATATAACATTTAAAACACATTTCATTATGAGTTTAGACAAATTTTTACAAATATTCGTCACCAAAGAAACAAAATTCTTCCCTCTTTACATAAAACAGGCAGAAAAAATACATCATGCGACCCACACCTTGTTGGAAATGGTCAGGACAGATGATTTCGAGGAACAAAAGATACTTGGAAGACAGATAAAAAAAGACGAGACAGATGGAGACGAGTTGTTTCGCACAATATACAAGGAGTTAAACAACACATTCATAACCCCGTTTGACCGTGAAGATGTACACGAATTAGCGACAAATATGGACGATTTCTTAGACATTATAGAAGATTGTTCCAAGAGTCTGTTAATGTACAAACCCAAAAAGATAGATAAACAAATCATCGAAATAATGAAACTTATGGATGAGAATGCCAAGTATTTAGTTGAAATGACGAATGCCATGACTGACATAAGCAAGAATGCCAATGTAATACTTGTAAAATGCGACAGAATAAAACAGGCAGAACATACAATCGATGATATATATACAGATTATATAAGTCATCTTTTTGAATCGGAGACAGACTACATCGAATTAATCAAGAACAAAAACATCATAGAGACATTTGAAGCAGCGAGCGACACGGCCAAGACTGTATCGGATACCATAAGAACCATAATAATAAAGAAGTCTTAAAATGTTGGAATTCATAGTAATAGCATCATTAGTAATAGCAATAACCATCACATTTCTAAATGGCATGAATGATGCAGCCAATGCCATTTCGACGGTTATAGTGACAAGAGTATTAACGCCAATAAAAGCAGTGATATGGGCAGCATTTTGGGAGTTCATGGCATTTTTCATCTTTAAAGTCACTGTTGCCGAGATGATAGGTGGCGGCATAGTACAGCATGGATACATAAATCCTTACATAATATTTTCTGCATTGATAGGTGCTGTTATTTGGGTTTGGCTGTGCACACATTACGGCATGCCAATCTCTACATCCCAAGCATTAGTAGGAGGCATGATAGGTGCCGTATGGTTCGTTCATGGCATGGATGCTCTTATCATGAGTAACATAATATGGATATTCGCTTTCATAGTGATAGCGCCATTAGCCGGCATCATAGTAGGCTTTTTCATAATGTGTTCAGTATTGTTTATTTGTAAAAACGTAAAAAGAAAGAAGGTAGAAAATGTTTTTAAAAGACTCCAACTGATATCATCTGCAGCTTTCAGTTTAGGACACGGTGCCAACGATGCACAAAAAACGATGGGCATAATAGCTCTCACCATGTTAATAGCTCTGCAGACTACGGATATTTCGGAGACATTAAATAATGTTATAAGTTTCATTTATGATGGTGAAAAAGGATTTTACATACCCAATTCATTGGCAATATTATGTTATGTGATAATATCTGCCGGAATACTTGTAGGTGGGAAAAAGGTTATAAAGACTATGGGTAAAGACATAGCAAGAATGGATAATGCCAAAGGCTTTTGTGCGGAGACATCCGGTGCCATTACGCTAATTATAAGTACAATACTCGGAATGCCTGTCAGTTCCTCTCATACCATGACAGGCTCCATTATAGGAGTCGGACTTACCGATGGTGTCAAATCCGTTAAATGGGTCACTGCCAAAAAGATAATATGGACATGGTTTATGACAATACTGGCACCCATGGTGATTTCAGGACTTATTTATATGTTGATATACAACACTTGTTTAAAATAACGACTGTTTTTTTATCATTAAAGTACAATCGACATATATTGTTGATAAGTTTTAGTCAAAACTGAATCCTTTTAAAGATAAGTTTCTTATTTTTGCATATCGTTTAATGAGTTGTTGATACAAATTGTTTAGGCTGGATTTTGGTACCAGCCTTTTTTTATGGGTAATGAAATACTGTAAAAACATTAATACATCATTATGCCGATTCAACAGATTTTTTTCACGATTAAAAAAAGGACATGCTGTATAAACACTGCACATCCTTTATTCAAATATTTAACGAATTTCAATAAAAGTCAACCAATATTAGTATAAACGGCTTGGACATCCTCATCGTCTTCCACCTTATCGAGGAAAGCCTCTATGCTTACCATTTCTTCATCGGTAAAAGTCACCGGGTTATTGGCAAAACGTTGAAGGTTAGCTTTAATAATATTTATCTTACGGCTTTCGAGAGCTTCGTGCATAGTGCCGTAAGCTGTCCAGTCGGTATAGAGGAACACACCGTCTTCAGATTCATCTATTTCTTCAAGACCTGCGTCGATCAATTCGAGTTCGAGTTCATCTTTATCCATAGAAGCCGGCAGTTCAATTTGAAAAACAGCTTTACGTGTAAACATAAATTCGAGGGAGCCTGTAGGGACTAAAGCACCGCCGTTTTTATTAAAATACGAACGCACATTAGCGACGGTACGTGTAGTATTATCGGTGGCACACTCCACTACGCACAAGACTCCGTGAGGGCCTTTACCTTCATAAACTATCTCTACCATATCAGCGGCATCTTTGCTTGTAGCGCGCTTTATGGCTGCATCTATATTGTCCTTCGGCATATTTTCAGCCTTGGCATTAAGAATAGCCTGACGCAGTTTAGGATTCATATCCGGATCCGGACCACCTTCTTTAGCTGCAATAGTAATAAGTTTGCCCAACTTCGGGAACACCCTTGACATGTGTCCCCATCTTTTCATCTTAGCCGCTTTGCGGTATTCAAAAGCTCTTCCCATAGTTCTTATTTTTTAGCTTGCAAAGATACATAATCATCATCAAAAAATGAAATATTTTACATGAATAATAAAAATTTAGTTAACACAAATGTTAAAATGGCTTCATTCCTCATCTTCCAACTCATCAAGTTCATCAAAACCATCTGCCCATTCTTCATCATAAAACTCCTCTCCCACCAAGTCTTTATCACTCTTCTCTGTAATACCCTTAAACATTTTTTTCATGATATATGCCGGGAAAGGCAAGGCCGAATCAGAATTCGATGATGACAATGCGATGCCTATGCCATCGTTACCCAACTCATTAAGCCAATCAACGAACTCATCGACACCCATGGTAGTAACTGCATAGTCGCACCAATCATCACTGATATTAGACTTTGCTTCCTCTTCTGAAGCCCATACCGGGATAAAAGAATTGCCGTCGCCATCTTCCAACATTGCAAAAAGTCCCGGTTTTGCTTCAAGAAGCCACAATTCTCCTTTTTCTTCTGCAGCTTGTAAAAAAGCCGTAATTTGATTAACATTATCCATCGTATCAAGTATTTAAATTTCATCAAGTTCAAGCCAACGTAATTCCTTCTCATCGACAAGAGCGTCTATTTCGAGCATACGCCGCCCCAATTTCTCAATCTCTGCATAATCAGTAACCGTTTCCAACTTGGCTGTAATATCTTTCTTTTCATTTTCCAACTCAGCAAGTTCAATTGTCAAAGATTCATACTCTTTTTGTTCCTTAAAAGTCTTTTTCCGTTTACGCTCCACAGTACGAGTAACTGTCTTGGACTTTGAAGAAAGCTCAATTTGTGCCAACTCTTTGTTTCTTTCCTCAATCCACTGATGATATTGCGAATAGTTGCCCATAAAACCTTTCACTTCTCCATTACCCTGAAATACAAATAACTGGTCAACAGTGCTATCAAGAAAACATCTATCATGAGAAACTATAAGAAGACAACCTTTATATAATTGAAGAAAATCTTCAAGTTTCTGTAATGTCAATACATCGAGGTCGTTGGTAGGTTCATCGAGAATAAGAAAATTAGGATTTTTTATCAAGACAGTAAGCAGATATAAACGACGTTTCTCGCCTCCGCTCAGCAATTCCACAGGTTGTCCGTGCATTTTATAAGGAAACATAAAATGAGCCAACAGTTGTTCGGCTGTATAGACTTTATCTTTTCCATAATGTATCACCTCTGCTATCTCACGTATTGTATCGAGTATGGACATGCCAGATTTAAAGTTCATACCCTGTTGAGTATAGTAACCATACGTTACCGTCTGTCCTGTCGTTATAGTTCCGCTGTCTGCTTGTTCCGCACCTGTTATCATATTCAGGAAGGTGGACTTCCCTATTCCATTCTTACCAATTATACCAATACGTTCACCTCTCTTAAAAATATAATCGAAATCTTTTAATATGACATTATCGCCATACATCTTGTTGACGTTGTTCATTTCGAGTATCTTACCACCGAGGCGACGCATCTCAAGACCGAATTGTATTTCGTTATCTTCTCTACGCACCTTGGCTTTTTCTTTAAGTTCAAAGAAAGCGTCAATACGTGATTTCGACTTACCCGTCCTTGCCTGAGGTGTGCTGCGCATCCATTCCAATTCATGTTTCAGCAACTGTCCGGCTCTCTCTGCAGCTATACGTTTGTTTTCCTCTCTCTCCCGGCTTTTCCTGACATAATAATCAAAATTACCGTTATGAGTAAATATTGTACCGTCATGCAATTCAAATATTTTATTACAAACTCTGTCAAGAAAATATCTGTCGTGAGTCACCATAAAAATAGTGACATTTGACTGTTTAAGATATTTCTCAAGCCATTCCACCATTTCAATATCCAAATGATTTGTGGGTTCGTCAAGAAACAGCATATCTGGATTGTCGAGCAATACGAGAGCTATTGAAAGACGTTTCACCTGACCACCAGACAAAGTACCTATTTTTTGTTTCAAATCAACGATATCAAAAGTTGACAACAGTTGTTTCAGACGCTGTTCGTATGACCATGCCTGAAGTGAATCCATAGCAGATATTGCCTGTTCCAAACGAGCTTTTGTATTTTTATCATTATCATCGACATGATGAAGAACAGCATCTTCATAATTGCTGATAATCTGCATGACATCGGTATGTCCCTGAGAAATAACATCTTCTATCGTAAGTTCAGGATCAAAATAAGGCGACTGTTCAAGATATCCTATCCTGACATCGCCATTAAATGCTACGGTACCGCTATCGCTCTCCTCTTTGCCGACAAGAATACGCATCATTGTTGTCTTACCACAGCCATTGGGTGCAATCAATGCAGTTTTATCTCCCTTCTCTATGCCAAAACTGATATTCTCAAACAGCAATTTATCGCTATAAGCCTTGGAAATATTATCTACAGACAAATAATTCATACAGCAATCATGCAATTAAATGACAAAGATAATATTTTTTTCTATAACATATCAATAAAAGTTAAGCATACACATTTACATACCTTAAAAGACATTTTTCACCTCAACACTAACCGTAGAAACAATGTCATCAATGAACTTTTCATATCTCAACATGAAAACAATGTTTTTCATGAATCATCAACCCAAAACCAATTATCGAAAACATTTTTCATGTTTTTGAAATTCACTTGCAATGAATAATTCATAACTTTGCATATTAAATGTCAATTACAAATGAATTCAGAAGATTGTTGCAAGATAATGGAAGAAGCCGGAGTAAAGCCGACCTCAATAAGGATACTTGTTTACAAAACCATATCGACATTAAATAACACATTTAATCTCAACGATATAGAAACACTTCTACCATCGGTTGACAAATCAAGTATTTTCAGGGTATTAAGAACTTTTCACAACAATAATTTAATACACAGTATAGACGACGGCAGTGGTTCACAAAAATACTGTTTTTGTCACAAATACGGAAGTTGTAAAACAGAAGACAGACATTGTCATTTTTATTGTGAAACATGTAAAAAGACATATTGTTTTGAAAACGATTTGATTCCATCTATTGTGATACCTAACAATTTCAAAGTCAAAGAGATAAATTACATTATCAAAGGCATTTGTCCAGAATGTCGGAAACATCACGAACAGTAAGCATAATCATATATGCAGACAAAAGCCTTTACGGCGATATGTCTCAATTTTAATATTTGTAATCCCGCATTCAGAGATATTCTTGCGTAATTTACTCATCGTGACTTTTAGACCATTCATGGAATCATTCAATAATCTGTTGTTTTTCTTACATGTATCGATAATATTATCAAAAGAAACAATTTGGTTTTTCTTCTCGAGAAGATACTTTACTATCAAAGATTGAGTCGGTGTCATGGCACAAACTTTCATTCCCTGTTGTAAAGAATTAGAAGTAAAATCAAAAACCACATCATTTATCTTTTTAGATACAAGAACATTATTCTGTTGGCGTGTTTTACCGCGATAAGACAATATCAGATCTATGCGGGCTATCAGTTCACGAGGATCAAAAGGTTTGATAAGAAAGTCTCCACCTCCAATTTGCAATCCATATATCACATCATCGATACTATTATTAGACGACATAAAAATAACGGGAACATTATGACCTTTCATTCTCAGTTCTTCAACAATCTCGAATCCATCTTTTGAAATTCCCGATACATCAACCATAACAATATCTGGAATAACTTTCTCTATTGCATCACAACATGCACATTTATCATTGTATAATGTAGCCTCAATACCCACTGATTCCAAATCCTTTTTAAGAATCATTCCATGTATTTTATTCTCTTCAAATAGCATTACCTTTACCATACATCAATTGTTTCAAATTACACACAAAAAACAATAATATTGCTTATGTTAAAGCAATTAAAATAAATACATCAGTTGTGAATAGACAGTAAAACAATCCATGCTGACGAAACACAAGCAATAAAAATGTTTTTGCAAAATATTAACACTTTAATGAAAGAAAATTAAGAATACTGTAAGCCACATACATTTTTTCCGATGTCATTATTTATAAAAGCAGCCACAATTCTTACAAACAGTGAAATTGATTCTCAAATGTACAATTATTTTGTAATTGAAAATCAATATGGAATAATTCATAATCCTTTCTTTTCGAGGCGCAATTTACAACAATTTTCAATATATTGATGAAACAGACACAATTATTTCTCAAAAAAACGTCATTTTCAAACAAAAGAAAACAAAAACGACCAATATCTTTTATTACAAAAATGAAAAAACGCAAAAACTAAGTAAAACAAGATTATTTTAGTATTTTTGCAAAAAAAAGAAGATGTGTTTACAACTGTTTATCACCTTTTTCAATATAGGGGCATTCACTTTGGGCGGAGGTTATGCCATGCTTGAAATGGTAGAAAAGGCTGTTGTTGACCGCAGAAAATGGATAGACAAGGATGAGTTTTGGGATTTAATCACAGTAGTTCAATCACTTCCAGGGGTTTTTGCTGCCAACACTGCTTTATACGTAGGATATAAAATAAAAGGACTCAAAGGAGCAATAGCAGCATGTTTAGGTGCATTAATACCATCGATAGTAATAATTTTGCTTATCGCCATTTTCTTTACAGATTACAAAAACAGCGAAGTCGTTGAAAGTATTTTCAAGGGGATACGTCCTTGTGTTGTTGCCTTGATACTATCGCCTGCCATCAAGATGTTTTTTTCGTCCAAGACATCATGGTTCAGCATAACATTGCCCATTGTCACTGTAGCTCTGATATGGTGGTGTAAGGTATCGCCGGCATACATCATACTTGCTGCCATTGTTGGAAGTGTAATGTACGCAATATATTCACAAAAGAAGTTACAAAAAAACGAAAAGTCATGATTTATCTTCAATTATGCTGGGTATTCATCAAAATTGGCATTCTCGGGTTTGGAGGCGGATATGCCATGTTGTCGATGATACAATTCGAGATTGTAGAGCATCATGCCTGGATGACAGCCTCGGATTTCGCCGACATCGTTGCCATCTCACAAATGACCCCAGGTCCTGTATCAATAAACCTCGCCACATATACCGGTTATACCATCGGAGGTATTGCCGGCTCTTTATTATCGACATTCTCTTTAGTATTACCTTCTTTGCTATTGCTGTTCATAGTCTTGAAATTTTTATTGAAAAACAAGGAAAACTTTATAATAAAGACCACGTTGTCAACCATGAAGCCCATAATTGCGGGACTTATTTTGTCGGCCGCCATTTTGATGATGAACAAAGAGAATTTCGGAGATGTAGGTTTTGGAAAAAACAACATCAGTATCATAATATGTGCCATCACTTTCGCCGGTGTGTATTTTCTGAAAATCAATCCGATGTGGCTAATCTTAGCTTCAGGCGTTGCCGGTTGGCTGATATACTGAATCAACATACAAGCCATTATTCATTTACATGCAATGAAATGTTTTAAGAAAAAGAATATTTGGTCTGTATTATTTTTTGTGCTTATACCTATTCATAATTAACCATCCGTCATTTTTATGCAAAATTACCACTAAAACAGGTAGAGACTGTTTTCACTATTTATTTTAGTGTATTCAATAAAAATAATTTATAACCATACATGTTTTTATGATTAACGACTTTGTTCGATTATCTCATTTTAATGTTATAATTTATTATTTTTTTGAAACCATTCAATGGCATCAGTCAAAGCATATCGAACAGGACGGTAAGAGACATCCAATTCCCGAATCGATTTTTTATTGTCATAATAATTACCTACACATAACAAGCGCATATTTACCAAAGTCATATCATTATGTATGCCCAAACTGAAGAGGAAAGAGCCCAAAAAACCGACTGTCAAAAGCACACATCGAGGAAGGCGAATCAACAGGGGGTGCCTATCGGTCTGTTCAGCAAGCATTTCATAAAATTCCTTATAAGAAAGGTTCTCATTAGCCAACAAATAACATTCTCCATTACTTCCTTTTTGCAAAGCCTTAACAATTCCGTGTGCCACATCGCTAACATGAACAAAATTTTTACCTCCCGGCGGATAAAACAACATACGTTTACCATAACCAAACAATATGATTCTTCCGGAAGAAGGTCGGGAATCATAAGCACCCAACATAAATGTAGGACAGACAATTATTATTTCTATACTATCAATATATTTTGTCAGTCTTTTCACTGCTTCGACTTTACTAACGGCATAAGGAGATTTTGTAAATGGAAACCGTATCCGATGTTTCTCATCACCAGGAGTATTTTTGTCATTATATGCAAAAATATTGGCTGTTGCAACATATATTATTTTCTTGATTTTCTGCTCTATTGCAACACAAACCAACTGTTCCGAGGCAATAACATTTATTTTTTCATAACTTTCATAAGAAGATTTCTGATCAGTTTTAGCTGCACAATGTATCACATAATCACAATCCTGCATTGCGGCACGTAATACCGATGCATCGGTAAAATCGCCTTCTACAAGTTCCAATTCCGGATGCAACTTACCAATAAATGACATTCTATTGCGCAACAATCCTCGAACCTTATATCCTGCATCAAGAAATTCTGCAACTACATTAACCCCAAGAAACCCATTTGCACCGGTAATCAACACACGTTCCATCACTATTCAAGTATAATTTTAATGGCATCAACACATAAATAACAGTAAATATATAGATTTATGATGAATAAAATGGCATTTACAATAAAAAACAGGAATACCATAAGGCACTCCCGTTTTTTCAGATTATCATATTACGAAACAAATTCAACAGACAAGATTCGTCATAGTACACTAAATGCTACGGTAAGACCGGCCATTACGATGGAAACCATACTCATAAGTTTGATAAGAATATTCAAAGAAGGACCGGATGTATCCTTAAACGGGTCGCCAACCGTATCGCCAACAACAGTAGCCTTATGGTTAGATGAGCCCTTTCCTCCAAAGTTACCCTCTTCTATATATTTCTTGGCATTATCCCAAGCGCCACCGGCGTTAGCCATAAAGACAGCGAGAACAAAACCACAAGAAAGACCACCAATAAGAAGACCCAATACAGCAGCCACACCAAATAAAACACCAACCACAACAGGTGTTATAATAGCAAGTATTGAAGGGAACAACATCTCATGTTGTGCTCCCTTTGTTGATATCTCAACACAACGGGCATAATCAGGTTCTGCCTTACCTTCGAAAATGCCTTTAATCTCACGGAACTGTCTTCTCACCTCTTCCACCATTTTCTGAGCAGCACGCCCAACAGCATTCATGGTAAGACCACAGAATAAGAATGCCATCATGGCACCAATAAATACACCTATCAAAACTTTAGGATTCATCAAGTTGACTTGATAATATTCCATAAAGTCTATTAAAGAAGCATTGACAGTCTCAACAGTTCGAGTCCCCAAATCCAATGTCACAGTGCCGATACGTTCAAGAGCTATTTTTATCTCTTCCACATAGGAGGCAAGAAGAGCGAGAGCAGTAAGAGCTGCAGAACCAATAGCGAAGCCTTTACCTGTAGCAGCCGTTGTATTTCCAAGAGCATCAAGAGCATCGGTACGTTTACGCACTTCAGGACCAAGTCCGCTCATCTCGGCATTACCGCCCGCATTGTCTGCAATGGGACCGTATGCATCAGTGGCAAGTGTGATGCCAAGAGTAGAAAGCATACCGACAGCGGCAATACCTATACCATAAAGACCTAAAGAAAGGTTAGCAGCCGTAAAGAAATTCTTTACGTCGAAGCCTATGGCACAAAGATAAGAAAGAATTATTGCTGCACTTATGGTAATCACCGGCACTGCCGTGGACACCATACCAAGACCAAGACCCGAGATGATAACCGTAGCAGAACCTGTCTGAGAACTTTCAGCCACTTTCTGAGTCGGTCTATATGACTGTGAAGTATAGTATTCAGTAAACTTACCTATTATCACACCGGCGAGAAGACCTACTATGACCGAGAAAGAAAGGCCCAACCAGTTATTTATACCAAGTCCCCACAAAATAGCAAATGTAGCGATAGCTATAAGCACAGAGCTGAAATTAGTACCCTTGCTCAATGCTCCTAAAAGTTGTTTCATGCCGGCATCTTCATTGGTTCTCACGAGAAAGATACCTATTAATGATAACACTACACCAACAGCAGCAATCAACATAGGTGCAAAAACAGCTTTAAGTTGCATACCTTCTATTGCCGAAGTAGCGAAAGCGGCAGCACCGAGAGCCATGGTAGCAAGGATAGATCCGGCGTATGATTCATAAAGGTCGGCACCCATACCGGCTACATCACCCACATTATCCCCCACATTATCGGCTATAGTAGCAGGATTACGAGGGTCATCTTCAGGGATACCGGCTTCCACCTTACCAACAAGATCGGCACCGACATCAGCAGCTTTGGTATAAATACCGCCACCTACACGGGCAAACAATGCCTGTGTGGATGCTCCCATACCGAAAGTCAACATTGTTGTAGTAATGATGACAAGATTGTAATCGGTAAGATTTCTCAAAACAATAAACCATATACTGATATCTAGCAATGCCAATCCAACCACTATAAGTCCCATGACAGCACCTGAGCGGAAAGCCACCTTAAGACCGCTGTTCAATGATTTTCTTGCTGCATTAGCAGTACGAGCTGAGGCATACGTAGCAGTTTTCATACCAAAGAAGCCGGCGAGACCTGAAAAGAAACCACCGGTAATAAATGCAAACCACACCCATTCGTTCTGCAACCCGAATATAGCCATCACACCAAACAAGACGGCAAGAACAACAAAAACAATAATAACAACTTTATACTGTTGCTTTAAATAAGCCATTGCTCCCTTTCTTACGTGAAGAGCAATTTTTTTCATCAAATCGGTACCTTCATCTTCCTTCATCATTTCCTTATAAAACAACCAGGCAAAGAGTAAAGCCAACACCGAAGCCCCAAGTACGAGATAAATAATCCAATCCATACAGTAAAATTTAGTTAATAATACAATGTTTTTTAATATCTTACAATTTATTTCGACTGCAAAGTTGCATAAAAAAATATATTGACAAAGAAAAAACAAATAAAGTTTGCACATTTTAATATTTATTCTTGTTTATTTCGTTGTTTCTATATAATTTTGTAACATGATAAAGAAGTTGCTCGAAATAATAGGCATTACATACAGTCATTCTCAAAGCGGAGCTTACGCCTTGATATTGGGAGAAAAAGGCAGCAAAACAAGACTTCCGATAATTATTGGCAGTGCTGAGGCTCAGTCTATTGCTATTGCTATGGACCACATAGAAAACAGAAGGCCTCTGACACATGACCTTTTCAAGACTTTTGCTGACAATTATGGTATTTCACTTACTGAAGTGATAATAAATCATTTTAAAGAAGGCATTTTTTATTCCACCTTGGTGACCAAAAGCAACGACAAGGAATGTCTTTTAGATGCAAGAACGTCGGATGCCATAGCGTTGGCGATACGTTTCAAATGCCCGATATACACTGTACCACAAGTGTTAGAAGATGCAGGCATAGACATTGATGACCTTGATTTAGAAGAAGACAATGAAGATGAAATAGCATCAACGGATAATGAATACTATGCTTTTAGCACCGAAGAACTGCGCAAATTATTGGATGAAGCCATCGAGAATGAAGACTATGAATCAGCATCTTTGATTAGAGACGAGATAAAACACAGAGAATAATTTTTTTAGAGAACAATTTAACTGATATGAAAGGTATTAGGGTACGACTTACTGTCATGAATTTCCTGCAGTTCGCCATTTGGGGTGCATACCTCACATGTATGGGTTCTTATCTTGCAGAACACGGTTTAGGAACTAAAATAGGTTTGTTTTATTCGATACAGGGTATTGTGTCAATTTTCATGCCTGCTCTATTAGGCATCATTGCAGACCGATGGATTCAAGCTCAAAAGAGTTTGGGATTTTGTCATCTCATTTCCGGATTTGCCATGATAGCCGCCGGATATTACGGACTTAATGCCGGTAGCGATGTAGAGTTCTCGACTTTATTCCCTTTATATACTATAGGTGTAGCTTTTTACATGCCTACTCTTGCCTTGTCAAACTCCGTTGCATACTACGCTTTGGACAAGGCCGGTTTCGACACTGTTAAGGTCTTTCCTCCTATCAGGACATTCGGAACTATAGGTTTTATTGTATCCATGTGGGTTGTTGACCTTGCCGGATACCAAACCACAGCAGCTCAGTTCATTGTGAGTGGCGCCATTGGTATAATACTCGGACTGTACGCATTCACAATGCCTCATTGCGAGATAAAACAAGACATAGAGAAAAAATCATTGACAGAATCTCTTGGACTGAGAGCTTTTTCTTTATTCAAAGACCGTAAAATGGCGATATTTTTCATCTTCTCCATTTTATTGGGAGTGTCATTACAGATAACAAACGGATTCGCCAATCCTTTCATTACAAGTTTCGGGGCCATAGAAAAATATGCCGATACCTTTGGCGTACGTCATGCCAACATTTTAATATCGCTCTCTCAGATATCTGAAACGTTATGTATCTTGCTTATACCATTCTTCTTACGCAGGTTCGGCATCAAAAAGGTGATGTTGATAGCAATGGTAGCTTGGGCATTACGCTTCGGGTTCTTCGGACTCGGCAATCCGGGCAACGGAGTATGGCTGTTTATTTTGTCTTGTATAGTTTATGGTGTGGCATTCGATTTCTTCAACATCAGCGGTTCATTATTCGTTGACAAGGAAACAGATCCGTGCATAAGGTCTTCGGCGCAGGGACTGTTTATGTTGATGACAAACGGCATTGGAGCCACAATAGGGACATTGGCAGCACAAGTTGTTGTAAATAATTTTGTTGAATCACAGAGCGACGTTATGGCAAGAGCCGCCGGCTGGCAAACATCATGGTTTATCTTTTCTGCATACGCTTTGGTCGTAGCTATTGTATTTGCCATCGTCTTCAAATATAAACATGTAAAAGACTAACCATGAGACAATATCACGAATTATTGCGCACCATACTTGAACACGGCTGCCAAAAGGGAGACCGTACAGGAACCGGAACAATAAGCATCTTCGGCTATCAGATGCGCTTTAACCTGCAGGAAGGTTTCCCATTACTGACAACAAAAAAAGTGCATCTCAAATCCATTATTTATGAACTGTTATGGATGCTTAACGGTGATACCAATATAAAATATCTTCATGATCATAAAGTCAGCATCTGGGATGAATGGGCTAACGATGATGGTGAACTTGGTCCTATTTATGGCGCCCAATGGAGAAACTGGAATAATGAAGGTATAGACCAGATCAAAGGTGTGGTCGAAAGTATCAAGAATAACCCAAACAGCAGGAGACATATAGTAACAGCATGGAATCCCGGTGTCCTGCCTGATGAAAACTCCAAAGATTTTGCCGTCAATGTGGCACAAGGGAAAGCTTCATTACCTCCATGTCATGCGTTTTTCCAGTTCTATGTGGCAGATAACAAACTTTCATGCCAGTTATATCAACGAAGTGCGGACGTATTTTTAGGAGTGCCATTCAATATTGCTTCATACTCGCTGTTGACAATGATGATGGCACAAGTATGTGACTTGCAATTAGGAGAATTTATACACACTTTCGGTGATGTTCATATATACAACAACCATGTGGAGCAGGTAAGACTTCAACTTGGCAGAGTGCCTCGCCCATTACCTACAATGAGATTAAATCCGGAAGTAAAAGACATATTCAGCTTTGAATATGAAGACTTTACATTAGAAAATTATAATCCATACGAAGCTATAAAAGCTGATGTATCAAAATAAATTATCATGAAACCAAAAATTTCAGTAATAGCAGCAATAGCAGAAAACAGAGCCATTGGCAAAAATGGACAGCTTATTTGGCATATCTCAAAAGACTTGAAACATTTCAAGGAGCTGACAGAAGGCAAATGCGTGGTGATGGGACACAATACTTACGTGTCGTTACCAAAACAAAAGGCATTGCCAAACAGGCGCAACATCATTATATCAGACAGACTGGAAGAAGCTCCGGAAGGATTCGAATACGTAACATCTATCTCCAAAGCCCTCGAACTGTTGAAAAACGAAGACGAGATTTTCATCATGGGCGGCGGAATGATATATGAACAGTTTATTCCAAAAGCAGACAAACTGTATCTGACACGTATTAAAAAATCTTTTGAAGCGGACACATATTTCCCCATGGTTAACTTTGACGAATGGGAATTGACTGACATCCTTGTCATAGACGACGACCCTCAAGTGGATTTCTCATATCAATTTGAAACGTGGGAAAGAAAAAATTGATGAATTTCAATTTATTGAAGTGTCAAAACAGAAGATAAATAAGACCAATGTGGCGCGGATACTCGACAAGGCGAGCATCACATACGATTTAATACCTTATGAGGTTGACGAAAACGACCTAAGCGCCGTTCATGTCGCAACTCAACTTAATGAGAATATTGAATTGGTATTCAGACAATAGTACTTCATGGAGATAAGAATGGTTATCTTGTTTGCGTGATACCCGGAAATCTTGAGATAGATTTAAAGAAAGTTGCCCGTGTCAGCGGAAACAAAAAATGTGAGTTGATCCCTATGAAAGAGTTGTTACCTCTGACCGGGTACATACGCGGCGGATGTTCTCCGGTAGGAATGAAAAAGCAATTCCCCACTTTCATTCATGAGAGTGCCTTGTCGCATGATTTTATTTATGTCAGTGCCGGACAACGCGGACTACAATTGAAAGTGTCGCCAACCGACTTAGCTTCCATAGTAAGAAGTACATTTGCCGACTTGACATAGCAAATCAATATAATATTACCAACATATTGTAGAGGCGCCATGATATGACGTCTCTACTTCTTTGAAATCTGATGAATTATTATAAATTATTGATTATCAACACAAAATCACAACATAAACCATCTATATGATTTACTGACATATAAATTTGATTTTCAAGACATTATAAATGAAGTTAAAATTTTTGTCAGACAGTAATGACATTAATTAAACTTGAATTGTTGTCTTTTTGTAATTAGATTCTGCATCATCGCCTATTGCTATCGGACAAAACTGGCAGCATTACTTTCAAACATTAATACAACTTATTCTTTCGAGAAGAATTATATCAAAGAAGATCATGAGCGGATTTTTCTCTATGAGTAACATTCTCCAATAAAGTAAGACCATTTTTATCACCAATGACATAAACCACAGGAGGACTCCCGCAATGAACCAACTCATCCATAAAAAGAGGTTCACCAAACACAAACAGACTGCATTTAAAAATATCTCCGGCATTAAGATTACAGTTTAATGCTTTTTCAACTACAAAGCGCTGATTTCCCAAATATCGAAACAAGCAGTATCGATTAGGTCGCCAACCGACTTCTATAACATCTCCCTCATACAAAAGTTGACTCTGTATATAACGAGTGCATATATTTTCAGATTGTATTCCAATACAATTCAATTCATTTAAAAAATCATCCCAACCTCTGAAACCAATGAAACGTGAAAGCAAATCAAGTGTACTGTTACGTGTATTAAATGCTCCGTCAACATAAAACCAAAGCCTTTTCAATGTTGTTGAACTAATATTTTCATGCAGTCTTTCCCATATCATATCCACTAAAAAATCAAAATCTGCCGGTGTCTTCATTTTACGACCGACAAAAGATTCTATACGGCAACGTAATTCTGTTATTTCGGGACGATTCTTATTCATTATTTTAAAACATCACAATTTAAACCAATATTGATTTCAAAAAGCTTTTTTACATAACATTTTAATATTCAATAAAAATTAAACTCCAGAACAACAAGTAATTACTTAATTACCACATCATTATCAAGCCATACAATATCCTTTATTGAGAGTAATCTCAATATTATACTTCATCAAATAATGAACTAACCACACTATGGCTCAATCCATGAGGGCAGTCAAAGCATTGCCGAGATTTAATTCTAAACAACTCGCCATAACAGACGGTTATTTCTTCTCTCGTTTAAGCATTTCTTTAGCGTTTTCAATCTGTCTTTTTAAAGACTCTATTTTATTGTCATGATAGGCGGTCTTGTCCACCTTATTTTTGCGATATAAAGCTTTACTTGAAGGAGTGGAAGCCTTTTTTATCATATCTGAATAATGAGCATTATCTTTTTTCTTAGCTTCTTTCTCCTTGTCTAAAGCAGCGCGCAAATCAATGATTTTCTTTTTATAATATTCTTTACTCATACGTTAACTTGTATTAGCTGAATTCAATTATGAGTGCGACAGAATCCATACTGAATAATTAAATCTATCATTTACGATAAAACATATTTCCACAATCACATTATAGAATACATTCAAACACGTCATTTCAAGTATTCATCTTGTCCTTAATACCATTGACGACATCAGTCATCGAGCCGGCAGCATCCATTATTTCGCCGGTCACCAGAGATACAGTATCTTTCACGAACAACAATTTCTTTCCGATAACGGTAGTCTCAATACAGCCGAAAATACCGTACAGCATAAGAATTACGCCTGAGATAACAAAAATCACATTTGTTGATTTTGCCGGATAGAAGAACATTCCAACGCCAAGAAGGACCATTATTACCGGAAATATATACATGCTTTTGGACAATTCAATCTCTTTTCTTTTCTTAAATAAAGAAATTATGGAATACACTCCAAGAGCACAGATAACTGCTCCGAGAATAAACTGAATAAACCCGAAGAAAAACTTTGGAAAAATAATCATAAGTATTCCGAACAACAATAATGCACCACCAGAAATACTATATACCTTTTTCTTAACTGAAGTTGCATTTCCAAACAAAAACTTTATATAGAAAAAAATTCCAATAAGAATCAAAACAACAGCTAAGATCTTTATAATTATTTCTTTTACGATGCCAGGCCAGAATGTAATAAACACTCCAGCACCAAATAACAACACGCTTAACACATAGCCTAAAACTCGACTTGTTTTGGCAGAAGCATGTTTATTAGATTTCACTTTTTTCCTGGTATTTGATTTTTTCATATCATTACTCTTTAATTAATTTGTAGAAGGTTGAATTGTAAGATACACCTGACTGAATCCCAATGATAAAAAAAGGTTCTGCAACTTTGCGACACCTGTTGTTTCAGCTTTTTTCACCAAGTCGTAATCAAGAGCATTTTTCTCAAGGTTATGTTTTGCTTCCGTTTGCAATTCGGTGACCTGTTCATGTTTCCATGAGCCTTTCTCCACATAGACTTCATAACCGGAAGGATTTATAATTATATCAAATATTTCTGCCTGAGGTAATTCCATATTCAAAGTATCGCCATTAACATGGATTTTATTTACATCAATTTTGGATAAATCATAACCGGCACTAACCTTTCCGTAAGCAATAAGCACTATTTCGTCCATCACTTCTTCATTTGAGACTTTATTTGAAAGGCGACCAATACGCGAGTCATTAAAATCGCTTCTTTTACTTTTGGTAATTACCATTTTTTCATAGTAACATACGCATGTAAATTCACCTATCTTCTTTATCTCCTCAATCACATTGGCAGTTTTGTCTATTTTCACTTCCTTACGGAACAAAGAGAAATTAGGAAACAGACCAAAATGCCGAGCCAGATAGAAGCCGCCGGCCAATATTATCACCAAAATCACAGTTCTCAATATAGTTTTCATAATACTTCCTCCTTATCTTCAAATTTAACCGTTACTTTTTCAAACCCCAACTGATAAAGCATTGCTGAGAAAAAACCCGAAGCATTACTTTCTGCATCTGCCAATATTCCCATATTACCAACATCGGCTATAATATCTGCTTCACCCTGTTTCAACAATTCATTACGTTCTTCAGCAGAGAACGAACTGCGGAAAAATGATACTGAGGAATACTCCAACACCACTGCTTCAGCAGGCATATTGATAGACAGCAGTTTTGCATGTGGCAATGTAACCTCAACAGCCTTATCAGCCTTGTCGATAATCACATCCTCATCCGAAAGTTTTCCGAGGTCAATTCCAGCCTTGAGATAAGCAGTGCATGTAAAAAGAATTTTTCTATCCCCAACAGTGTACCATTGAACATCACTTGCTTTAATAACCTTTTTCACAGTGTATTCCACTGAACCAAAATCCGCCATTTCTGACATTTGCTGCATTCTCGTCTTCAAAGATTCCTCCAAAGGGTTGTTACACCCGGTAAGAAGCACTGACAGCAGCATAAACACAACAATTGTTTTTAATTTTGATGTCATAATTAGTTTTTTAAATTGATGAGTTCTATCAAATTCAGACTCAAAATCAAACAGTAGAACTCATTGCCTGTCTGAATTGAGTTTCAACAATTTTTACAATCACGAGACGGTTTCTATGTCATAATTAAATTTGCTTTTAACAACATCCAGAAGTTTGGCAAAGACAGCAGGTTTACCCTGTGATGTAGTAGGCCAATTTGAAGATATGAGAATCTTCGCATCTTTCAACTGAATAGCATCGCTTTCATCTTTCTTTCCATAAAATGGGACCTTTCCATCTCTATCCAACAGAGCCTTGTAATCATCATATTTCATAAAATGAGCATCCATATTTTTCATAGCGTTAAAATCGGATCTCAACTGTTCTACTGTCAAATCAGGATGTAATGAAAGATGATATAACACCAAGTCACGTACCAGTTGCACTTTCTTTGTATAGACCTTACCATTGAATCTGTAATCAGAGGTATCTCTGTTAAACTTCTTTTTGACAGGACCATCAAAAGCTTTAAGATTTGTAACAGCAGACAACTCTATGGTAGTTGAAATAACATTTCCAATTTCCTTGTCGTCACCTATCAATTCTGCAATCTTATTCAACAATGAAGATACGGAGAACACCCGGTTGCTTAAATACGTTTCTTTTTGACACATTCTGAAAGTGATTTTCTCCCACTCTTCATCAAATTCATCAATAGCATCCAATGACTCTTTTTCCTCTTCAGTAAGATTTCTCAATTTAAGTTTAGAAGCAATTTTCTCGTTCCATTTTTTAAAATCCGGTTCTTCTGACAATTGATTATAGATATACGGATAAGCAATCTGCATGCAGACCAAAGAGAAATTAAGCAATTTGGAATTAATTGAAGTAGAGGACGTATGTCCTTGTACATCATTTATTATCGATATCAACGACAAAGTATTCATAAGACGTTTAAGCGACCTTGGATTAGATCCCACAGAAAGTCTGGCTATCTCGGAAAGATTTTCGGCGAGTTCAATATCCTTAAGTTCCTCAGGAGTAAAAAACTCTATGGTATTCAAAGCATCTACGAGGAAGGTATCCACATTATACGAAGCTATTGGCATGGAGAATGGCAGTTGTATGATTTTATCGAAAAAAGATCTAAATTCACGTTCATTTCTATCGGTCAATTCTCCGAATTTAGGTTTAAGTCCTTTTATGATGACATCATAGTCAATAGCAAGAATAAACACACAATTTTCTATGTCGAAAATATTCTTAAGAAGTTCCAATATTTCAACAGCCACGGGAGGGTCGATACGGTCCAAGTCGTCAATATAGAAAGTAAATCCGACCTTTGAATTGTTTAAAGACAATGCTTCTTCTATCAATTTCTTAATTTCTTTTTTCAATGCCAAAATAGAAGATTCGCCTGAGGTATCAAAGCCAAACACTTCATCGACAACGCCGCCATCTATACCCACAGTACCAGCTGCAATTTTAGTCCCTACAGATGCCATTTTCTTAAACAGTCCACCTATTTTCTTTTTACTTTCCTCCCATTTATGTCCGGGATTAAGTTCTCCTATTTGACCTATAATACCTTCAAGAATAGCAATGATAGCCTGATTAGGAGTATTCATAAGAGAATACTGCCATGTGTTTATCCAAACAGGATAGAATAAAGCATCATCTTTATCGCACAAATTGTATCGAAGCATATTCATCAATGATGTCTTACCACTACCCCATTCTCCCTGAAGTGCTATTGTAATAGGTGTATCTGTCAATTTAATAAACTTTATCAATGCATCCTGATACACCTGAATACCGAAAAGGTCATTCTGTGAATATTGTCTTGGAACATCTATTACACTTGATTTCATAAAATTAGTATTTTTGTTTCATCTTCGGATTTTAGTCATACAATATCAAGGATAAATTTGATATTATATTTATTTCAGAATTAAAAACTTAAAAACTGATAATGACAGGATAGAATCATGTCATATCAGTTTCAGAGTCTCTATAATTTATTTACCGGCTGCAGAAATAGTAATATCATTGTCAGCCAAAGCCGAGTTATCTGCATTTGCCACCTGAACACCTATTCCATACAATTCTGCAATTTTATTCTCGAAATTACCAACTTTAATATTGCCTTTCACAACAAGTTCACCACCTTTTGTACCTTCAGCCCTTATAGAGGCGAGTGTTGCATTTTCATCAGCAAAAGCGCCTTTGCAAGTAATACTCTTATATACTCGCAAAGTGGCACCAAAAGAATTTTTGAAATTTTCTTTCAATGTTTTGACCTTCATACGGCCATCCAATTTAAACTCTGCCATAACTATTAAAATTTAATCTTGCCTACTCTAATCAGGATTTTCGGCATTCTCCTTGTTTATTTTTCACCGCGAGCAGCCTGCCCAATGGTAAGGTTATTGTCCACGCATACCTTTCCTGCAGGATCTTTAATCTGTACCGTCAAACCGAAAACAGTATCAAACAGTTTTTCAGCATCGCCGACTTTCATTGAAGCTTTAATATTCAATTCCGTCTTGGTAGAAGATTTTACTTCCTTAGACGTTAACTGACTCAACTGTTTTATTGTCATTTCCGGATCTGCCAATTTATTTCCTTTATAAACTGCCAGAGTACAACCAAAAGTTTTCTTGAAATCATCACAAATAGTCTTTAACTTTTTGTTTGGAGCCACAGTAAATTCTGCATTCTTAAAGTGGTCTTTCAAATTATTCAATATTCCCATAATAATTTAATTTAAATGATTATTAAATAGTTTTATATTTCTTCTATGTCATTTAAGTTCCAGTTGTTCTGTAGAAACTTATCTGTTCAATTTATGATTATACAAGAAAAGCCTGCTATCCAAAACAGGACAACAAGCTGAAACAATCAGGCATTTCAATCTTACGACAACGCTCTGAAACTTTATAAAATATTGATTATAAACCGAAAAATAATCTATAGAGGCAGAAGGTTATGGGGGAGGGTAATGGTTAAATAGGCAATAAACCTAATATTGCCTGATAATAATAACTTTCCCCATATTACTTTCATAATGACATATTTGAATTGCAAATATATAATAATTTTTAATAATCATCAATTTTTTAAGATTATTTTTTATAATTTTTCTTTTAATAAGACAATAAAAACTCCAAATTAAGATCTGTCAATATATTATACATTTAAATCGTATTAATAAATCCTATCAATATTTCAACCATATTTATTATGAACTGTTTCCATTTGACAACAATATAAAACTCATTTATAACAAACAAAAAATATAAACGCCGTTTTTTTAATTTATTGAACTAAAGTTTTTATTCTCCATATTCCAATAATCATCAAAAAGTGATACAATTATCATCTAAATTACAAATGAAGGATTAAATTCATGAACATTACAGAAACATCCTCTACACCATACATTGAAACATCTTGATCATCAAATAACAACCAACAATTGCAAAAACTCTTTTTCATTTAATTGACATTTCAATCTATCAATTGTATCGTACAGTAATATTCATATTATATTTCGTAGAATCTGACAAATATGTCAAACCATCATAAGTTTGACTTTTCATCGACTATAGACATTAATTTTTGAATTTGATACTGTATTATACTGAAATTAAGAACAACAAACTAAAACTGCGGTTTATTTCCATCTATCACAGAAACTCAAAAGACTTCACATATTAATAAAAAAAGTGTATGTCAAATGGAAGACACACACTTTTCAAAGACAAATAAATATAATCTATTAATAAATTAACGAATAACAGAGATTCTTCTTGAAATCTCACCATTTATCGTAGTAATACGAACGATATAAACACCAGATTCCAGGTCACTCATATTGATAACAGTTTCATCAGCAGCTACATTATTTTCATAAATCATCTGACCCACGACATTGAACAAAGAAACGCTTGTAATACCCTCTGCCTTAACTGTCAAGTTATCTTTCACCGGGTTTGGATAAATGCTTGCGTTTAAAGTTTCATTTTCGCTAACACCTGTCAGTGAATAGAATATTTTGACAAAATACTCATAATCGCTATACAATGAATTAGCAGGAGCTGAAGTACAATCTATATTTTGATAGTAGGCATAAACCATATAGCCATACCAATGACCATCTTCAAGATTTGATGTTTCATTATAAACAGTTTGATTAGCATTTACTAATTTAACACGACTCCATTCTCCGCCATCAATATTTCTATAAATCATATAACCGCTCAGACCTTCCATATTTTCAGGAGCCACCCATGTAAGTTTTGGTTTTCCGTTGGTATTTAATTCATACCATAAATCCGATGGAGCATCGCAACCTTCTCCTACATTGGCACAAGCTTCATTTGTAGGTGCCGATTCTCCTGAGGTAGTAAGGACTCTAACCTCATAGCAATGACCGCCAATAGTCTCCGGAGTATCGGCAAAAGTTGTTTCTTGAGTCAAAGCGATAAGCAAACCGTTACGATAGATATTATAACCATATCCAATATTACTTACTCCATCCCACGACAAGTCAACCTGTTCTCCATTATAATCTGCCAACAAGTTAGCAGGAGCTTCAGCAGGAGCTGTACCACCGCAAGTATTCTCCACAGTAACAAAGACTCCGGCTGACAATTCATCAGAACTGCCCGAGAAATTATATACTGTATTATTATCTGAGTCTTTAATTATTATTGACATATTGTTAATTGTTTGGGTTGGTTCTCTCCAAACAAATGATGAAGTTCCAAGAGGCATATCTATTGTAGCCTGTGTCGGTGAAGAGGATGTTGTGGTAGCAGTAGCAATAAGCTTATCCTGAGCGTTATAAACAGCAACCTTACCATCACTCCAACCTTGGAATGCAGATGACGTCATAGTAATAGTCCATTCACATGTAGGACCAAAAATTGCATTGGCCAATGCCACATTACCCGGAGCATCTTCAATAACAGCATATACTGAATATTTAAAGATACTATAACAAGGAACGTTTTCATCGACAAAAGACATCTGTTCCCCAGGTTGTACGTTATCCTGAGTATAAATAATGTCATTATCTCTCTTTACGACAATAGAATTTATAGTACTAATACTTTGATTGTTTATTTTCATTGTAGGATTAGTCCATGACACTGTTGCTGTGAGAGCCTCATCATCAGGGACGGATACACTGATATTAGTAGGAGCCTGAGCTGTATTGGCATACATTTCGGAAGGCATAAGGTTAAACAAAGCTCTTTGGCTACTACTATAATCCATAGCATCACACGCAAAGAAACCGTCATCAGCTCCACCCCAACCCCAGTTGAAGTGCATAAAATCGTTATCATCATAGCCGTCACAAACGAAAGCATGACCATAATTCCCATCAACGCCGGCATAATAAATAGGACGACCTGCATCGAAAGAAGCCTTCAACATCTCATTCCATGCATCAAGAGTATATGAATACCTTGATAAAAGAACAGACGGACCATAACCAAAATATGAACTCATAGCCTGTGATACATCTTCAGAATAAGCGCCACTACCATCCGGAGCGAATTGCATATCAACTGAGACTGCACAATGATACAAGAGAGTACCGACAGCCTCAATTTGTTCCTGTGTTGAATTATTACCGAGAGACACCGGCATATTATCCCAATCGTATGTCGTCTCACCGAAATTGGCAGATTGTTGACCATAACCTGCGCAGTTATACGAATGCGAACCTGTACCCTGTATTGGATGCTCCCAATATTTCATAACCTGTCCCATGGCTGTAGCGACACAACCTGCATAGCAACGACCGCCGGGACCGCCGGTTGCAGCCGGAGAATAATAATTATACGGACTGTCCTGATTCCATTTTGTCTGAACAAGAGGTCCTACGGTATATCCCTTATTTTCAGGAACAAGTTTACCTGTTTCTTTCAGATTGTCCCATTCTTTTGAAATCCAAGTTTCCGGAGTTTGAACATTTTCCAAAGCGTAGCTGATACTTTCCTGATATACGCCAAGGAAATAACCTAATCCGGGAGCCACATTGTCGATATCAAAAGCATTTTCTAGTGAATAACCAAGTATAGGACGTACAAGATCACTTGCCGACACTAAAACAAAGCCATTATCTGACACATTGAATACATACAATGCAGGTTCACCATTGTCAGCATTAACTGTATAAACCAGATTCATGTCCGAACTCTGTCTGTCTAAATCAAAATTAGCCTGAACAAATTTTTGTCCCAGCGATTTTGCCACCTCCACACTGATGGGCGCTGCGAACAGATTACTCATCATGAGGATCAAAACAACCATTGATAATAATTTTCTCATAAGTTTTAAATTTATTTAAGTTTCTAATCAAATCAATCAAGTTTGCAAATATACTACTTTTTCGTTAAAACTTTCAAACTAATATCTTTTTTTTAACAAGAAAATAATACTAATCTCGTCAAGAATATATTTTTAATTATAAATCAGTAATTTAAATACAAACGGTGTGCCAATCTTTTCAATTTGACACACCGTTATACAAAAAACATAATTATTTACTCACCAACTGCTACACGTTTCACTATTTCCTTACCATGAAGCATCACTTTCACAGTATAAAGTCCATTATTAAAACCTCTCATATCCAATAAATAATGTTCAGTGTCAACATCGGAGTCAAAAACCATCTGTCCGAGTACATTATAGACTGTTATACGACTCATACCTTCTGCAACGACATTAAGAAAACCTTTTGCCGGATTAGGATAAACAGCAACCATCACACCGTCAACCTCTTCAGCCGAAGTAACATCCACCATGACATAATCACTTGTCAAATCTGGATTCATAGCAAAATTAGATTCACAATAACTATTATAGGCAGTCACTTTATAATAATATGTACCTGCTTCTACTACATCGAAATACTCATGTTCTGTATTATCGACTGTAGCAACGACCTCATAATCTATACCATCATTACTTCTATAAACCTTGAATGATTGAGGTTCTCCTCCTTCTTCCCATGAAACGAGTGCTCCAAATACGCCGTCAACATAATGATACTCGGCTGTGATATTCTCCGGAGCCTTACAGCCTTCACAATCGTTTTCACCATTATAAATAACGTTATCAAGACTTGAAGATGATCCAGAGAAAGAATATTCTGTATTATTTGAAGAATTTTTTAAGACTATAGACATATTAGAGACTGTTGCAAGTGGGTCAATCCATTTAAGTGAGAAAGCACCTTCAGGCATAGAAAACGTAACACTGATAGGTGTTGAGCCGGTCATTGTCACCTCATTAAAAACAGTTCCATTGGCGTCGAGAATTTGAACAATACCACCATTCCAGCCTTGGAAATTATTTGTAGTTCCAATAATTTTCCAGGTACAAGTAGGACCATAAATGCAACTAGCATTAGAGAAACGACCTTTAATACCATCATTAACAGCATAAATTTGATAGTTATAACTACCATATTCGTCAACTTCATCAATAAAGTTCATTTCTGCACCGGGTGTCGGATTATCTTCTGTAAAAATAACTTCACCATTTCTCATTAGCACGATTTGAGATAAAGACTCAAGTTGGATACCGGTAGGATTAGTCGTAGGATTAATCCAACTGACAACAGCGTTTTTAACATAAGCATTTTCCGGTGTTACTGCAAAATCAGAAACAGCTGCCGGCATCATATCGAACACATAATCAGGAACCATATCAAAATAAGCAGCTTGATAATCATTAAATGTCTGACCATAAACATTCAATGCATCTATAGCAAAATAACCATTATTATATCCGCTCCACCCCCAGTTGAAATGGAAATAACGGTTCTCATTATAGCCATCGCAAATAAAGGCATGCCCTCCAGTATTCCCGCTTCCGGAATAATAAGCAGGCATCCCCTGGTCAAAATTATTTATCAGCATGTTTTCCCATTCATACTTGGTATAATCTTCTCTATCTTCATATCTACTGCTTTCTGAATAATTAAAATACGTTGTAATGGCATCATAAACATCATTGGAATAGGCTCCGCTGGCATCAGGACCATATATCATATCTACACTGACACCACAATGATACATAAGTGTAGCTATAGCATTTATCTGGGTTTGTGATGAACCGGCACTGATGCTGTTGGGCATATTATCCCAGTCATAAACCGTCTCGCCAAAATTTGCCGTTTGTTGGGGATAGCCTTCAGGTGTATATGAATACGAGCCTTCTCCTCTTTCAGGATAGTTCCAAAACTTCATCACCATACTCATTGCAGTGGCCACACAGCCGGCATACACATGACCTCCGGGACCCATATAATCTACAGGACATAAACTATTATATGGATAATCCTGATTCCACATAAGCGATACAAGAGGTTCCACAGTTCTTAATAACGGCATCTCAGTAATAACACCTTTACCCAAGACAAGATTCCATTCATCAATAATATCCTGTGTGGCTATTCTATCATTTTCAATAATATCAGTAATAGTCGAGGCATAATGTTTCATATAATATTCCAATCCGTCAGAAATATTATTCACATTAAAAACCCCTTCTTCAGAATAAGCAAGTACCGGTTTCACCCTATCGTCAGCAGAAATCATGACAAATCCATCATCATAATTAAACACATAAAAACATGTATTTCCATTATTGTCATAATAAGTATAAACCAAGTCGAGAGTTTTTAAAGACCTTGCCGACTCTATATTGGTTTTCAAATACCTAACACCAACCACCTCAGCCATTTTAACATCAACAGGATTGGCAGCAAGATTACACACTGTCATAAGCAGTACAACAAAACTAAATAAAAATTTCTTCATATTCACTATTTATTAAACTAATAATTTATTTATCGGTTCAAAACAACTCTTTTTGTAAAACAACTATTTCCATTCATAATACGAATAAAATAAACACCATTTTCAAAGGCACTCATATCAAGGATCACTTCATCGCTTTTACAAGCAATTCTCCCAACCATTTGACCTACAAGATTATAAACCTCAACTGATGTTATATTGTCATTTTTTATCATAAGCTCTCCATCAGTAGGATTAGGATACATTGAGATATTATCTAAAGGTTTTTCTACTGAAGAAGTCACTGTCACGACAACGAAGTTTTCGCCGTCAGGTGTCATTGCAGGCTCAGATTCACAATATTCATCCTCCATCTGATACGTGGCACATATTCTATAAAAATAGGTATCGGGATCTGTTTCGTCAAAATACTCATAATCAGATGTCGTTGTTGATGACACTGTAGCAAGAAGATAATAGCTTTCATTATCATTACTGCGATATATATTGAAACCCGTAAGATAGTCTGCGGACAACGACCATGACAAAAAGGCACCAAAACCATCATCATTCCATCGATATTCACCTTCAAAATCAATCGGTGACATACAATTCAGTGCATTATCACAAATATTGTCGAAAGAGAACAAGAATCCTTGAACCAAAGAGTCCGGAGAAGCGAACAACTCATTATTAACAGCATCATAAATTGTAAAAGATATTTCATTGTCGTCCATAGCCGAGAACCAGCCACTATTCCAATAAAATGACAACTCACCTTTAAGCAGAGGCACTACACGAGTCTCATCGCCACCGTTTTCCAACTCCACGACAGCTATTCTTCTGCCGGATTCCACCACAGAAACAGACGCACCTCTCCATCCATTGCCGCCGGCATCATTTAGTTGGAATATCACATCGCACTTCTCGCCTACCATGACAGATTTATATTCAGTATCAGAAAAACCAGCATCATTTTTCACCAAGACGGAATATTCATAAACACCCGGTTCAAGACCTTCATCAACAAAAGACATAATATCTCCGGGAGTCACATCAGCAAATGATGCAATTTGCTGAAAATCACGGCGCACGATAATGCTATCTATGGAATTAAGAGCATTACCGTCAAGAGTGAGGGTAGGATTAGTCCACTGTATGGTAACATTTCTATTGTCGGAAGATTCCTCCAAAATAACATTTTCTGCCTTTTCCGGACGATTAAAATATTCGTCATCACGAGGATAGCAATCAAAGATAGCGGAGTTCCATGTATTGAAAGCATAACGAGTAGTGTTAAGAGCACCTATGGCGAAATAGCCGTTATCACGTTTACCCCATCCCCAATTAAAATGGAAAAAGTCATTTTCGTCATAACCGTCACATACAAATGCGTGTCCACCCTGACCTGCATCATCAGAGCCGGAATAATAAAGAGGTCGCCCTTCATCGAGCTCGTCTTTCAACATATTTTTCCATGTATTATTATCATAAAAATCCCTATACTTCAATTGCACAGCATTTGAATAATTGAAATAATTTTCAAGAGCATAAGGGACATCTTCGGAATATGCGCCACTTGCAGTAGGTCCATACATCATTTCGACAGCCACGCCGCAATGATGCTGCAGTTGAGCTATATAAAATATCTCTTCATCAGTACTTGTAGAATCGAGGGCATTGGGCATCATTTCGAAATGATAATCAGTCTCGCCGAAGTTAGCATATTCTGTAGGATAATAAGGGCCCCAACCACCCGGAGTATAGCTATGCGAGCCATTTCCCGTCTCGGGGTAGTTCCAATATTTCATCACCTGCGACATTGCAGTAGCTACGCAACCGGCATATACATGACCATTAGGACCCTCAGGATCTTCAGGACATTGGTCATTATAATATTCATTTTGATTCCAGGTCACTTCAACCAATGGAGTCACACTTCTATTATTACGCTGTTTCATTATGCGACCTGTTGATTTCACCAAATCCCATTCCGCCTCAATATCAGATGAACGTTCAACATGATTATCTCTAATATATTGAATTTCATCTCTATAGCTACGCATTACAGACATAAAGCTTTCAGCTGCTGTTGTAGCATCAAAAACGCCTTCGGTAGAATAGCCGAGGACTGGTTTAACATTATCATCAGCAGATACAAGGACAAAACCGGAATCATTGACATTGAACACATAGACAGAAGGCATTCCATCAGCATCATTAAGAGTATAGACCAAACTTACATCAGCTACATTTCTCATCTTGGCGCTCTCCGTCATAAACAATCTAGCTACATTTTCAGCTGTGATAACATCGACATTTTCAGCCAAGATATTTGTCACACAAACATTCAATGCACAAAATAAAAATAAAACATTTTTTTTCATTTTAAATATACATTACGTTTTTTGTTTTTTCTTTTTAGCAGCAGGAAACAGAACATTGTTAAGTATCAAACGATAGCCTGGAGAGTTGGGATACATATCCAATTCTGTAGGAGGGTCTCCGACGAGATGGCGATAATCCTCAGGGTCATGTCCACCATAAAAAGTCCAAAAACCATTGCCGAAGTTCCCATGAATATACCTATCTTCACCTATTGCAGCATTATCACCTAGCACGATTACAGTAGGTTTAACGAATCTCTTGTCGAAAGCCGTTGTCTGTCCCATAAAACCTTTTATAAGCCGTTCATGACATTGTGTCAACATAGTAGGAACTGGGTCCCATTTTGCAGAAAAATCGAACAACAGGAAAAAATCATTATTTTCTTTTATTGACTTAGGACGTCGCTCCGTAACATCAATATCAGAAATCTCATATTCCTGAGGATTTTGAGAGACTGTAAAATCAGTAAAGGCAAAACAGTTGTCATAATTAAGGCGCGAAGGGTCGCCTGACTTTATCGGGTCACCATCGAACATCACGTCACAAATATCGAGGCCATCAGCTGCGAGAGCCACATCGTAACTATCCGGAGCAGAACACATGGCAAAAAGGTAACCTCCGCCTGCGACAAAGTCACGTATTTTTTTCGCCACCGCAAGTTTCAACTGAGACACTTTGTTAAAGCCATGACGTTCAGCTATTTTCTTCTGTTCTTCAACATCATTCCGGTACCAAGGATAATTTCGGTAGCGAGCCCAAAACTTGCCAAACTGACCTGTAAAATCCTCATGATGCATGTGAAGCCAGTCGTATGTAGGCAACACACCATCCAAGACCTCGTCATCATATATCAAGTCATAAGGTATCTCTGCATACGTCAGTACCAAAGTCACCGCATCATCCCACGGCAAAATGTTTTTAGGAGCATACACAGCAAGACGAGGCACCTTTTGCAGTTTCATCTCATCCATATTAGCCTGAGGATCGGCAATTTCTGCAAGAATAGCCTCTGCCTGAACGTCTGCAATAACCTGATATGACACATTGCGCAACTTACACTCACGTTCAAACATCTCATGATAAGGAATCAGATAGCTGCCGCCCTTATAATTCAACAACCAACTTATCTCAACTTCCCTTTCAAGAACCCAATATGCGACGCCGTATGCTTTAAGATGATTCGATTGCGTTTCATCCATTGGAATAAGAATGTGGGCAGCATAAAGATTTCCTACCAACATTACATTGATTATCAATAATATCAATAACTTTCTAATCATCTTTCTTTTATTTCGCAAATATAAGCTTTATTTTAGAAATATCACAACTTTTAATACATATTTTATAAAAATTCATGAAAACATCTTATTAAATCGCCCTATTGCCACATCTTGAATCACAATATAACATTCAATTTATTAATAAAAATATCATAATTATAACGTAGCTAAATCAACAAATAATTGAAATATATTTTATGTCACATTATCATTTTAAACAAATATTATTTATATTTGCAATTATTAATATTAAATTTATAAATATTAAAAACATCTATCGGTTAGTCCATATATAATAAAGAGAGAACAATACATTATATAAAGCATTTTTATATTTTCAAATTTAATATCAAAAAAGAAGATTTAGATAATCTAAAGAAAAAAAATATTCTTTCACCTTGATAAAAAAAACAATATTAGGTATGTCATGTAATTACATTTTATTATTTTTGCAGAAAATCTTTACACACAATTAGTAATTGTTATGGAAAATACTGAGAATTTAAAAAAGACTGCATTAAACAAGATGCATTACGAGATGGGTGCCAAGATGGTTCCTTTTGCCGGTTTCGACATGCCTGTACAATTTGAAGGTGTTAACATTGAACATGAGACAGTACGCAAAGGCGTGGGTGTTTTCGATGTATCGCACATGGGAGAGTTTCGTGCCAAAGGTCCGTTGGCAAAAGCTTTTGTACAACGTTGCACAAGCAATGATGTCGCAGCACTTAAAGATGGCAAGGTACAATACACATGTTTACCCAACGGGAGAGGCGGCATTGTGGATGACATGCTTGTCTATCGTATTGCTGAAGATGAATATTTCATGGTTCCCAACGCGGCAAACATTGAAAAAGACTGGAATTGGATGAGTAAAGTGGCTGAAGATATGGGGCTTAAAGTCGGTATTGACTTTGTCAACGAAAGCGATCAATGGTCACAATTAGCAGTACAAGGTCCATTAGCATTAAAAGCCATGCAAAAACTGACAAACACCCCTGTTGAAGATATGGAATATTACACTTTCAAAATCATAGAATTTGCCGGCGTAAAAAACATCATATTTTCCACTACAGGTTACACAGGTTCGGGCGGCTGCGAAATTTACATGCCGAACAATGAAGCTGTTTCTATTTACAAAGCCGTATTGGAAGCAGGCAAAGAATTTGGTATCAAACCGATAGGACTCGGAGCCCGTGACACTTTACGTCTTGAGATGGGATTCTGTCTTTATGGCAATGATATATGCGACACCACATCACCTATTGAAGCAGGTCTCGGTTGGATCACCAAATTTGTCGATGGCAACGATTTCATAGACCGTGAATATAACGAGAAACAAAAGGCAGAGGGCGTAAAACGCCAGCTCCGCGCCTTTGAAATCACCGGTAAAGGCATTGCACGTCATGGTTACGAGATTTGTGATGCTGATGGCAATCACATCGGAGAAGTAACTTCTGGCACAATGGGACCATCTGTCAAGAAAGCTATTGGCATGGGTTATGTAGATAAGGCTTTCTGCAAGATGGGTAACGAGATTTTTATCAAAGTAAGAGAAAAACTCATCCCTGCCGTTATAGTTAAACTCCCATTTTACAAAGGAGAATAACAAGACAATATAAATTGTCAAAATAAAAGCGGCTCTTTTATCAATTTGAATTTAAGAGCCGCATTATTTTATCTGTTATATAAAGTATCAATTTTGGCAAGAACCTATTGTCCAAACTATTCCGAATCTCAGGTTGTTGGCAGAATATGAAGTCATCAATTTGCCTACAGGTGCGCCTATTTGGGTCACAAGCAAGAAATTATCAGTAACTGCGTAGATATTAAACGGTCCCAAATGAACACCTGCACCTAAACCGACACAATTGCCGCAATATTTTGAATAAGTATAATTTGCAGTGATGCTTAATATATTTTTAAAGAACACACCGCTATAAGCTATAGTAAATGCCGGAGTCATCTCTCCGTTTACAAAACAAAACTGAGCAAGTGCCGTCAGGCGTGCCATAGGATTAAGTTCTCCGTATGCCTGTAACATAACCCGAGTCCTAAGAGAAGTATTATAACTGCCTCCATCAATCAAAGTATCATTACCAATAACATTATCCACAATTTCATTCACCACCTCCGTATAGTCGAACTCCATATCAAGAAGATCATCAATATCATCGACAATAGCATTATTAAGAATAAAATTATATTTCTGATGACGATGGACTTTGGAATCATTCCATTTTATAAAACCCAAATCATACACCGATGCTCCAAAGCCGAAATATTTATTAAGTTCATAAGTAGCGCCCAAATCAACACCAAAACCCCAATTGCCGATAAAACGCAGGTCTTCAAACATATTTCCCAAGTCATTTACAATATACACCTGAGGGTTAGTCATAGAAGACATTCTGATATCAAACACAGAAGAAGCTGTCATGACGTAAGTATCCGGGTCAGTATAAACAGTAAGATTCATATCTTTCATATCGACATTGACAATACCATTCAGGACTTTCAATCTGGCGCCTACTGTAAGATTATCTTTCACATCATACTGAGCACCCAACCCCAACTCTGTATATACGCCCATATCAACACCAAAATTAATATTAGCAGGATTATCAGCACCCATATAATTACCATTGCCAAGTATGAAAAATCCGAGAAAGTCTTTAGAATAGTCTATATCGCCATAATAGCGCAGTCTATAATCCAATGAGAAATAAAACTTCCCTTTTCTAAAACCTGCATTAGCCAAATCCATGGAAAAGCCTGTTTTTATAAAGTTGCCGTTTTCCTTAAGTGTACCTACGAAATCAGAAGCCGCAATAGCCACAGGTTTACCATTGTCAAAACGGTAAATATTTTTATACAACAAACTCGAATTGGTCACATTGAAATTAAGATTGGAAAATGCGACTCCCACAATGCCGAGATACGGCACTCTTGCTCCGGGATTGTAATAATTAATATAAGGTATATTGTTCAAAAAAGTAAACGTGACACCATCATATTGAGCTTTTGCAGAATAAGACGACAACATCAAAACAGCAAGCAATAATTTATATATCCTTTTCATTTTGTTCATAATTTAATTGATTAAAATATATCCGTTGATATGGTACTTGTTTTAAAACCAACACCTATTCTTAATCCGAATCCATCCAAAGTATTCATTATCACTTCATGACCTTCAGTAGAAAGAATGAATTTCAGTTTCAGTTTATCGGCATTTATCACCCTATCAAGACGGTCGTCTGAGACAGACACCAAGAACTCTGCATCTGAGACAGTGTCGTCATAACATCCTGGAATAATATTGTCTGACAATATCAAAGAATCAATGACAATACCATTTTGCATAAAATACGCCTGTGGAATTATCTGCATCGGCAACCTATTTTCAAAATTAAACTTAAACTTCATTTCATCGAACAAGAAATCGTCGTCATCCATATTTAAACCCAGATTAAAATCGACTGTATCCGTATAGATAAACTCCCTTACCTTATATTTTATAGGCATCTCCACTTCTGCAGCAAGACTTACAAAAGACTCATCAGTCATACGGGCAACATCATTATCAGAACCGTCGATAAGCACACTTCCTGTAAAACCCAGAAATGAATAGTCTCCAATAAGGTTAAGCATATCGACAATCTGTTCATCAAGGACGATGGAATCATAATCCGAATTATTTTCGGTTGTATTAAGTTCAAAATTCAGAGATTCCCAATCTCTAATAATAGTAGTTTTCCATCCATCATCATCGCCAAGATACAATGAATCCACATTACACCCTGTTGCAAGACCCAAAGTATTTATATAACGAAGTACAACTTCAGGAGTATATAATTCAAAATCACCGGAAACATTTTCCAATCCAAAATCTATACCGACAGTATCAGAAAACGGAGCAATCATTTCTGAAAACACACCTTCAACAAAAGCAAATTTGGCATTTTCGAAAATAATGCCAATATCAAAAGTCTGCATACCGGCAACCGGTGTTTCATCAGTAGTCGCTGCCAACGAAGCAGAGAAAATCACATTACCGTTTTCATCAGGATTCAAGATACAGTCCGAAATATCAACTGTTCCTGAAAATGAAGCATCATCACCAACAAAAACATGATTAAAAGCAGAACCATCTTCCATAATAATATTTGATGACGACAATATGACAGTATCAAGGATATTCAAACTCGATGAAAGTGTAAAATTCATAAATCCATCTCTCAAACCTGCTTCATTGATTTCAAATCCTTCAAAATGAAATGGTACTGATACAAAACCATGTTCATCATAATTAACATGTACTCCCGGAACAGTCGGCAATTCAGGCAGTTCAAATTCCACTGAAGCAGAAAATTCAGTATCCGGTATCTCCCATAAAATATCCTTGGCATCAAGCACTTTGTCAACAGTATCGGAATAACAGGCATACAAATCTCCATTAGGCTTTATTTTAAGCCAAGTATTCCACGTGCTGTCAATAAGATTTAAAGCATCATTTACAGTAATGTCATCATGAAACAATGCCAAACTCCATACACTATCAACTTCGATAACTTTGACTTCATCTCTCTTGCAAGAGAAAAAACTCAAGAACAACAACATCATTACCATTGTCCTTACAATAATGTACCTTTTTCTCATATTAACTTATAAATTTATGCAAAAGTAAAAAAAATCATATAAATTGATAAATATTATTTTCTTTTTTTTCAAAATTTGTAAAATTTAATGATTCTATATTTGATTATCATCAACAAACAAAATTTTACAACAAAAGAAAGTATTTGCAGAATCAAATTCAGTGTATAATATCAGCTATTTCGACATTAATTTGTCAAACGAAAGTTATTTCAATAATAAAATTCAGTATCTTTGCAGAAATAAAAAACACAGAGTATGAGTTTTACGGCAACAAATATCACTGATTCCATCGCATCAGGGTTGTCTATTGACACTGTCGTGCATGCAGCCGATTCCATCGCATCAGGGTTGTCTATTGACACTGTCGTGCATGCAGCCGATTCCATCACTGTTATTATTGACAGCACAGTTATTGAGACCGTTATCAACAACACACAAAATCATTCCAACGATTTTAACATAGGTATTGTAATAGCATTTATCGGTTTTTTAATTTTCGCAGCACATCTTTTCACAGAGATTTTCAGTCGCAAAAGAATTCCCGACGTACTTTTGTTAATGATTATCGGACTGTTTTTAGGACCAATATTTCACATCATCGATGCAGAAAAAATGGGGTCCATCGGCAGTATTTTCAGTCAGATAACACTTATAGTATTGTTATTTGAAAGTGGTACTAAGTTAAGTTTCAACACATTGATAAACTCATTAAAAGGCACTACCATGTTGACACTTATCAATTTCTTTGTAACATTTTTTGTAATAGGAATATCAGGTTGGTGTATTTTGAAACTCAATCCAGCCGTAAGTTTCATGTTGGGGGCCATTTTAGGAGGCACCTCATCGGCTGTCATAATACCTATAGTAGGAAAAATAAACATAAGTGAAAAAAGCAAGACAATATTGATATTGGAATCTGCTTTTTCCGACGTATTGTGTATAGTTTTCGCCCTTGCCATCCTGGAATCTTTAAATGTAGGAAAGTTACAAGTTGGAAGTATCTTCGGGCAGGTTTTTTCGTCTTTTGTACTTGCCACCCTCATAGGTCTTGCCGCTGCATTATTCTGGACAATGATACTTGACAAGATAAGACATATAGACAATTCCATTTTCACCACTCCGGCATTTGTATTTATCATATACGGAATCAACGAGATTTTAGGATACAGCGGTGCCATTGCAGCATTAGCATTTGGCATAGGAATAGCCAATGCGTATGACGTCTTCAATCTTTTCAATAAAAATGAAAACAGAAAGCCCAAATGGCTGAAAAAGATGCCTACCGTACTCAATGAAACAGAAAAAACCTTATTTTCGGAACTTGTGTTCCTCATGAAGACATTTTTCTTTATTTACATAGGTGTAAGCATTCAACTTAATAACATAGCTTCCATTCTCACCGGTCTTGCCATTGCAATACTGATTTTCATACTCAGAATACCTATAGTTAGAATATCAATACCATCAAAATCAACCGACATAAACGATACAGACCTGGTTTACATGTCGGTACTTGTCCCTAAGGGACTTGCCGCTGCAGTACTCGCCATAGTAGTAAGTCAAACCATGTTGCCGGGTACGGAAAACGTATCGAACATAGTATTTTCTGTAATATTATTCAGCATAACATTCTCATCCATACTTATCCCATTAGTAGAAAGGTCAGCTTTTGTAAAAGATACATATATCAAAATGTTAAATTGTCTTGATTTTGAAAAAATCAGAAAAAACAATAACACAAAGGACAACGAACAAAACGAATCGTCAAGAAAAAAACATACAAAGAAAAAAATGTTACAAATGACAAAGGACCCGGATGAAAATAAACAGATAACATCAGAAAACGACAATGATTTGAAAGATAAACGATAAAATATATTTTAATGTTTAAAGTGAACGGACAAACAGAAGTAAACTTTCAAAGTATATCGAAACAGCTTTGGTTTATATTTAACTAAATATCAACATTTTAGCAAAACATAAAATAATTTTACAAAATTTTTATCGAAATGTTCAAAAAATTATCACAGATTACAAAAAAAGTATTATTTTTGCAGACCGTAAGATAGAAGAAAAGATATAAGATATGTATTTAACTGCAGAAAAAAAATCAGAATTTTTCAGTGAGTTTGGAAAGAACGCACAGGATACAGGTTCAGCTGAAGGACAGATTGCATTGTTCACATTTAGGATCAAGCATTTAACAGAGCACATGAAACAAAACAATAAAGATTTGGCAACCATGCGTTCATTAGTTCGTCTTGTTGGTAAGAGAAGAAAACTCCTTGATTATCTAAAAAGAAAAGATATTGAAAGATATCGTACCATTATTAAGGAATTAGGAATTAGAAAATAAATGTTTCTTAAGAACACGTATAAAAAAAGGCAATTTCGTATTGCCTTTTTTTTGCATTTTCATTTCCTCATAAAATAATTAATTAAATTGAAACAGATGGGTCCTGAAGGAATAAAACAAATCATTCAAACCGGCAAAGATACAATAACAATAGAAACCGGTAGATTAGCAAAACAAGCAGACGGTTCTGTAGTATTGACATGTGGAAAGACGATGTTACTTGCTACAGTAGTAGCGGCAAAAGAAGTAAAAGATGACACAGATTTTTTGCCTCTTTCTGTTGATTATAAAGAAAAATATGCAGCCACCGGTAAATTCCCGGGTGGATTTTTCAAACGTGAAGGCAAGCCGTCAGATTATGAGATTTTAATTTCTCGTCTCGTTGACAGAGCATTGCGTCCTTTATTTCCCGATGATTTTCATGCGGAAGTACAAGTTCAAATAACTCTGATATCAGGAGAGAATGACATACTGCCCGACGCCTATGCAGCTCTTGCAGCGTCAGCAGCAATAACAGTATCTGACATACCGTTTCATGGTCCTATCTCAGAAGTGAGAGTTGCCCGCATAGATGGAGAATATGTCATCAATCCAAGCCAAAGCGAACTTGAGAAAGCCGATCTCGACCTCATGGTAGCAGCTTCCATGAAAGACATTGTAATGGTAGAAGGCGAATCAAAAGAGGTATCCGAAGAAGTGATGCTTAATGCACTTAAAGCAGCTCATGAAGCCATCAAAGGACAATGCCAAGCCCAATTGGAACTTGCCGCAAAAGTGGAGAAAGCCCAAGTAAAACGCGAATACTGCCATGAAAACAACGATGAAGAGTTGCGAGCCGATATGATGAACTGCTGTTATCAGCCATGCTACGACTTTGCTCTCACCGGCAATCCCAACAAACACGAACGTTCCGACAATTTCGATGCCATACTCGAAAACTATCTCTCAAAATATACAGAGGAAGAGCTGGAAACCATAACACCATTGGCAAAACGTTATTTCCACGACATTGAGCGTAAGGCAGTACGTGACGCCATCCTTATCGAACGTAAACGTCTTGATGGTCGTAAATTGAATGAAATACGTCCTATATGGACAGAAGTGGATGTGTTACCGTCAACACACGGCTCAGCCATTTTCACCCGTGGTGAGACACAAGCATTGGTAACAGTGACTTTGGGAACGAAATTGGATGAACAAACCATAGACGGCGCAGTTGTAGAAGGGACATCGAACTTTATGTTGCACTATAACTTCCCAAGTTTTGCCACAGGAGAGATAAAAGCCAACAGAGGAGTCAGCCGTCGTGAAATTGGACACGGCAATTTGGCTGAACGTGCATTGAAATCGATGATACCCAACGGAGATGATAATCCGTACACTATACGTGTAGTATCCGATATACTCGAATCTAACGGTTCATCTTCGATGGCATCAGTCTGTGGAGGTACACTTGCCTTGATGGATTCCGGTGTCAAGATGAAGAAACCTGTTGCCGGTATTGCAATGGGACTGATCACCGACAATGAGACAGGCAAATATGCCGTATTGTCAGACATTCTCGGCGATGAAGACCATCTTGGCGATATGGATTTCAAAGTCACCGGAACAAGAGACGGCATCACGGCATGTCAAATGGATATCAAAGTTGACGGTTTGTCATACGATGTTCTTACTGAAGCTCTTGAACAAGCAAGATTAGGACGCCTGCATATACTCGATGAAATGGCAAAGACAATAACAGAGCCACGCGCCGATTACAAGGACACAGTGCCTCGTATAGAGAAACTCGTGATACCCAAAGACTTCATCGGTGCTGTAATAGGTCCCGGAGGTAAAGTAGTACAGGAAATACAAAAGAGCACAGGCACAGTGATAGTCATAACCGAAGAAAAAGATTGCGGCATAGTGGAAATAGCTTCGACCGACAAAGAAGGATTGGAGAATGCGAAAAGCAAGATACGCGGCATAGTAGCAATACCGGAAGTCGGTGAAGTATATAAAGGCGTCGTTAAGTCTGTAATGGCATTCGGTGCATTTGTCGAGATTCTTCCAGGCAAAGACGGTCTTCTTCATATCTCTGAGATAGATTGGAAACATCTTGACAGCATGGATGGCGTTCTGAAAGAAGGTGACACCATTGACGTGAAACTCATAGATATAGATCCAAAGACCAACAAGCTGAGACTTTCACATAAAGTATTATTGCCAAAACCGGAGGGATATGTAGAGAAACCGGAACGTCCTGCAAGTCATGGCAATAACGGTGCCAAAAACACACGTAAACGCGATAACGGCAACCCTAAAAGAAAATAATATTTCCAACCTGTGACTGTAAATACAGTCACAGGTATATATACTAAAACACAAACTAAACATTATGAGGCAGTTGAAAATTACCAAACAGGTTACTAACAGAGAGACCGCTTCTCTTGACAAATATCTACAAGAGATTGGTAAAGTTGAATTGATAACAGCTGACGAAGAAGTTGAATTGGCACAGAGAATACGTCAAGGAGACAGAGTGGCATTGGAGAAGCTCACCAAAGCCAATCTTCGTTTTGTAGTATCAGTATCAAAACAATATCAAAATCAAGGGTTAAGCCTCCCCGACCTCATCAACGAAGGTAATCTCGGACTTATCAAAGCAGCACAACGTTTTGATGAGACAAGAGGTTTCAAGTTTATCTCTTATGCTGTATGGTGGATCAGACAGTCCATACTTCAAGCCTTGGCAGAACAGTCACGTATAGTGCGTCTTCCTTTAAACAAAATCGGCTCCATAAACAAAATAAACAAGACATTCGCCAAATTGGAACAAGAATTTGAGCGTGAACCTAATGCAGAAGAAATAGCTGAAGCACTTGACATTACCGAAGCTGAAGTAAAAGAGTCCATGAAAAACGCCGGACGTCATGTGTCAATGGATGCTCCTTTGACACAAGACGAAGACAACAACATGTACGATGTCTTGAAAAGCGATGAAGTGGTAACACCTGAGACTGAGCTTTTATATGAATCATTGAAGAAAGAAATCGACCGCGCCATCTCAACGTTAACGCCAAGAGAGGCTGATGTGGTACGCCTTTATTTCGGACTTAACGGCAGCCATCCCATGACTTTGGAAGAGATAGGCGAGAAATTCGATCTGACTCGTGAACGTGTTCGCCAAATCAAAGAAAAAGCAATACGACGTCTCAAAAATACCAGCAGAAGTAAAATCCTCAAGAGTTACCTCGGATAAGTATTATCTTTACTAATTACTTAAGGGACTTTCATATTACTGTGAGAGTCCCTTATTTATTATTGTCATTCCTTTATTAAAGAATCATTTTTTATATCTGCATAATACTTCATACAAATAATTAGTTATATTTGCATCATCAGTTACAAAAAAAAGACAACAAAAAAATTATCATCTAACATGAAGAAACTCATCGCACCTTCATTATTGTCAGCAGACTTTCTCCATCTTTCAAAAGATGTGGAAATGATCAACAAGAGCAACGCCGACTGGTTTCATCTCGACATCATGGACGGAGTATTCGTGCCCAATATATCATTTGGTATCCCAGTAGTCAAGGCTGTCAAGTCATTGGCAAAAAAGCCTTTGGATGTTCATCTTATGATAGTGGAACCGGACCGTTACTTCGAAGCGTTCCGTGATGCCGGAGCTGATATCATTACCTTTCATTATGAGGCAAGCACGCATATCCACCGTTCTCTTCAGAAAATAAAGTCATTGGGTATGAAAGCCGGAGTTGTCCTTAATCCACATTCCCCTGTTGCCTTGATAGAAGATATATTGTGTGAATCAGATTTAGTACTTCTAATGTCGGTAAATCCCGGCTTCGGAGGACAAAAATTCATAGAACGCACCTTTGACAAAATAGTGAAATTGCGCTCCATGATAGAAGTTCAAAAACTCGATACTCTCATAGAAGTTGACGGAGGCGTTTCTGTAAACAATGCCAAACAACTTTTTGATGCAGGCGCAGACGTCCTGGTTGCAGGTAATGCAGTATTTAAATCCGACGATCCTGTGAAAACTATTGACATATTAAAAGGGTTGCTTTAACAGTATTGATTAACAGATAAGTAAACTACATCTGTTTCACCAACACTTGTAGAAAATCATAACAAAAAAATGTCTTTCATTAGATTATCATAATTAAAACTATAACAATTTAAACATCACATAATATGAATGAAAATATCTTAACATTAAAACCTGTAGGAGTATGGAGACAGTTCCATGGAATCCTCGAAGTGCCGAGACCATCAAAAAAAGAAGACAAGATGGTTGCATATCTTGAGAAATTTGCTCAAGAGCACAATATTGAATATATCAAAGAAGAGTGTGGCAACATCATAATGAAAGCACCTGCCACTAAAGGATTCGAAGACCGACAAACCATCATATTGCAGGCTCATATCGATATGGTATGCGAGAAAAACAGCGATAAGACACATGATTTTGAAAATGATCCCATTGAAGCTGTAATAAAAGGCGAATGGTTACATGCCAATGGCACCACCTTAGGAGCCGACGACGGCATCGGTGTAGCTGCCGCCCTTGCAGTACTGACAGAACCTGATGTAAAACACGGTCCTGTTGAGTGTATTTTCACTGTTGATGAAGAGACCGGATTGACAGGAGCCGACAAATTAGACCCCAAAGACTTCAACGGGCGCATACTTCTAAACCTTGACTCGGAAGACGAAGGCGAGATATTCATAGGCTGTGCCGGCGGCATGGACACTGTAATAAAGGTATTTTACCGTATGAACGAAGCTCCTGAAGACAACACTTCATATAAAGTATCTGTCAGCGGTCTGAAAGGCGGTCATTCCGGAGACGATATCAATAAGAATCTTGCCAACGCAAACAAACTGCTCACAAGAGTCTTATGGTATTCTTTTAATAATTTCGAATTGAGTATCAATGATATAAATGGCGGAAACTTACGTAACGCCATTGCTCGCGAAGCATACGCCATTGTTCTTGTTCCCAATGATTTGACTAAAGATTTTGAACAATATGTCAAAGATATGGAAACTGCTTTCCGCAATGAATATCAGGTCACAGAACCCAACCTTTCACTTAAGTTGGAAAAATGCGAACAACCGGATGTTGTCATTGATGACATGACTGCTTTCAATCTTTTGAATGCACTGTATGCCTGTCCTCATGGTGTCATCGCAATGTCACAAACCATTCCCAATTTTGTAGAAACATCGACAAATCTCGCATCCATAAAGAAGAATGACGGTTATTTCTTCATTCAGACCTCACAACGCAGCTCCATAGAGTCATCGAAGGAAGACATTGCCAACATGGTGGAAGCCTGTTTCTCACTCGCCGATGCTGAAATAAAACATACTGACGGTTATCCCGGATGGACACCGAATCCAAATTCAGTTATATGTGCCATTGCAGAAGACTGCTACAAGAAACGTTTCTCGAAAGACCCCAAGGTAAAAGCCATACATGCCGGTTTGGAATGCGGTCTCATTGGAGACAAAATTCAAGGTATGGATATGATATCATTCGGTCCTACTCTTCGAGGAGTTCATTCACCTGATGAACGCATCGAAATTGCCACCGTGCAAAAATTCTGGGACTTATTGCTCGATATTCTTGAAAACGCACCGAAGAAATAACTTCAGCAATTATTAAAACAACAAGAGCGGCAGATGCCGCTCTTATTTCATATATCCATAAAGGCTTGCCATTTGTTTCTGCCAATAATATCAACGCACTCCAATTATCTATAAACTCGAGATTCAAAAAATCTATTTTTTATCTATATTAACTATTTGACAGAATCTATCTCTTTTTGCAGACGATGAGGCAAGTTCTCGACACAATAATGACATTTCATATCTTTACTGTACATTCTTCCAATACAATAGTTAGAATGACCGCAACCGCTCTTTTGCACCTCGCCCGACATCAACTTATTAACAAAATCGGTATCATTTATCAGAGCGCGTGCCATCTGGAATGCCACAAAGCCATTGTCGAGCACTTCATCCATTTTATCTTTGGAAATCATCCCGCCAACATAAATGAGAGGCAGAGAAAGATTCTTGCGAAATATCTTTGCTGTATCCAAGAAATAAGCCTCTTTATAAGGAACCGTAGGCATCATTAATCTGCCGAAGAGCAAAACACCTATCTTAAGCCACCAAAAACGTCGCATATCCATATAATAAGCGAGTGTTTTAAGTGGCATGGCACCGGCCATCACCGTCATCGGAGCTCTGCTTACAAAGCCGGCAGTAAGGACGAGAGCATGAACACCGAGACGTTCCAACTCTTTTGCCACAGTAATACAATCATCTACCTGCATGCCTCTTTTGAAGCCATCATACATATTAGTCTTCACAATAACAGCTATGTCATCACCAGCCTTATCCATCACTTCTTCTATGACCATACGCATCAGACGCATTCTATTGTCGAGAGAGCCACCCCATTTGTCATGTCTATGATTGGTATAAGGCGAAAGGAACTGACTTATGAGATAACCATGACCAGCATGAATCTCCACACAATCGAAACCTGCCTCTCGTGCAAGACAAACAGCTTTGCCAAAATCCTTGACAAGCTGCAATATTTCATCTTCACGCATCTTACGTACTATGGTTGGAGAATAGAGATTAAATCCCGAGGAAGCACCGACCGGAATAGAGCCACATGTTGACTTGTGAGTCATGTTGCCGCAGTGTCCAAGTTGAATAGAAGCCTTAGCTCCTTCTTTATGAATGGCGTCTGTAAGTTTACGCAACTCAGGGACTATCTCCTCTCGCATCCACAACTGACCATCAAAAGAGAGACCGCTCCTGTTTACGGCTGCATAAGCAACTGTTGTCATGCCTATACCGCCTCGAGCTACAGCAGTATGATAATCAAACAATGCCTGTGTTGGCCTATTGCCTTGGCACATGTTCTCAAAAGCAGCAGAACGTATTGTCCTGTTCCGTAATTCTACCGGACCTATCTTACAAGGTGTAAATATTTTCGACTCGACAACTTTCATAATCAATATATAAAAGGTATTATTCTTTTCACTTTTTTAGTATCGAGTTCATCTCCGAACTCAGATTTATAATGATTGTAAATACGAGCAGCACGAGGGGCAAGATTGGCAAAAGTCCACAATACAAATACAACACCAGACAAAGAGTATGTAAGAATAGCAAAGCCTATCCATTCCACCAATTCCCCGAAATAATTGGCAGATGTAACATATTTAAACATACCGCCCTTTGGAAGATAATGTTTCGTATCTCCATTTTTGCGAAGATTCCTGATGATATTGTCAGAATGAATATTAATAATCATGCCAACAAAAAAGATTATCGTTCCAATGATAAACTGTGGAGTTGTAAGCCAATCTATTGTATAATAGTCATCCGGAGACTTGTAAAACAGCCAACCACCCTGCATAAGAGCATTCACACAATTAAACAACATTCCTAACAACATAATAATCAGTGCCATATTACTTTTCCCTCGCATCAAGAAAGGGAACACCAAAGATCTATGAAGATAATGTATTTCAAAAATAACCAGAATCACAATACAAGTAATATTATCCACCCTTGAGGAACGCAGCCACAATACTAACATAGTAACAAAAACAGGCAGTTCCATCAACACCCAGCCTAATTTGTTATTTATAGGCACACCCCATTTTTTACTGTAAAACACACCATAACCTGCCTCAACGAAATATAATGCAATGAAAACGACTACGGCAAGTACCGACATTATCAGAAGCAATATATAATAACCATCCATAAACAAACACCCTTTAAATTCATATTAATTAAACGATTGTAAATCCGTAAGTTTTTTATAAACTCCTCCTTTAGTTATCAATTCTTCATGTTTGCCTCGTTCCACTATGATGCCTTTAGAAATAACTATTATCTCGTCAGCATTTTGAATTGTGGACAATCTGTGGGCTATTACAATAGAAGTTCTGCTATTCATCACTTTGGAAAGAGCCTCCTGTACAAGGCGTTCCGATTCAGTATCAAGAGACGAAGTCGCCTCATCGAGAATCATTATTGGAGGATTCTTCAAGACAGCTCTTGCAATGCTGAGCCTCTGCCGCTGACCTCCGGAAAGATTCATACCCCGGTCGCCTATATAAGTATCGTAGCCATTTTCCATCTCCATAATAAAATCGTGAGCATTAGCCACTTTAGCCGCCTCAATGACCGCTTCACGTGATGCATGTTCCATACCAAAAGCTATATTATTGAAAACTGTATCATTAAATAAAATACTCTCCTGAGAAACAACGCCAAACTGACCACGAAGATCCTCTATCCTATAATCTCTTATATCAACACCATCAAGTTTGATAACTCCACCGGAGACATCATAAAAACGTGGCAACAGATCCACCAAAGTAGATTTTCCCCCGCCACTCTCTCCCACCAAAGCTATCATTTTCCCCTTTTCCACAGTGATATTGATATTTTTCAAGACATCATCTTTGCCATAGCGGAAACTAACATTATCATACTGTATGGATTTTTCAAATGATTTCAATGGCAAAGCATTAGGTTTCTCAACAATAATCTCTTCAGCATCAAGTATCTCAAAGATACGATCTGCAGAAGCCATACCTTTCTGCAAACAATAAAAACTCTGTGAAAAAGACTTTGCCGGAGATATTATCTGCGAAAAAACAACAATATAAGCTATAAAATTAGCAGCTGTTATAGTGGAATTGCCATTTAAAATCAAAGTAGAGCCAAACCACAGCACCACTGCTATGATAACAGAAGAAAGGAACTCACTCATTGGAGAACTGAGATCCCTTTTCCTATAGACGAATTTCAATAAACGTGAATAATTGTTATTCTGTTCATCAAATTTCTCATCTGAATATTTGATGGCATTGAAAGCCTTGATGATACGCAATCCAGAAAGTGTTTCTTCTATGGTAGCGAGCATGCCGGCAAATAGAGTCATACCTTCTTTTGAATCTTTTTTCAATGACTTGCCTATCTTACCTATTATAATACCGCCTATCGGCAAAATCACTAAAACAAAAAGTGTAAGTTTCCAACTTACGCCAAGCATATACAGAAAATATGCTATTATTGTAAGTGGTGATTTGATAAATACATCGAGATAATTCATTATCGACACTTCTATCTCCTGCACATCCGTAGTTATCCTTGCAATTATATCGCCTTTTTTTCTCTTCCCATAAAATGAAAGAGGTAAAATAAGCAATTTGGCATAAATGTCGCGACGAATATCTTTTATTGACCCCACACGTACCGATGCCATATAAAACAATGCCATATATGTAGTAAGATTGCGCAGGAAAAATGCCAAAACGAGCAACACACAAATAAATATCAAAGCCACTGCCTGGCCATTTTCAATGATAATCAGACTGATATAATAATTCATCAAACCGAGCAAAGCATCGGAATTAATAGAAAACTCAGGTTTTACGAGTAATAGATTGGAAGGATTGAACAACAAGTTGAGAAATGGAACTATCATAGAGAACGAAAACAATGAAAACACTATTGCCAACAAGTTGAACAACAAATTCATTGTAACGCTAAACCAATATGGTTTAACATATTTGAGGATTCTTTTGAAATTGGTGTTGCGTTTCATCTAACAAACATTAGTAATTAAAACCGGTATAATTTTCAGGCGTAATACTATGCATTTCTGTCTTAACAGAGTCACTTACAGGAAGTTCGTCAATAAAATCATCAATAGATTCTTTTGTTACTTTCGTATTGGTACGAGTTAATTTCTTAAGTAATTCATACGCACCTTCCACCTGTTCTCGACGCAAGATTGTCTGTATGGCTTCTGCCACCACAGCATAATTATTATGCAAGTCTTCATTAAGTTTAGGTTCATTAAGTATCAGTTTATCAAGACCTTTCATCAAAGATGAAAATGCTATCAATGAATGTGCGACCGGCACTCCAATATTACGTGTCACTGTTGAGTCTGTCAAGTCTCGTTGCAGACGACTTACAGGCAATTTACGACTCAAATGTTCGAATATAGCATTTGCCATACCGAGATTACCTTCGGCGTTTTCAAAATCTATCGGGTTCACTTTATGAGGCATAGCCGACGACCCCACCTCTCCTGCTTTTATTTTTTGTTTAAAATAATCCATCGAGATATACAGCCAGATGTCGCGAGACAAATCTATGAGTATAGTATTGACACGTTTCATGGCATCGAAATAGGCAGCCATCATGTCATAGTGTTCGATTTGTGTAGTAGTATTTTGTCTTTTCAATCCCAAATGCGCCACGAAATCATTAGCAAAATCTTTCCATGATATTGAAGGATAAGCCACTTTATGAGCATTCATATTACCCGTTGCTCCGCCGAATTTTGCTGTAAAAGGAATATCATCAAGCATATCCAACTGAGCTGCAAGACGTTCTACAAATACGAAAATCTCTTTTCCAAGATGCGTTGGACTTGCAGGCTGACCATGAGTATGAGCCAACATCGGCACCTCACGCCATTCTTCAGCAAGAGCATTTAGTTTATTGACAAGCGACAACAAAGTTGGCCAAATGACTTCCTTTTGAGATTTCTTAATACAATAAGGTACTGCCACATTATTAATATCCTGTGAAGTGAGACCAAAATGAATAAACTCTTTATACGATGTCAGATTCAATTTGTCGAAACGTCGTTTTAAAAAATATTCTACCGCCTTAACATCATGATTGGTTTCCTTCTCAATATCTTTAATCTCTTGAGCATCATCAAGTTGAAATTCTTCATAAATCATACGTAGAGCAGAGAACTTATCATGTTCAAAATCTTTCAATTGTGGCAATGGCAATTCGCATAAAGCAATAAAATATTCAACTTCCACCATCACTCTACTTTTAATAAGAGCGAACTCTGAGAAATAGTTGTCAAGTTTCTCAACTTTTGAACGATATCTGCCGTCTATTGGAGAGATAGCAGTCAATTGGGATAAAGTCATTTTTGTCGATTTAATTTATCGCAAAAATACAAAATATAAATGAAAACAAAAGTAAAGACAAAAAAAATACAAATTTTCAACGAAACAACATTTCCCCCAAAAACAGTTAATATAATAATAAAATAATTATAAAAAATATTTCCAATATTAATTGCATAAATCAGAGAAAAAGAGTGTATTTAAAGATTTGTTTTCAGGAATAATATCATACACATAGCAATCAAACGGCAACGTATTAGTTACAATAAAAATAATATTATTTTCTTTTCCATATAACACAAATGTATTATATGCATAACACCATTGCAATGTATATGTTAATATTTTAACATTATGGTAATATACAGTCAATTGCAGCTCATCCAAGTGGGATAACATTTCACATTGCAGTATTTTTGATTTCTTTTTTCCATTATCATATACTGCAACAAAGAGAATATCAGCTTTAGACCCGTAACACATTGATATATAAAAGAATATATCAACAACACCACATTCATTCCAAGATAACGGGAATGCGGCGGCATACCATTTTCCCGAAAAGCCTGCACACAGCAATGGCTTCAACGGATTTTTTTCAAAATCTTTAATCATAATTCAAAAAATAAAGGGAACATGATGCCAATGGCATCACAAATTTGATTTATCACTGCAAAGGTATCTATAATATAAATGTGTCAAGTTTTTTTTTCAAAAAAACTACATTTTTGCATAATTTTTAACATATTAAATAAATCATACCTTTAAAAAGTAATGTTTCATTAACATTTTTAACAAAAAAAATCAAAATATATGGCATATAGATAAATTTCTTAAAAAAGATAGAGCGATAATTTGACATACCAATTTTATTTTGTAATTTCGCACTCTAAATACATAAAAAGAATAGCAAAAATTAAACAAGTGATTTTATGAAGTACGATGTTATTGTAATAGGCAGTGGACCGGGAGGATACGTTGCAGCCATCAGAGCTTCACAATTAGGGAAAAAAGTTGCCGTTGTCGAGAAGGCAGAAATTGGAGGAATATGTTTGAATTGGGGTTGTATCCCGACTAAAGCATTATTAAAAAGTGCACAGGTTTATACATATATACAACATGCCGAAAATTACGGAATCACTATTGAAGGCACAGTAAAAGCCGACATGGAAGCCGTAGTTAAAAGAAGTCGTAGTGTAGCAGAAGGGATGAGCAAAGGAATACAGTATCTTTTTAAAAAGAACAACGTTGAGATAATTAACGGATTCGGCTCGCTGACAGCAGAGAAAAAAGTCAAAGTCGTCGATTCCGACGGTAATATTTCAGAACACGAAGCAGACCACATCATTCTTGCCACCGGTGCAAGAGTGAAAGAACTTCCCAATTTGCCAATAGACGGAAAAAAGATAATAGGATATCGCCAGGCACTTGTACTCGACAAATTACCTGAGACCATGTTGGTAGTAGGCTCCGGTGCAATAGGTTCAGAACTCGCTTTCTTCTTTACCTCCATGGGTGTGAAAGTAACTTTGGTAGAATTCATGCCGAACATATTGCCAATAGAAGATGAGGAAGTCTCCAAACTGGTAGAACGTTGCTTCAAAAAACTAAAAATGACAGTAATGACAGACTCATCAGTCACTAACGTTGACACATCGGGAGAAAAATGCATTTGTACCGTTAGCACCAAGAAAGGCGATAAAATCGTTGAAGCCGATATCGTATTGTCAGCTGTCGGAGTACAAACCAACCTCGATGGTCTTGGTCTTGAAAATATCGGCATCAGCAATGAAAAAGGTAAAATCAATGTAGATGAATATTACAGGACCAATGTAGAAGGCATTTATGCTATTGGAGACATAGTGCACGGACCGGCATTAGCGCACAAAGCATCGCACGAAGCAATCATCTGTGTGGAAAAGATATGCGGATTAGAACCTAAACCTATGAATTATAACAACATACCCGGATGTACTTATATTACTCCCGAAGTAGCGTCGGTAGGACTTACAGAAGCAAAGGCTTTAGCTGCCGGATATCAAATCAAAGTAGGGAAATTCCCATTCACTGCTTCCGGAAAGGCGAGTGCCGCAGGTAACAAAGACGGATTCATAAAAGTTATTTTCAATGCTGAAAACGGACAATGGCTCGGTTGTCACATGGTTGGAGACAACGTTACCGAGATGGTGGCGACAGCAGTATTGGCACGCGAGTTGGGGGCTACCGGACGTGACATCATTGAAAACATTTTCCCTCATCCTACCATGTCCGAAGCTATCATGGAAGCTGCTGCCGCAGCATACGGAGAAGTAGTTCATCTATAATTATTTTGTGAAATACATATAAGTGTCGTCACGAAAAACGTGACGACCTTTTTAGTCAAATAAACATAATATGAAAATAGACAAAACAGCTATTGAAGGTTTATTAATAATCACTCCTAAAATCTTTAAAGACGATAGAGGTTATTTTTTTGAATCTTATAACAAAAAGACATTCAATGAGATGGGACTGAACTTTAATTTTGTTCAAGACAACGAGTCATTTTCGTCAAAAGGGGTATTGAGAGGCTTGCATTTTCAAAAGCCCCCATATTCACAAGGAAAACTGATAAGAGTTGTAAAAGGCCGTGTTTTAGACGTAGCAGTTGACTTGCGCAAAAGTTCCAACACATTCGGGAAATGGCATTCTATCATCCTTGACGGAGAAACCAAACAAATGTTTTATATCCCGGTAGGTTTTGCTCATGGCTTTTTAACATTGGAAGACAATACCATATTCACATATAAATGCACCAATCTCTACTGTAAAGAGTCAGAGGGCAGCATAAGATGGAACGACCCCGACATCAATATCGATTGGGAATGTGTTAAACCTATTCTCTCTGATAAAGACAATACAGCTCCATTTTTAAAAGATATTGTAATTCCTTTTGAATGACATGGACACGAAAAACAAACTTCTTTTAATCTCAAAAATATCATTATGGGTCATTGCCATAACAGCAATAGTGATAAGTATCAGAGCAATACATATTGCAAAACAACGTCCCGTAACGTATGACCAAATAATGATACAAAGTCATGACATAGATTTTGCACCAGATATAACATTTGCCGGAGAGATTGTACCTATGGAAATGTTCAATATCAGAGAACGTTACGAACGTGAACTGCTGTCGAACTGTTATTTTCACAGCAACACCATGCTTCTTCTGAAACGTTCCACACGTTGGTTTCCTGTCATAGAACCCATCTTAAAACAATACAACATACCTGATGATTTCAAATACATCTGTCTTGTGGAGAGCGGACTTACCAACGCCATATCGCCAGCCGGAGCTGTAGGGTTCTGGCAGTTTATGCCTGCCACAGCAAAAGAAATGGGATTAACCATCAACAAAGAAGTCGATATGCGTTATAATGTTGAAGCTGAAACAATTGCTGCATGCAAATATTTTCTGAAGGCATACAAGAGATTCCGAAATTGGACTTTGGCAGCTGCATCTTTCAATATTGGTTCAACCAGACTCTCGAATCATATAAAAGAGCAGAAAACCAACTCATATTACGACTTGTTAATGGCAGAAGAAACGGAACGTTACATATTCAGAATACTCGCTTTAAAGACAATTTTTGAAAACCCAGAAAAATACGGTATTTTCGTAAGTGAGGAACTCTGCTACAAACCTTTTAAATACAAGACTGTAACAGTGACAAAAGATGTTGACAGCTGGGCTGACTTTGCCAAAGAACATGGAATAACATATAAATTGTTAAAAGTATTCAATCCTTGGCTCCGCTCAAAATCATTAAAAGTCCATAAAGGCGAAGTTTATGAAATAAAAATACCTACACCGCCTTTCAATCTTACTTACGATGATTATGAAGACATGTTAGGCAAACATAATATTGAAAAATACCGAGACAGCATCAACGACACAATCATTTAGTTATCGAAATGGATAAAAAGGATATTGCAGAGAATGAATTTTTAGAAGTTTTCGGGGCAAGAGAAAACAACCTTAAAAACATCGATTTACGTATTCCGCGTGATAAACTTGTAGTCATAACCGGATTGAGTGGCAGCGGTAAATCATCATTGACCTTTGAAACCATTTATGCGGAAGGACAAAGACGTTACATGGAGTCATTCTCCACATACGCAAGACAATTCGTTGGCAATATGAAACGTCCTGACGTTGATGACATTAAAGGTCTGAGTCCTGTCATTTCCATAGAACAAAAAACCATCAACAAAAATCCGAGATCAACGGTTGGAACTGTAACTGAGATATATGATTTTCTTCGTCTTCTTTATGCCAGAATAGCAGAACCTTATTCATACGTCACCGGAGAGAAAATGGTACGTTATTCTGAAGAACAAATTACCAAAATGATTTTAGATAGCTATAAAAGCAGAAAGATCAACATTCTGGCACCAGTAGTAAGAGGCAGGAAAGGGCATTACCGCGATTTGTTCGAACAGATAAGAAATCAAGGATTTCTCAAAGTGCGTATAGATGGTGAAGTTCGGGAACTCAGTATGGTAACACAAGTAAACAGATATCAAACCCATGATATAGAGATTGTTATCGATAGACTATTAGTTGACAACAATAAGGACAGACTTGGCAAATCCATAGAATTGGCATTCAAAAAAGGGAAAAACATGCTGATGGTATTAGATGAAGAGAAGAATGAGTTACGTTATTTCAGCAGGTTGCTGATGTGTCCAACATCCGGCATAGCCTATCAAGACCCGGAGCCTAACACCTTCTCTTTCAACTCACCGTATGGAGCTTGTCCCAAATGTAACGGACTCGGCAAGATAACTGCCATCGACATTAATAAAATAATTCCGGACCCGAACCTGTCAATAAAAAATGGTGGTATAGCTCCCATTGGCAGCTATAAAAACAATATGATATTCAAACAGATAGTTTCAATCTGTTCAAAATACGATTTCGATATCAATACTCCGTTAAAGGACATTCCCGAGAAGGCTTTAGATACCATTTTATATGGCAGTAACGATTATATCTCATTGGCAAATGATGATGTCGATACTCCATTTTCATATTTTACTACATTCGAAGGTATAATTAACGTTATTGAAAAACAAAACACTGATAATGCTCCTGCTGATATTGTACGATGGGCAACAAGTTTCATGAACGAAGAGACATGTCCCGAGTGCAGCGGACAACGTCTGAAGAAAGAATCGCTGTATTTCAGAATAAACGGCAAAAACATTGCCGAAGTGGCATCATTAGACGTATTAGAATTGTCGGAATGGATAGACGACCTTCCAAATCATTTGAATGATAAACAAAATGAGATTGCAAAAAGCATACTTTCTGAAATAAGTAAAAGATTACATTTTCTCCTTAATGTAGGTATAGACTATCTCAACATGAATTGTCCGTCAAAGACATTATCTGGAGGAGAAGCTCAACGTATAAGACTTGCCACGCAAATAGGCTCACAACTGACAGGCATATTGTACATTCTTGACGAACCGAGCATAGGACTGCACCAACGCGACAATCACAAGTTGATAGAATCATTGAAAGACTTACGTGACATAGGCAATTCCATTATTGTTGTAGAACATGACAAAGACACCATGATGGAATCGGATTATATAGTTGACATAGGACCGGGAGCGGGCTGTCACGGCGGAGAAGTCATCTTTCAAGGAACTCCTAAAGAAGCCATGAAAGGAAAGGGATTGACGTGTGATTATCTTAAAGGAAAGAGAAAAATAGAAATTCCGGAAAAGAGACGACAACCGCTTGATGGACAGCATATCACACTATACGGTGCAAGAGGCAACAATCTGAAGAATGTAAATCTGACAATACCGCTCGGCATCATGATATGTGTCACCGGGGTGTCAGGTTCTGGAAAATCATCTCTTATCAACGAGACTTTATATCCCATCCTCAGCAAGCACTTTTACAACTCGGTAAAAGAACCTCTACCTTACGACAGCATCACCGGACTGGAAAATATCAACAAAGTCATCGAGATTAATCAAGCTCCCATAGGACGAACTCCAAGGTCAAACCCTGCGACATATACCAAAGTTTTCGATGAGATACGCAAGTTATACAGCGAGTTACCGGAATCAAAGATACGCGGTTACAAGTCGGGAAGATTCTCTTTTAATGTTAAAGGAGGACGATGCGAGACATGCGGTGGTGCCGGATTGCGTGTAATAGAAATGAATTTCTTACCTGATGTGCATGTCTTATGCGAGACATGCCAAGGCAAACGATATAACAGAGAGACTTTGGAGGTTCGTTTCAAAGGAAAGTCAATCAACGACATATTAAATCTTACCATTGACGATGCTTTGGTTTTCTTTGAGAACTTCCCTTTGATAACTCAAAAGATAAAGACGTTGCAAGATGTCGGACTTGGATATCTGAAACTCGGACAGCCTTCAACGACATTGTCGGGAGGAGAAGCACAAAGAGTAAAACTTGCAGCCGAATTATCGAAACGCGATACAGGTAAAACACTGTATATTCTGGATGAACCTACAACAGGTCTCCATTTCGAAGATATCAAGGTTTTGATGAACGTTCTCGACAAACTTGTAGATAAAGGGAATACAGTATTAATCATAGAACACAACCTCGATGTCATAAAAATGGCTGATCATATAATAGACATGGGACCGGACAGCGGCATACGAGGTGGAGAAATAATATGCGAAGGCACCCCTGAAGAAATCGTCGCAAAAGGCATTGGATATACAGGGTATTATCTCAAAAATGCTTTGGAATAAGGTAATTATTATACTTGAAAATAATTTGCAGCAGAGATGATGCGAAAATTAATATCGCATCATCCAAATGCTTGCAATAATATCAATCTTCAAGAAAGTATGTCACATTTGTAACCACCCTGACGGTCTTTATATAAGGTGTATTATCATCTCGGTCAGAGATGGAGAATTGTCCTTGTGTAGCAGTTTTTATTTTACCGAGCTTGCTATTGGAGTCAAAGGCAAACTTCTCAGCAGCAGCACGAGCATTTTTTGTAGCTTCCTCTATCATCTGAGGTTTTATACTATTCAAATCAGAATATATAAAACTGACTTGGTCGGTATAAAAATCTCCGTTGGCTATGGCTACACCTTGTTTTATCAATTCGCCTTGACGGCTCATCAAATTTCTCACAAGATCGATATTGCTTGAAGATACCGTTATTGTTGACGTTACATTATACCTCATATTATAATCATTGTTTGAATAATAATCAGCTTCCCTATCTTGTACTCGCGGTGCATTTATGCTGATTTCAGACTCAGAAATACCATTGTCTTTCAGAAATCTCTCAACAATAATATTCTTGGCATTCACCTCATTATAGACAGCAATCAAATCATTGCCAACAACCTTGATGTTTATTGGCCAATACACACGGTCTGCTTTCACTTCCATCTCTGCCAATCCTTTGACATTGACTGTACGGACATCTTTGGAAACATGAGAAAGCCCCAACCAAATAAAAAATCCCATAATAGCCATTCCTAACATAAGGAACAATGCTTCACTTTTTAAATTTTTCATTTTCAATTATTTTAAGTTTGTTTTTATTATTACTTTTTTTCAACAAAAATAATTATTTCACCAATGTCATGACTATAAACCAACAAAAAACATATTGCATCCAGATAAAACTATTATCTCATAAACAAGTTTTCCAAACTGATTTATATACAATTCAAAAATATAACAAAAAATCAAGAATAATATTATAAGGAAAGATAAAAATAAGGAAATATACCTACTGAATATAAACTGACAACAAACAACATCAAAACCGACTTATTTCATAATCAAGACATTGTGCTATGACATTTACAAAAAACGATTCAAGACAAACATTGTAAAACAACACAGTGAAAACAATTTTACGAAAAAACATAAAAAAACGACCGCTAAAATTCAGCAGTCGTTTTAATTGTGGAGCTGGAGGGAGTCGAACCCTCGTCCAAACAAGGAACAACCATGCTTTCTACATGCTTATTCTGCCATTGGTTTTCGTGAAGAGCAAGGGGACAGACGCCCTAAGCCCGACCTTATCTTCTAATTTTTCGCGACATGAGCGAAGAAATCATGTTGCTATCCCAAAATTGCTGAGCACCTCGTTACCGGACCGGAATCGGGAACATCCATCCGCGAGATGTCTCGTTCCCCCACCTTGTGAGAGAATTAAGCTACATCTACTGTACTTCGATTAAGCAGCGAGAGCGTAATTGTATTCGCCAATTAATTTTTTGCAGTCAAGATTTGCGAGCGTCACTGCGAGGCTCGACATGCTTACATGACCATTCTACAAGCTGTCAAAACCAGTCAACCCCTTCAAAGAACTTTTGTTCTGCAAAATTACTACATCATAGTGTTTTTGTCAAGTGTTATTTTTATAGTTTTTCTGTAAATTATAAAAACAGAAATCATCAAATAAACTTTAATTATGCCAAATAATCAAAATACATATTTATTTTCAACAAATAAACTACGTCTAAAACAACCATCACCAATAATACATTATTATACAGTAACAGGACCTTACATATTAATAAAACTGTTGAAATATTTCATTTTAAGAAAAGAGAGCGGATAACGGGGCTCGAACCCGCGACCTAAAGCTTGGGAAGCTTTCGCTCTGCCAACTGAGCTACATCCGCTTTTCGATGCAAAATTACATAAAATTTCATTACATCATAACATAAAAGCAAATTTTTCTATCTTAAAATTGTAATCAAAACCATCATATGTCATTTTTTATACTGACAATTTATTAAAAATAATTATTTTTGTAACCAAAATAAAACACATGGAAAATACTGAAGAACAAATAAGAGAAGCCTTTCAGGAAAAAAACTGGAATGAAATAAAAACACACGATTCCTGGTCTGTATTTAAGACAATGGCTGAATTTGTCAATGGATATGAGACATTGGCTAAAATAGGACCTTGCGTTGCCATATTCGGGTCAGCACGATTATCACCAGAGAACAAATATTACAAGATGGCGGAGGAGACTGCATATCTACTTGTAAAAAAAGGCTTCGGTATCATCACCGGAGGAGGTCCCGGCATTATGGAAGCCGGAAACAAAGGAGCTCATTTCGGAGGTGGGAAAAGCGTAGGTCTGAATATCATCTTGCCTAACGAGCAAAAGGCAAACCAATTCATTGACCAGGACAAATCATTGGACTTCAACTATTTCTTTGTAAGAAAAACCATGTTCATGCGTTATTCGCAAGGTTACATAGCATTTCCCGGGGGATTCGGAACCCTCGATGAAGTATCGGAAGCCATAACGCTAATTCAGACCAACAAACTCATCTCCTTCCCTATCGTATTAGTAGGCAAAGACTTTTGGGATGGTCTCGTAAATTGGTTTAAAAAAGAACTCCTCTCAAACCAACTTATTTCGGAAAATGACTTGAATATCTTTCATGTAGTTGATACTGTTGAAGATGCAGTAAAAATAATAGAAAACTTCTATAACAAATATGCTTTAAAACCGAATTTTTAATGCGTAGATACACCGAGATACCTTTTGACGTCTTACCTATTGATAACGATGGTTATCATATAATGATAAAAGGTAAGATCAATGATAAAGATGCAAACTTTATCATTGATACCGGGGCTTCACAGACTGTTTTCGATAAGACAACCATCAACGATTTTGCCGAACCTACACCGGTAAAGCATAAAAAAGGTGTTTCTGCAAGTGTAGGAGCGTCCGACATAAACATAACATTGTCGGTAATAGGGAAAATTTCGTTTAATAATTTTAATTTATTTGATTATCAAGGCATTATCATTGACCTGTCACACATCAACGACTCATATCGAAAGTTCAATCTGCCGGTGATACATGCAATAATAGGCGGTGATATTTTAAAATGTTATGATGCCGTAATAAATTACAGATTAAAAAAGTTAAGATTAACACCAAAGAAGAAACCAGATGCCTCGCATTCTAATAATAGATGATGAGCCTGCCATAAGACGGGTTCTGCGCGATATTCTTGAAAATGAAGGATACATTGTTGAAGATGCCGCATCAGGCATAGAAGCATTGCCCATCATCAAAGAACAGGAATTCGATGCTATTTTTTGTGACATCAAAATGCCACAGATGGACGGCATTGAAGTTCTTGAAAACATTAAACAAAATTCCGACACTCCGGTCATCATGATTTCCGGACACGGCACCATAGAGACAGCAGTGGAAGCCATAAAAAAAGGTGCTTTCGACTATATCTCCAAGCCGCCGGATCTCAACAGGCTACTTATCACATTACGTAACGCACTTGACAAATCCAAACTCATGACAGAGACCAAGGCTCTTAAAAAGGTTGTCAGGAAACAATATGAAATGATAGGTGAATCGGCTCCTATGATTGAAGTTCGCGAAATGATTGAAAAGGTCGCTCCCACCTCAGCTCGAGTTCTCATCGAAGGTGAAAACGGCACCGGCAAAGAACTCGTAGCCAGACAGTTGCATGAGTTAAGCAACAGATCATACAATCCTTTCATTGAAGTCAATTGTGCAGCCATCCCTTCAGAACTTATTGAAAGTCAATTATTCGGACATGAAAAAGGGTCTTTCACTTCTGCAGTGAAGATGAGAAAGGGAGATTTTGAACTTGCCAATGGAGGTACTTTGTTCCTCGATGAAATTGGTGACATGAGTCTGTCGGCACAGGCAAAAGTGTTACGTGCTTTGCAGGAAAACAAAATAACACGCGTCGGCAGTGAAAAAGACATACCCGTTGATGTGAGAGTCATTGCTGCAACCAACAAAAATCTTAAAGAAGAAATAGAGAAAGGCAACTTCAGAGAAGATTTATACCACAGACTCAGCGTCATTATCATCATGGTGCCTCCATTAAGAGACAGAAAAGACGACATACCCTTGCTTGTTGACGCCTTTGTCAAACGTATATCCGAAGACATGGGAAAACCTGCCCCTGTTTTTAAGGAAGAAGCTGTTGCAGAACTGCAGAATTACAGATGGACAGGAAACATAAGAGAGTTGCAGAATGTGGTGGAAAGACTCGTGATATTATGCGGAAACACTATCACGGAAGATGACGTAAAGAAATACGCACAACCACTTGTAAAATAAAACATCTCTATACATTTGAACACTCCATTGTAACAATAAAATCCCGATGACAACAACATACATCATCGGAGTTTTATTATTGTATGTCATTTAAAACCATGATTGTCAAGCCACACCATTTTTTCTTTAAAAAAATGTCTTTTTTATTTGTTCATATCAAAATAACATGTATCTTTGCAAACGCAAAAACGGAACAAGTTCTTTGCCTATCGGAAGCTTAGCTCAGTTGGTTCAGAGCGCCTGCCTTACAAGCAGGAGGTCACTGGTTCGACCCCAGTAGTTTCCACAATATTTTTTTAATAACATCATTTTAAAGATTTCTATAATAGAAATCTTTTTTTATGTCATTAAATGAGATTTCTGTAAAATACAGCATATAACAAAACAGCTCCGAAGAGCAAAAAACTTTCCGGAGCTGTTTCGTTTAAATAACTTTCGACTCAAAAAACATCATTCTCCCAAGAGATGCTCGAACAGGAAGTTATTGATTTTAGTATATAAATGTATCCTGCATTCTCCACCCTTGCCATAATTGCCATAAATACCGTGGTTCTTGTTAGGATAAATCATCAAATCGAATTGTTTGTTTGCAGAAACGAGAGCTTTGATAAGTTCCATAGCATTCTGATAATGCACGTTATCATCGCCGCTGCCATGGCACAACAAATAATTACCTTTTATTCTATCGACAAAATTAATCGGAGAATTATCATCATAACCTGAAGGATTCTCTTCCGGAGTACGCATAAAACGTTCCGTATAGATATTATCATAATAGCGCCAGTTTGTCACGGGAGCCACTGCCACAGCAGTACTTATGACATCAGCACCTTTGGTAATTCCCGAAGTAGCCATATAACCGCCATAACTCCAGCCATAAATACCTATCTTATCTGCATTGACGTACGGTTGCTTCGCCATATATTTTGCCAAAGTAATCATATCTTCCGTTTCATATTTTCCCAACTGTTGGTATGTCATCTTTTTGAATTCTTGTCCCTGAGCTCCGCTACCTCTATTATTAATAGATACAGAGATGATACCATGCTGAGCAAGAAGTTGCAGCCAATCATAATCGCTGTTGCCCCATGAGTTCAACACGGTCTGATAACCCGGACCTCCATAAACATAAATAAGGACAGGATATTTCTTCTGAGGGTCGAAATCCGGAGGTAAAATCTGCCATGCATCTATTTCGACAGGAGTACCGTCCGGCATGACAAATGCCGAATCGCTGATTTTGAAAAATGTCTTTTCCGACAAATTATATTCTTTCATTCTTTCTGCAAATTCAGCATTGTCCTCCAACATCTTCAACATCTTGCCCTTGCTGTCATACAAAGCATATTGCGGCGGTTGTGAAGCCGATGAATTGACATTGATAAAATATTTGAAATTATTGCTGAATCTGGCATCATTGGTTCCCACTTTATCAACTACAGTTCTCATTTTACCTTTTAGATTGACAGCATAAATCTGACGGTCAACAGGAGAATTTTTGGCAGCCTGGAAATAAACCTCGTTGTTTTTCTTATCATAACCATACACCTCGGTAACATCCCAATTGCCGGATGTAAGTTGTTTTATCATATTTCCTTTTAAATCATAAAGATAAATATGATTATACCCGTCGGCTTCACTTGTCATCAAGAAGGATTTCCCGTCTTCAAGGAAAGTCCAGTTGTCGGTAACATCAATATAATAAGGATTCGTTTCGTCATAGAACACTGTAGTCTGACCTGTAGAAGCGTTGGCAGCAAGAATCTCGAGATGATTCTGATGACGATTAAGACGTTGAATGGCAAGGATATCAGGATCTTTGGTCCATTTCATGCGCGGGATATATATATCCGTCTCTTCGCCAGTATCCATCTTTATGGTCTTTTTGCTTGACAAATCATAGACATAAACTTCCACTATGGAGTTGTCTTCACCAGCCTTGGGATATTTGAAAGAATACCAGTCAGGATAAAGATTGTCGAATATCTCCATCTGAAACTCTTTGACATTGGACTCATCGAAACGATAGAATGCTATTTTCATGTTGTCGGGAGACCAGAAGAAGCCCTGGGCAAAGCCGAACTCCTCCTCATAGACCCAGTCCGGAGCACCATTAATAATATGGTTATATAGCCCATCGAACGTAAACTGAGTCTCTTCTTTTGTAACCAAATCCTTAATAAACAAATTATTATCCCTCATAAAAGCTACTTTTGAAGCATCGGGAGAGAAAGTGGCAAGACGTTGACTGCCTCCATCTGAAAGAGGGAACAACTCCTTTGTTGTCAAATCATAAACATAATAATCGGCGGTAAAGGAATGACGATATATAGGATTATAATCAGTCATAAGAAGCACCTTAGACTCGTCATCACTAAGAGTATAATTCATAACCGGGAGAGGGTCAGTCTCACCGGGAAGCACGAGGTCGCCAAAATTGAACAATGTCTTGACTTTTTTACCGGTTTTGTAACTGTAAACATTAAATTCACCTTTTTCTATTGCGGCGTATGTATCGCCGTCTTTCATAGATTCCATACCTCTAACTCTCTTGTAAACGAAAGTAGGACGTTCATAAATATCGGACAAAGTAAGGTTTTTCTTTTCCTGAGCTTTGACATTTAACATTCCCGGAATCAGGAACATTATGAATAATAAACACTTGAGTCTTTTCATAACATTTATTTTTATAAAGTCCAAAAATAATAAAAAAAATAACAAAAAGGCTTGTATCAATAAAAAAAGTTTGTATCTTTGCACCGCAAAATGGGACGGTAGCTCAGTTGGTTTAGAGCGCATGCTTGACAGGCATGAGGTCACAAGTTCGATCCTTGTTCGCCCCACGCGACGCCAGAAGGCGTTTTTTTATTGAAATCGGGACGTTAGCCCAGTTGGTTTAGAGCGCTGCCTTCACACGGCAGAGGTCACTGGTTCGAGTCCAGTACGTCCCACTTCCCTTAAAACAATCATTTACAATAATCTTCAATTTATTAAACCTGGTTTTTCGTCATTCATGTTTTATTTCCAAATTTATATCAAAAACATAAGATAACAATCCAAGAACTCACATATCATTTGGTAATTACCAAATAAAACAGCACAATTGTCCGCACTGTCAAAATTACTATCAGGATGTTTGAAAACCATTTCAACATCAACTCGTTTCGCATATCGTTTATTTGAAAACACTTTATAACATTACGACAATAATTTTATTTACATATATTTTTTATCATAATTCAATATTAAATAAAATAATAATTCAATATAACAATTCGCCTCAACATTAAGAACATATAAACATACATAAAAAACAAAGCATAGTTTAATACCACATCAAAAATATCTATGAAGCTTGCAAAAATCAAAAACATCTTAACAATCTTAATTTAAACAAAAAAACTTGTTCAAACATGTCATTTATAAAGATTAAATGACTCATATACAAAACAGATAGTTTAACATTATTCAATTTTCATTGAAAAGTTTAAGAAAGATTTTGCAGATTAACAAAATTTGTCTAACTTTGAAGCGAATTTAGAAATAGCATAAGTCATTAATTAATAAACAAATATTTATATGGAATATAACATTGTAGCAAAAGAAATCGCACAGAAAGTGTTTAAGGACAGTGGATTACCCAATATTGGGAAAGCTTCTATCAGAGAAATCAAGAAGCTTGTAGATAATCTGGAAAACGCAAGTAAAGTCAAGTTCGTGCGCATGGAGATGGGTATTCCGGGGCTCCCGCCTGCACAAAAAGGTGTTGAAGCACAGATCGAGTCGTTGCAAAAAGGTATCGCCTCACTATATCCCGACATTGAAGGCATGCCAAAATTGAAACAGGAGATATCAAGATTCGTAAAAAATTTCATTGATATAGATGTAAACCCCAAAAACTGTATTCCCACAGTAGGTTCCATGCAAGGTGCTTTTGCAAGTTTCCTGACATGCAGCAGAGTCAACAAAGAAAAAACCACTACATTGTTCATCGACCCTGGCTTCAACGTTCACAAGTTGCAAAACAAGGTATTGGGCATTCCGATGGAGACATTCGACGTTTACGAATACCGCGGAGAGAAGTTGCGCGACAAATTGGAAAGTATATTCAAGACAGGAAAAATACATTCAGTATTGTATTCCAACCCCAACAATCCATCATGGGTATGTTTTACCGATGAAGAATTGAAAATAATAGGTGAACTTGCGACCAAATACGATGTCATCATCATGGAAGACCTCGCCTATTTCGGCATGGATTTCCGCAAAGACTACAGTCATCCGGGCGTCGCACCATTCCAACCCTCTGTTGCCAAATATACCGACAATTACATATTATTGATATCCAGTTCAAAAGCTTTCAGTTATGCCGGTGAGCGTATTGCCATGATGGTGATAGGCGACAAACTCGCAGAGCGTGAATATCCTGACTTAAAACGATATTACAGTTCGACAAAATTCGGATATACCATGATTTATGGTACCATATATCCGTTAAGTTCGGGAACATCTCATTCGGCGCAATATGCATTGTGGGGTATTCTGAAATCTGTCAATGACGGAGAATACAATTTCCGCGACGATGTGATAGAATACGGTAAAAAAGCCAAGTTAATGAAAGAAGCCTTCATAGCAAACGGGTTCGAGATTGTATATGATCATGATTTGGGAGAGCCTATAGCAGACGGTTTTTACTTCACATACGGATATCCTGGATTCGGAGGAGCCGAATTACTCGAAGAAATGTTGTATTACGGTATTTCAGCAATATCATTGGATATCACCGGGAGCACAAGACAGGGCATCAGAGCCTGTACCTCATTGATACAAAGAGAAGAGATACCTGTATTGGCAGAGCGACTCGCCTTGTTTGCCAAAGATCATCCTATAAATAAATGATAGATTTTCATATTTTTAAAATCTAATGTTAAGAGCATAAATTTCTACGTTTTTTAAAATTATAAATAAAAAAAGTGTAAATTTGTGCGTTTTTGAATAAAGAAAAGATATTACATAAATAACCTAAAAAATAAAAATTATGGCAAGTTTCAAAGGAGCTATTTTAGTTGATACTGAACGTTGTAAAGGTTGCGGCGTATGTGTCGTAAACTGTCCATGCGGTGTCATCGGTTTAGCTAAAGAAGTTAACGGAAAGGGTTACAATTACGCTTATATGGAAGAACCCGACAAGTGTATCGGCTGCGCGAGTTGCGGCGTTGTATGTCCTGACGGAGTAATATCCGTATATAAGGTCAAACTTTAATCAAATCATTGTCTAACAATTTAAAATTAACAATAATGGGAGAATTAAAACTGATGAAGGGTAACGAAGCACTCGCCGAAGCAGCAATACGCTACGGTTGTGATGCTTATTTCGGATATCCTATCACTCCACAGTCTGAAGTGATTGAATATCTCTCGGAACAGAACCCTTACGAGCGTACCGGAATGGTCGTTCTTCAAGCAGAGAGTGAATTGGCAGCCATCAACATGGTATATGCTGCCGGAGCAGCCGGAAAAAGAGTCATGACATCATCATCGAGTCCGGGTGTCAGTTTGAAACAAGAAGGTCTTACTTATATAGCAGGAGCCGAGATTCCATGTCTTTATGCCGATGTGGTACGTGGCGGCCCGGGATTGGGAACAATACAACCATCACAAGCCGACTATTTCCAGGCTTGTAAAGGCGGTGGCCACGGTGACTACAAAAACATAGTTTTAGCACCGGCATCAGTACAGGAAATGGCAGACTTCGTGGCATTGGGATTCGATTTGGCATTCAAATACCGCATGGCATGTTGCATACTCTCAGACGGCGCCATAGGTCAGATGATGGAAAAAGTAGTTTTGGCAGACCAAAGACCTCGTATGACAGACGAAGAGATTAAAGAGAAATATCCTTGGGCAACGACAGGCCGCAAAAGAGGTACTCCTCATCGTATCATAACATCATTAGATTTGGATTCCAACAGAATGGAGGCTCATAATCGCCACCTTCAAGAGAAATACAGACAAGTAGAAGCCAACGAAGTACGTTTTGAAGAGATTAACTGCGAAGATGCCGAATATGTATTCGTAGCATACGGTTCAAGCGCAAGAATAGCACAGAAATCAGTACAGTTGGGACGTGAAGAAGGTTTGAAAGTCGGTTTACTCCGTCCTATAACATTATATCCTTATCCTACAAAGGCCATTCAGGCACTCATCGACAATGGTGTCAAAGGCTTCTTGTCAGTGGAATTAAGTTGCGGTCAGATGATAGAAGATGTCAGACTGGCTGTTAACGGTCGTGTTAAAGCCGAGCACTTCGGTCGTGTAGGCGGCATAATCCATACACCTGAAGAGGTTCTCGAAGCAATGAAAAAACAAATTATAGGAGAATAAGATCATGTCAGAAATCACAGTAAAAGATATAATCAAACCGGAGAACTTAGTCTATCAGAAATCAAAATTATTGACTGAGAAGCCGTTTCACTATTGTCCCGGTTGCGGTCACGGCACCATACATCGTCTGATTGCAGAAGTGATAGAAGAACTCGGAATTGATGAAGACACCATAGGTGTAGCTCCGGTAGGTTGCGCCGTTATGGCATACGATTATTTTGATGTTGACTTTCAAGAGGCGGCACACGGTCGTGCTCCGGCGTTGGCAACAGGAATAAAACGTGTATGGCCGAATAAGGTTGTCTTTACTTATCAAGGCGACGGTGACCTCGCTGCCATTGGAACATGCGAGACGATACACACATGTAATCGTGGAGAGAACATCACTATGATATTTGTTAACAACGGCATATACGGCATGACCGGCGGACAGATGGCTCCTACCACACTCGAAGGCATGAAGACAGCCACTACGCCGTACGGACGTAAAGCCACATTGCCACAGGGTGCCGGCTTCGATGGCCTGCCAAACAACGGTTATCCTTTGAGAATAACAGAACTTGTAGCTCAACTCCCCGGAACAAAATATGTGACACGTCAGGCTGTATATTCACCTGCAATGGTTCGCAAGGCAAAACAAGCCATTAAGAAAGCTTTTGAAAACCAGATTCACGGCAAGAGCGGTGTCAACTTCGTTGAGATCGTATCCAACTGTAACTCGAACTGGAAGATGAGTCCTGTAGAAGCCAACAAATGGTTAGTAGAAAATATGTTGCCATTTTATCCACTCGGTGATATTAAAGTTGACGGAGAGCTTGTAAAAAAATAATTAAAATCTTAAAACAATGACAGAAGAAATTATCATAGCCGGTTTCGGCGGACAAGGTGTTTTATCAATGGGTAAGATCCTTGCTTATAGCGGTATCATGCAAGACAAAGAAGTCAGCTGGATGCCTTCATACGGTCCGGAAATGCGTGGCGGTACAGCTAACGTTACTGTCATCGTAAGCGATGAACGTGTATGCTCCCCTATCATCAACGCTTTTGACACAGCCGTGATACTCAATCAACAGTCACTCGACAAATTCGAAAGCAAAGTAAAACCCGGCGGCGTACTGATTTACGACCCTAACGGCATAACTCATAAACCAACTCGTAAAGACATCAGCATCTACACAATAGAAGGTGCTCAGTTGGCATCAGACATGGGCAATGCCAAAGTATTCAACATGGTTATACTCGGTGCTCTTCTCAAAATAAAACCTATCATCGATATGGCTAACGTTGAAAAAGGTCTTGAACATTCATTGCCGGAACGTGCTCACAAACTTATTCCTTTGAACATGAAAGCCATACAAGTAGGTATGGATAATGTCAAAGTCGAATAATTATTTTTTCATAAATCTTTAGTGTGTAAAAAGGGGCCACCCGATTTACACACTTTTTTTATATCATTACATGAATAATTACGGTAATCACTTCATTATTTCAAACCATTACTGCCCGACAAAGTTTTCAAATTCATTTATAACGTTTGAAAAAAATTATATGCTCACAAATCATGTAAAAAGTTTATGTTATGACTTCATATCGATATTCAAGTAATTTATCATTTTTGTTGGATCCCAAAGAAATACAATATGTTTTTCACAACTAAATAGCATTGCTGTCTCGAGTGATTATCTATTATATAAAATGATTTTTATTGTACATCAATGAAAAATTTTACAAAAAATCCTTGCATATTTGAATAATATCATTAATTTTGCTGTGTTGTAGTAACTACAATATATTGCCGAGAGCGAAAATGTGGCAGTTTTCATAAACAGGGCAATTGTATAATCTACATAAGAATGATTTTACTAATCATAAGATTTATGTGGAGGAGCCTTGTATGTGTAACAAATTGCAGCCACCAATCGTCCGTGCAAGAGCATCCTCCACTTTTTAAATATTCGTAACACATCATTGACATCCTGAAAAATCAAAAAATATAAAATTACGGCTGACTTTATAACAAGGTCAGCTTTTTTTATCAGATTGCGGTAACAAAACTAAAATACAATCCTAACTTTTAGGGAAAGTAAACATTTCTATCGGACTGTAATGAAGATCTGTATTGCAGGGTAGAAAACAAGCTAAATACATATAGAATAGAACAGTTCTCGGTTGTGAATTGCTTTAAAATTTGTATATTTGTAGGGTCGAAAACAACAATAGTTGTGAAAGTAAATATGAAGAAGTGGTTGTGAATTGCTTTAAAATTTGTATATTTGTAGGGTCGAAAACAACTGACCCTACGTAAAATACTAAAATACAGTAAATTAAGTATTGTTTTCGAATTAAAAAAATCCGGTTTTTCTAAACCGGATTTTTTATCTGTTACCATTTTTATCATTAAAATAATTCCAGTTGTTGTCCAGGTGCATTTACAGACTTCTCTTTTCTGCAACTAAACAACTCAATATTTCCAAACTGTTTATCAGTAATACACATAATACCCACATCCCCATAATCCGGTAAACTTGATTTAACCCTTTTAATATGCACATCTGCATTTTCCATACTTGCACAATGTCTGACATACATTGAATACTGAAACATTGTAAATCCATCTTTAACAAGTTTTTTTCTAAACTCTGAAGCAGATTTTTTATCCTTCTTAGTTTCTGTCGGCAAATCAAAAAAAACAAGGACCCACATTATTCTGTATTCATTGAATCTATTATACATCACATTCCCGGATAAACAATTCTTTTCAACTCACCGGCAAAACAGCGCACCAGTGAAACAGCAGTCTGCTGCACAGCAACCATTAATGGACTTCTACGGTTATTAATCTTTACATCTAAAACCGGAACACCCAACAATTTTGCTTTTATATTTTTAGTCAACTCTCCGATATCATCAAATTCGTTCATTATATTTATTACCAATTCATCAACATAAGGTCTATATGGTTCCATTATATCATCAGCAAGACAATAAGCATTATATCTGTTATGATGATGAATACCTAATGTTGGCAATAGTCCACTTGAAACCAACGCTCGTGCCACCACAGCACGCAAAATAGCATAACCATAATTTAACATGTTATTTGGTGGAACCCCGTTTCTATCTCTATAAAAGTCTTCAATATCAGGAAAAACATGTTTCCAATAATATACAGCAGCACGAGCCTCCATATTGTCTGCATCTCCACTTCTCACATTTTCCGCCAACCTGATCATATTCAACACCTTTTTACCAGTTATTTTCTGCAGCAATATTGCTTGATTGATAATCTTTGCTTTGACAGTCTGTTGCCATAATTGTTTTTTCAATGGCAAAGAAGCATCTATTTGTTTCCTGAACCTTTCACTTTGAACAGTATTACCATCAATAGGCAACAATAAACCAACAGGCAGATGGCTGCTGTCGCAAGTTATTACGGAACAATTATTTTCGAGCAATTTTTCCAATAATCCTTGTGTCAAAGTAATTTGCTTGTTATCCAAAACCATTACACCAATATCCTCTATTGGAATCGTTTGCACAAGGCATTGTCCCAACATATCGTTTTTTTCTATATCCGGCAATCTTATTACCAATTGTTCGCTATTCAAAGACAGATATGAAGGATTACCAAAATATAACGTACGTTTAATCATAAATTAAAACTTCTTTAAAGACACATTACCCAATCTGTCAATAACAAGAGGAACACAAATTGTTTTAATTAAAACACCATCAAAAGTTGCTGTTTTATGTGAATATGAACCAATATTCCTCATCTTATCTTTATCAAATCTTAAATCAACCTCTCCTTCTGCTATAGCTTTTTCAAAATTTACTGGACGAAAATAAATTGTACTATCATTAAAATCATTTACAATATAAATATGTTCTCTATCTATTGTAAAAATCCCATTCTGAATTTGTTTTTCAGTAGGAACATAAACCAAGTCATTTGGTGATAGAACAAATAACAAATGACTATCTTGTTTGATAATTTTTTCTTTTTTTAAAAACGTTTCAAATTGCCATTGCCAATTTTTTCCATAATTCTTTTGGCAGTTTATTACCATCCTAAGAGGTATTGTTGTAAATTCACGAACTTTTTTCTCAACACCGGACTCTTTATCATATACCTCTTTTTGACAAACTACAAAAAACAAATTTGTTCCTTTATCAGCTTCAACAAATTTATAAGCTTTACTTCCATTTTGTCCCACAGAAAATTTTATTTCAGATTGTTCATAAACACGAACCCTCTTTATTGGCTTATGAAATTTTCCATTATTCAAACAAACAATATTTCTATTCATTTCATCAATACCCTCAGCTGAAAAAGCCACTTGAGAATCATTATTGTTAGCAGCCAAGTGTGCCATTAATATCTTCTGAATACTTTCATCTGTTATTGATTCAATTATAGCTCTATTTTTCTTTTCAAACTTCTTTTTTTCTTCTTCATTTTTCGCCTTAACAATGTTTTTAAAATCACTCAATACTGTAATGAGATCTTTTCTGGTGGCAAAACACCTATTTTTCTCTTTTGTAAAATAGTATATATCTATATTATTTAAATTTATATCGTTCCAAATATCTTTATTATCCTTAAAATAATTTTCGATTTGTTTCTCTGTATAATTCAAAGACAACAACTCCAAAATCTTATTCTTTAATTCTCTTTCAACTATTGATTTCGGAGTTTTCAGTACATCTTTTAATTTAACAGTTTTCTTCAATCGTAAATTCACCTCCCCAAAAACAGTATCCTTGTGCAATGATTTTCGAATAGACCAACTGTTTCCATCTAATTGTTTTTTTAATACCTTTTTACCATTCTCAAAATGTTCATAATAATTTATTGGTTTATTTATAACTCGTAAATCTTGTTTAAAACTAACTACTACTTTTTTCAAAGCATCATAAGCATCTTGAGTAAATGTTTCCCATGGTTTTTTAAACTCTTTAGGAACATTTCGTTCTTCACCATTAATAATTTCTTTCTCATATTTTCGTAATTTATGCGACAATTGATAACGCATATCCATGTTTTTAGATTTAGCAGCTTCATTGTTCAAAAGATTAACATGATCACGAGTAGTACAAGCTATTACCAAAGCATCCATTGCATGGTGACGATGGTCAATACGCTTTTTATTAAATCCTTCTTGGAGTTCCAATGGCATATTAGGAATCTTATGCCCTTGTCGATTTAAAGTTGTAAAACAATCTTTACCCGTAATATCGTTCATTCGTTCAAAACGAGGAAGAATAATTCTATTCCAAACATCATTCAGACCCCAATCTTTTTTCAAACGATCAGTAATACTTCCAGAACAAGAAATCAAATTTTTCGATGTTGCTTCTTGTTCATATTCTCCATTTACATCTTTCCCTCGAACAATATTAGATAACAAACATTTTATATATTTACTAATGTAACGAGTATCGTTAAGTTGGCGTTCAATAAACTTATCCGGAATATCTTCCATAAGTAATTTCTGTTTCTTTATTCTGGCTTGACTACTTGAGTAACATTTTGTTACGAATTCTTCATATTTTTGGACCGACAAAATCTCAACAACACCCCTACCTTCAGATAATGTTACTTTTTCTCCATGATGTTTTTTAATAAATTCATAGCCAAGCATATTATCTTTAAGTTTATTTACTTCGACTTCACAAATTACTTTATTACTAAACGAATCATCAAAATAGCGAGACTGAGGAATAATATGTTCAATTTCGTATGCCGAGGTAAATAATTTTCCCAAAGGAATTACTTTTCCTGTATATGGAGATTGATATTTTTGTTCCAACCAACATTTATATCGAATAATATCAGTTTTGGATGGTTGATTTTTCTTTAAAATTCCTGTAATAAAGTCATATTCTACATCATCTTTTTTTAGATTTGACAAAGCAAATTCTTCATATAAACGTAAAATATCCTGTTGACTTGGAGAATAAGGACGTATTGTATTTTTACCTTTTTCATCTTTGAAGTCAGGCAAATCATAAAACTCCGACAACATTGCTTTAATTCGTAAATTTGTTTTTTCATTTTCCAAAATATTTTTTGTCATTATTTTACGCTTATCAGCAGGATTCTTCATTTCGCGTCCTAATTCCAAATGTATTTCATCTATTTGTCCAATACTTTTCCAAATATCTCTAACAGTTAACAAAGTTTCCTTTATAACTTGTTCCACGATTGGATTACGCAAAGAATGCTGTTTAAAATGATATTTTAAATAATTATCTATATCTTCAGGATTTTCCCATTTACAAATTTCTTTTACTTCACTATAACGATTGTACACAATATAACAAGCCAACCATAACGGCAAATTTTGAAAATCTGATTTTTGACGCAAATTAATAGCTTTTTCACGCACACGATTACGAATTGTTTCATCACATTCGCCTGTAATAATTTTATCAATTCGTTCATTTGTTTTATTATCAATACTTTTTTCTGACCAATATTTACCAATGCGCATAAGAGGCAACAAACGTTTTATTGCCTTCTCCGAATAAGAACCATATTCTTTCTTGAAAGGAGGAATAGTCATAAAGGCTGAAACAAAATTTTCTGATAAACTGTGTTTTTCAGCAAACTTTTTAAGCCCTTTTTTTAATTCCGTTTCTGTTTCTATGGAATACAATATATGCCACAAGGCCTCTTCTGCCTTTTGTTGTATAAATAATGTATCTTGTTTTGCCAATTGATACGCTTTTTCTTTATCTTTTAGCAAACTCAACATTTTTTCCTTTTTCTTATCATCACATGTCTTATCTAATGTATGTTTTAAAGCATTTATTTCACTTTGATATATATTGTGTCCAATTGTTTCGAGTACTTGTGTGCCATTTTTTAAATGTGCAACAGACAGATATTTAATTAAGGTAGAACGAGTTTCATTACATGGATAATCTTTATCTTCAACATAATTCCACCTATATGCCATACCTTTCTTGAAATAGTTAGTAAATAAATCTTTTTGATTAATTTTTCCGTTGCTTTTATCATTCAACCATGTAAATAATTTGACATATTCTTCCACTGACGGCAAAAACTCATGAGTTACATCTTTCTCTTTTTCAATTTCATATATCCGTAAATTAGATATAAATTGCCATAATCTAAATTCCTGAAAAACAGGATGCGATTTAGCAATACATTTTATAGGAGTACAGATATATTCTTTTGTTTGAGGATGTAAATAGACTCTTTCTTCATAGGGACAATTACTTATCAAAGATTTTTTACTTTTCAAGGGTCTTTGGTAAAAAATAATATTATCAAGTAATAAATAGGAAAAATCTCGGTTAGTAATGCTGTTGCGATAATCCACATTATTTATGTATAACGCATGAATGCATTGTTCGTATAAATTTTGGTCTGACAGTTCCTTGTGAAATTCCATCTGTTTTTTTAGTATAGCTTTTAATTCTTCATAATAGTATTTACGATCTATAGTTCTTATAAGTTTCCCTCGTATTTTTTGGTCAGGAAGCTTTAACAGATTGTCATAAATATAAGTACCGACAGTTTTACCGGATTCGCTTATCGTTTTTTCTGTTTTCAGTTTTATCTTAGTATATATCTTATTCTTTTGTTCTTCACTCATTTGTTCTATTTCATCAAAAGTAGGCATATAGTATATTTCTTCCTTGATATTTCCATCTTTCATTTTCTTGGTTTTAACAAGAAATTCTCTTATACCACCTTTCCAAACACTGATATCATTAATAAATGAAGCTGTATATTTACGATTATTTTCTAATAGAACTTCATACCAATATTTGTCATTTTTTTTGTCTTTTTCTAACCGATTTACCTCTAATACTTCAGAGCTAATAATAAAAAAGTCATCATCAATATTATCATCAACTTCGCCACGAAACTGAAAGTACCCCCTTTTCTGATTGAAAGATAAGAGTATCCAAGCCAATTCAGCCTTACTTATTCTCTCCGAAAGCGCTTTTTTTCGTAAAAAATAAATAGTCCAATCGTAAGGAACTTTTTTACCATTAGCAACCATATCAGGTTGATGTTGTTTAAAATCAGATAACATTTCTTCAAATGAATCTTGAAATATAAATTCGTAATTCCCATTCACACTTTTATGCCATGCTATCTTTGGCTCATCATAATTTATAAACTTACCAAATGTTTTATTATCATTTTCATCAAATCCAATTTGAACATCAAAATGTTTTGGTAAAAAACCAAGAATATGCAATACTCGCAGCAATCTCTCTCTACGAAGAAGCTTACGTTCTCGTAACCGACGCATTCCTCTTTTTTCCGTTCTATATTTCGTCTGAGAAATAGAATTTCCTTTATCAAAGTCATTTAAAACAGTCGCATCCATTGGAATTATACGACTTCCTATAGCATCTATCTTTTTAACAGATTCTTCATCTACTGTTAATACTGCCCACCCGATACTATTTGTACCAAGGTCTAAACCTAAAATTTTTTTCATATATTAATGTTTTTTCAACTTCAAAAATAAAAATTATGTATATTTGCACTACAAATTTTAAGCAATTCACAATAAGGATTATTCCGTTGTGAAAACATTCAAGGCGGGGTAACTCGCCTTTTTTATATGTACATAACATATTGTAAATTGTTATATTATATCATTGTTACCCAGTAAAAAACTGAGAAATATAAAATTCAGGAATAACATTTGTCCTTAAATCGATATACAAGGTCGTTCTTGACAACACATTTAATGAGTTGTTCATAGGTCCCTCTTTTCAAGATGGGAAAAGACACAATTTCTTTTTATCAATATTACAATTAATTGTAATTCTCAGTGGATGCAGAATTCAAATATTCCCATCTTTGTCAATTTATATTATAAGATTTAAACGCCATCTCAATTGTTTTTGAGATCAACATCTTTCAGTATTATTTCAATACCAAATATGCTATTACCAGCCACCTCCTAAAGCCTTATACAATTGTATCAAAGATATCTGTTTGTCGCGTATGGCATTGCTTAATCCTATCTGTGCATCAAAATATCCACGTTGTGCATCCAAAAGATCGAGGTAATCGATAACTCCGTTGATATATTGCAACTGGGCTAGTTCCACATTAACCTTGGCAGCTTGTTCCAATTCAAAACGAGCCTCATAAATATCCTTTATCTTGTTGAAATTCACTATAGCATTGCGTACATCAATAAATGCCGAGAGGACAGTTTTCTCGTAGCTGTAACAAGATTGCTCATACGCAAGTCTTTCTGCTTTCAGTATGGCACGATTTTTACCGAGTGCGAAGAGAGGAGCCAACAGATTGGCGCTTACGAAATGATAAGGCGAGCGTATCACGTCTTCCAATTCCAAACTTTCCACGCCGAGATGTGCCGTCAGAGCGAGTCGAGGAAACATATTGGTATAAGCTATGCCTACGGCAGCATTTGCAGCGATCAAGTCCTGTTCAGCCTTTCTGATATCAGGACGTCTTTCCAACAGATCAGACGGCAAGCCCACAGGCAAACCCTCTGGCAGATTTACATTTTCCGGCAACACAGCTCTTTGTATTCTATAGGGATACTCTCCTGCAAGAAAAGCTATCTCATTTTCTTTCAACGAAATACTTCGTTCAAGGTCAGGTACAAGTGTTGCTGTACGGGCATATTCCACCTGAGCCTGCTGATATGAAGTTTCAGAAGTAAGACCACCTTCAAAACGTATCTTTGCCAGACGCACGCCTTCTTTTCTGGCTTCCAAGGTCTGTCTTACAATAGACAACTCATTATCCAAAGCTACAAGTTCGAAATAAGATTGGGCGACCTCAGCTATAATGCTAAGTTGTAATGCTCTTTGGGCCTCAACGCCGGAGAGATATTTGGCAACACTTTCATCCTTAGCCCAACGCAGATTGCCCCAAAGGTCTATCTCCCAAGAGACAAGTCCTTTGATCTCAAAACTATTTTCCGAATCATAATTATCGCCTCCATAGTTTTCTGCCTCCTGGTCCACATAAACCTGTCCATTAACCTGAGGAAGGAATTTAGCATAACTTATACGTTTCAATGCAGCAAGTTCATTTACTTTCGCAGCAGCTATTTTCAGGTCTTTATTATTGACTAATGTTTTTCTTATCAATGATTGCAAAGTCGTGTCGGTATAAATCTCCCACCATTTCATGTCGGCAATAGTCAAAGTATCTTTCTGCAGTGAGTCAGTCATACGATAAGGTATATCAAGTTGAGGACGAGAGTATTTCTTTCCAATCTGACACGAGGTGATAAAAAATATCAAACCACACAACAGGCAGAATATATATCGTTTCATATCACTTTTTAATTTTATTAACTTTTGCTTTCATTTTATAAATCAATACGAAGAAAAACGGCACGAGCAAGATGCCCACTGTCACGGCAGCTATCATTCCGAAGAACACGCCTGTTCCTATTGCCTGTCTGCTTGCCGAGCCCGGACCGGAAGCTATTACCATGGGCAACATTCCCAAAATAAAAGCGAGAGAAGTCATCAAAATAGGACGGAAACGAAGCTGAGAGGCGTTCAAGGCTGCTTTCACAACGTCCACACCATTGTCAACCTGCACCTTTGCAAATTCAACGATAAGAATAGCATTTTTTGCAGCCATACCTATCAACATCACCAATCCAATCTGGAAATATACATCGTTTTCCAACCCGCAAAACCACACGCCGAGATAGGCTCCCAAGGCAGCAACCGGAAGAGAAAGCAATACCGCAATAGGAATAGACCAACTCTCATAAAGAGCCGCAAGGAAGAGGAAAACGAACAAGAATACCAAAGTTAAAATCATTGCAGTTTTACCACCTGCCTGTTTTTCCTGATAAGAAAGGCCACTCCATTCCACACCTATGTTATCCGGTAGATGTTCTTCGGCAATTTGCTCCATGATTCGCATTGCCTGTCCTGAACTATATCCTTCTGATGCAGATCCATGAATAACAGCACTATTGAACATGTTAAAACGTTTGATACTGCCCGGACCTGTAGTATAAGATGTAGTTCCAAGAGAAGTAAGAGGAATCATGGCATTATTTATACCTTTGACAAAAAACAGGTTGATGTTCTCCTTATGTTCACGATAAGGAGCCTCCGCCTGAATATAAACCCTATATATTCTATTAAACATATTGAAATCGTTAACATAAACAGAGCCGGTATAAGCTTTCATTGTCGAAAAGACATCTGCCAACGGCACACCTGCAAATTTCACCTTGTCACGATCAACATCGAAATAAAGTTGCGGTATTTCAGCCTGCAATGAAGACGACAAGTCGGATATTTCTTTACGTTGCGATGCGTAATACAACAAAGTATCTGTCGCCTGTATCAAATTGTCGAATGTAGCATCTCCACGAGCCTCCAATTGCATTTCAAAGCCACCGGAAGTTCCCAATCCGGGTATCACGGGAGGAGTGGAAAGATACACCTTACATTCCGGATATTGCTCAAGGTCTTTTTTCACCTGAGCCATAATATCGTCTATAGATTGAGTATCTCTATCGTCCCATGGTTTCAATATTACCGTCAATTCGCTTCTTGCCTGGCTATTACCCACACGAGAGCTGGTACCAGCAACACTTTGTACGTATTCTACGGAAGGATTTTCCATTAAATAATCTACTGCTCTTTCTGTAACTTTTCGTGTACGTTCCAATGTAGCTCCCTCAGGCAATTCCAGTTCAACTTTAAAATATCCCTGGTCTTCAACAGGTAAGAAACTGCCGGGAAGTAATCTGTTTATAAAAATGATAGCTATGATAACGACTCCGAAAGATGTCAGTACTCTTCGAGGATTCTTAATCAATCGCGAAATAATTACAATATATTTTTTATTGCCTATATGAAGCCAGGCATTGATATAGCGAAAGACAATATTACTCTTCTTTTTAGGGTCCTTTGGTTTCATTATCAAAGAACACATCACAGGACTCAATGTGAGAGCCACTACCGTAGAAAGTAAAACAGACACCACAATAGTGATTGTAAACTGACGGTAAAGCTGCCCGGTGATACCTGCCAAGAAACTCACTGGCACAAAAACGGCTGCCAAGACTAACGAAGTTGCAATGATAGCACTTGTCAATCCATCCATAGCTTTTTTAGTTGCCTCATAAGGCGACAAGTTCTCCTTCTCCATGATACGTTCGACATTTTCCACAACCACAATGGCATCATCCACAACAATTCCGATAGCGAGAACGAGACCAAGCAACGTAAGAATATTTAGTGAGAATCCGAATATCAACATAAAACCGAAAGTACCTATAAGAGAAATAGGAACAGCTATTAATGGAATCACAGTAGCTCGCCAGCTCTGCAAAGAAAGGAATACCACGACAATAACCAGGAACAAAGCCTCGAACAATGTCTTATATACTTCATGAATAGACTCTGAGATATAAGTTGTCATGTCAAAAGGTATTTCATAATGCATATCGTCAGGAAAGTTCTTGCTGATTTCCTCCATTTCCTCCTTGACTCTTTTTGCGACTTCCATTGCATTGGCGCCGGGCAGCATATAGATTGCCAAGACAGCGGCATTCTCTCCATTGATATTACTCTCAGTATTATATGAGGATGCTTCCAGTGAGATACGAGCCACATCACGCAACCGTATTATTGACCCATCAGGATTGGCGCGAACCACTATCTCTTCAAATTGGCTTGCCGTTGACAACCTGCCCTGGGTTGTAATTGGTATTGTGACATCGAGACCTGTGACAGGCTGCTGTCCCAAGACGCCGGCTGCAGATTCACGATTCTGGTCTTTCAAGGCAGTCTGTAAGTCTGCCACAGTAAGACCGAAACTTGCCAATTTATCCGGCTGCACCCATATCTGCATAGCATAATAACGGCTACCAATATTAGAGACACGTCCAACACCGGGGATACGACGAATCAGGTCAAGTACATTAAGTGTAGCGAAGTTACTTAGATATATCTCATCAAATTTAGGGTCAGTAGAAGTAAGACATATAGTCATCAACTGGCTGGCAGCCTGTTTTTCCACAGAGATACCATTTTGGACCACTTCAGCCGGGAGACGCGATTCTGCCAATTTAATACGATTCTGTATCTCCACCGCTGCCAAATCCGGGTCGGCAGAAATGTCAAATGTAATAGTTGCAGAAAAGCCTCCGGAATTGGAACTATTGGATTCCATATAAAGCATGCCCGGTGTTCCATTCAACTCCTGTTCAATAGGAGTTGCAACAGCCTGCGACACTGTCAAAGCACTCGCTCCGGGATACGAAGCACTAACCTTAACGACAGGAGGAGTAATCTGTGGATACTGGTCGATAGGCAACATGGTAAGACCTATGATACCAACTATCACTATCAATATGGAAATAACTATCGAAAAGACAGGTCTGTCTATAAAAAAACTCACTTTCATAATGCATGAAGATTTTAATTGCCGTCCTGTTCTGTCGAACTCAATTTGACTTTCATTCCCGGACTCAATTTATGATACCCTTCGGAAACTATATATTCTTTAGGACCAAGACCTCTTTCTACAACGACATAGTTTTGAAATTCAGGTCCAAGTTCAATAAAACGTCGTTCCACAGTAGTATCTCTACGAATGACATAAATATAAGCGCCACCTTTTTCGATCATGACAGATTTCAAAGGTACCACGGTAGCATTTTCTCTTACATCCAACAACAGTTTTACCTTAGTAAACTGTCCAGGCAACAGCACTCGGTTAGGATTAGGCATCTCGGCACGTACAGAGAAAGTTCCAGTAAGAGGGTCCACCTGAGGTTCTGCAAAATCGACATACCCTTTGAACGGATATACAGTATTGTCTGCCAATGTTATGGAGATGTTGGGTTGCCATGAGCGAGTAGAATCCTTTACACCCAAATTTACATTTCTTTCTTTACTTTTCAGATAATCTAAAGCCGTCATGCTGAAATCCACCAAAACAGTATCGCTTTTCACTATGGTAGCAAGCAACGATTTCCCGCCTGTACCAACGAGAGTACCGAGGTCAACGTGGCGTTCGCTGATATGACCTGATAAAGGAGAACGCACTATAGTATAACCTAATTCCTGTTCTGCCTGATAGAGATCTGCCTTACTCATTGCAACAGAAGCCTCAGCAGTCTCATAAGCCGCAACGGCATTGTCTAAGTCCAACTGACTGGCTGCATTTTGTTCATACAGAGGGCGCAAACGTTCCAAATCACGTTTTGCCTTTTGAGCCTGAGCTTCATCTTTCTTTAACTGAGCACGGACCTTGTCAACCTTTGCTTTATATTGGTCCTGATTTATCACAAAAAGGACTTGATTTTTAGTAACATAGGTTCCTTCCTCAAAAAGCATCTGTTCCAAATAACCTTCTACACGTGCATGAACTTCAACAAATTGCTGAGCACGAATTCTCCCCACATATTCTCCATAAATCTCAACATCATCTTCTATTACAGGTTCTATTTCCACTACAGGAGGTTCCGGTTGAGGGGCTGGCTTACGAGATATTATTACATACACAACGACAACCGCTATAATGACCAGCAATGCGATTGCAATTCTTTTTTTTCTTGATGCAACGTCCTTCTTTCCAAAAAATGGTTTCATACCTTACTTTTTTAATGCTACATTTATATACAAGAAGTATGCTAAATTTTGCAAAATTAAACAAAAAAATCAGAAGATTAGTTTTTGAAATCAAAAAGTATATTTTTTTAATGAATTTTTAGTTACAAAAAAGTTGTTATTATATTTTTAGATTGATAATCAATGAATAAAGAGTAATAAAAACAGTATCTTCATATTCTTTTCCTTTCTGCCTTCATCAGTATCTCAAGACTCATTTTTCAGTATTTCTTCTATTCCTTTTCCTTCTTTGATTATCTTTTCAATGATTTCGTATCTTTGCTCTTGTGTGAAATTCATGTTTTGTTTTTTAAAAAATTTAACTACTACAAAAATATTAAACTTTGAATTTTACACACTTTTTGGGACAGTATCGAAAGTATCCAATTTTCC